>JANXLV010000040.1 GCA_025355005.1 Myxococcales bacterium | reverse complement strand
TGGCAAGTCCTCGCCCGCGGTTACCACGACCTCCTACTGCTCGAGGTCGGCTGGCAAGCGCGGGCGGAAAGATCCGATCAATCGTGAGACTCTTGTACGTGAGCACCGCGCGCAGCTCGAAACGAAGCATGGCGGGATGGCTCTCGCGCCAGGCGATGCTGTTTTAGTTACTGGCACTTGCTCGACGAGGTGATGCAGACGTTGCTCTGGCACTCCTGGTTTCGGCTGCAGGGGCCGCCGGAGAAGCCCTTGTCGGCACACTTGTTCGTCTTCCAGTTGCAGAGATTGTTTGCGCACTCTGGATCGCGGCTGCATGCCGAGCCGAGAGCGCCTGGGTCTGCGCACTGTGACGTCTTCCAGTTGCAGAGATTGCCGGTGCACTCCTGGTCACGACTGCACGTGTTGCCGTTCGGTCCGGGCTGCGCGCACACTGAGAGCTTCCAGTTGCAGGTGCCGCCGGCGCACTCCTGGTCGCGGCTGCACGCCTGGCCGTCCGCGGCTGGGGCGGAGCAGACCTTCGTCTTCCAGTTGCACAGCCCGTCCGGGCATTCCTTGTCCTGGCTGCATGGCGTGGGAACGACGACGACGCCAGAGTCGCTCTCGCCGATGATCACACCACCGTCCGGATGCGAGCTCACCCCGCCGTCCGTGTTGTCGCCTCCGCCGCCATCGTGCGACGACTTTCCGCCATCGGGATCGGTGCCGTCGCTGCTGGAGCACACGCCGTCGACGCAGGTGAGGTCCGAGTACCGTGCGCCACCGCAAGCTGCGGACGCGATGGAAACCAACAAAGCCGAGCCCGCAAGGAGCCGAGAAGCGTCAGAGAGCATGCGCATAAGGTCCGTCCTCCGCCGGATAGGTGGAGGTATAGCTGCGATTTTCTGATCGCCCAGGAGCCGAACGCCTATTTCTTGAGCATCGCGAAGGCCGCCGCGATCGCCGCCAACACCGCGATACCTACGGCAATTGCGGCCCAAGGGAGCTTCGCGGCCGCATTGCCAGAGGCATCGGACGCGGCCTTCGCGGTCACCTTCGACGGGGGCGCGTCGCTCTCAGCGTCTTCGTCCTGGTCCTCGGCGGCGTCCTCATCGAGCTTCGGGCTGGAGGGCGCGTCACGCCGCTGCTTCGCGTCCTTCGCGGATGGAGCAGCCGACAGCCGCGGCTCGTCCTTCTTGCGACCGGCCTTCTTCTTCTTCTTCTTTTGCTTGATGTCGGCGAGGGACACGCGCTCCTTGCGGCGCTCGGCCTTCTTCTTCGCCTTCTGCTCGCGCAGGTTCTTCCGCTCCGCGGCGGTCAGGCCTACGACGCCGCGCTTCTTCTCTTCCTCGGTGATCTCGGGCCACGCGTCGTCGAGCGCGTCGAGATCCTCGTCGTCATCGTCGTCGTCGTCTGCGCCCCAGCCCGCGTCCACGGTGGCGGCGATGGCGGTGGTGGACGACGGCGCGGGCGGCGCGACCTTCACGGCCGGCGCGATCTTCACGGCCGGCGCGATCTTCACGGCCGGCGCGATCTTCACGGCCGGCGCGATCTTCACGGCCGGCGCGACGTTCACGGGCGGCGGCACCTTCATCGGCTCCGCCTTGGGGGCCTCTGCCTTCGGGGACGCAGCCGGAGGTGCTGGAGAGGGCTCGCCCCATCCAGAATCCAGCTCATCGAGCCCCCGGCTCTCTTCGTCGTTGGATGACACCGCACCGTCATTCCTAGATGACAGATGCCAGATCGCGCAAGAAAAACGGCCTACGCCTTGCTGGAGCCGCGGCGCGCGATCTCCGTTGCGAGCTTTTCCAGAGCCGGCTCCGAGTGCACGAAGAAGAGCGAGGGCTCCACCATCTCGAGCTCCATCACCACCGGAGCGTCGTTCTCGTCGCGCGCGACGTCGACCCGCGCGTACAGCGACTTCTCGCCGAACTTCGCAGTGGCGAACGCCATGACCCGGTTCGCGAACGCGACGTCGGTCTCGTCGAGCGGCGCGGGTGTCACGCTCTCCTCTTGACCGGCGAGGCGCGGGCTCTTGCGGATCGCGTGGGTCACCTCACCGCCGATGAAGACGTACGAGCGCTCGCCCCGCCCATCCACCGCCTTCACGTACGGCTGCACCATCAGCGCGCGCGACTCCGCCGCCTGCGCGAGCTCGCCGCCGCGCAGGTCCGTGAGCGCGTGACGCGTCGTCGCAAACGAGCCGCCGGACACGCGCGGCTTCACCACCACATCCGTCCAGCCGCGCTCCTTCATGATCGGCTCGAGCTCCTGCGACGAGCCACGCTCCACGTAGGCGGTCGGCACCACGCCAAGCCCTGAGGCGCCGAGCTCCGCCAGGTACGCCTTGTCGGTGTTCCAGCGAAGCACATCAGCGCGGTTGTAGAGCGGCGCGCGCGTGGACTCTGCGTCGACCCACGAGAGGAAGTCGGGCAACGCGTGATGATAGTTCCACGTCGAGCGAATCACCGAGATGCGCGCGTCGGGATGACGTGCCCCGGGGCCGTCCCACGGAAACATCGCGGCGCGCAGCCCCTTCGCGGCGAGCGCGCGCAGCAGCAGCGGCTCGTCCACGTCAGGCTCAGGAAGCTTCTTGCACGTGATGATGGCGACATCCAACATGGCCGCGATCCTAGGAGACAGGTGGGCAGGCGCGAAGCCATCTGCGGCGAATCGATCCCCCACGCACTTCGTGACGAAGTGTCTCACACGTGAGAATTCAGCCAGATTACTGGGCGAAAAGCATGTGCGCGTTGTCGGCACACTTCAAGCAGTAAGCCTTGTCACGCGCCGCGAGCGCATCGATACGAACCGGAGTTCGCTCACCCAACCGTCCTCCCCTCTCCCCAATCCGGTTCGTAAAGGTCACTCGCGGCGCGAGCTTCTCCCGTCGTATACTCAGGGTAGATGATGCCCCTTCACTGGCGTCGCTCGCTTACCCTGCTGTTCGGTGCCTGTTGCTTCTTCGTCTCGAAGAACGCGCTCAGCTTTTGCCGTACGCACACCTGCGACAACACGGCAAAGCACGAGTGCCAGGCGGACGTGGACGGCTGCATCACCGAAGGCGTCCCTATCGCGTGGAAGAGCGCGTGCATCGGGTTTGCCGTGAACGAGGTGGGAACCGCACAGCTGGACTTCGCGCAGGCGAAGGAGATCATCCAGAAGTCGTTCGCGCAGTGGAGCGACGTCGCATGCCCGGGTGGCAAGGCATCGTTCACGTTCTCGCCCGTCGCGGACGTGCCGTGTCATCGCAGCGGCTACGACAAGACCGGCCCCAACGTGAACGTCGTGATGTTCCAGGACTCCGACTGGACGTACAAGGGCATCGACGGGACGCTCGCCAAGACGGCCGTGACCTTCGACCACGAAACGGGCGTGATCCTCGACGCCGACATCGAAATAAACGCCGCGTTCAACGCGCTCACCGTCACGGATGATCCCGCCAAGGTGAAGTACGACCTGCAGTCGATCGTCACGCACGAGGCCGGTCACTTCCTGGGGCTCGCGCACAGCGCCGACTCCGACGCAGTCATGTTTGCGACGTACAACCCCGGCGAGATGTCGCTGCGCAAGCTGACCTCCGACGACATCGCGGGCATCTGCGACGCCTACCCGCCCGGGCGCGCCGCGGCATGCGACACGACGCCGCACGGTGGCCTCACCACCACGTGCCCCGAGCCGGTGAAAAGCGGCGGGTGCGGTGTGCACGCAGGCGAAGCTCCAGGCGAAGGCGCTGCACTGCCCGTGCTGGGCATCTTCTTCTTGTTGCGAAAGCGAGGCCGCGCATGAGAGCACCGAGGCCTCCCAGCCGAATACTTCCAGCGCGCTTCATCCGCGCGGTGTCGGGCCTGCTCATGACCGTCGCGATCGCCGCGAGCGTCGTGCTCTCCGCGTGCAGCACCAGCTCGAGCACGCCTGCCACGACGACCGAGCGCCTGTGCACGCCCGGCGCATATGTCTTCTGCCTTTGCCAGAGCGGCGACAACGGGACCAAGCTCTGTCATGACGACGGGCGGCAGTTCGACGAATGCCTCGTACCCGGCAACGCATCATGCCCCGGCGGCGAGGCTCCGGATGGCGGTGGTGCGATCGACAGCGGCGGCGGTGGTGGCACCCCGGACGCGGGCCCGCCCAACCCGCTCAACGCCTGCCCGGGGAAGGCGACCGGTGTGGATGCCGCCAAGCCGATAACCCTCATGGGCAACACGTCGGGTGGCAAGGACAACGGCGCGGGCAAGGCGGGCGCGTGCGGCGTCGGCCTGTCGAGCCCCGACAACATCTACGAGCTCATTCCTACCGCAAAGGGCGCGCTCACCGTGACCGTGAGGGGCGACGCCACGTTCGACTCCACCATCTACCTGCGATCGAGCTGCATGGACGCGGCTACCCAGCTCAGCTGCGCGGAGACCACCGGGGCCGGCGGCACCGAGACGTTCAGCATCAACGTGGTCCCGGGCCGCGCGTATTTCCTGTTCGTGGATGGCAAGACGGGCAGCGCGGGCGCCTACTCGCTCACGCTCTCACTGAAGCCGGGCAGCTTCTGCGGTGACGGCACCGTGGACCTTGGTGAGGCATGCGACGACGGCAACAACGTCGACAACGACGGCTGCGCGCCGGACTGCAGGGCGATCCACGGAGACACATCTCCCGTGGCTTCCGGCGCGAGCTGCCCCGGTGAGTCCGTGAGCATGTGGAGCGGGGCAACCGTCATCGCGACCGGCACCACGCTGACCTATCCGAACTCGTGGAAGGACACGGACAGCTCCTGCAACAAGACAACGAACGTGAACAACGCGCCTGACCACGTCTACGCGGTGACGGTGCACAAGACCGGCACGCTCACGGTCTCCACGCAGAACGTCACCTTCAACGTCGAGCTGCTCGCTCGCACGGTATGCACCGACGCGCTCACCACGGGCGTCACCATGTGCGCGAACGTCAACAACACTGCGAGCGCGCCCTTCGACGAGACGATGAGCTTCGCCGTCACCACCGGAACCACGTACTACGTCGCCGTCGACGGAGCCTCCGTCTCATCCAAGGGTGACTACCAGCTCACCTTCAGCCTGCCCTGAGCCCATGCGGAAGATCTGGCCCACACTACTGCTCCTCGGTTGCGTGTATAGTGCACATACAGGTTGCACGGCCGGCCCCCCCCCGACCGACGCGGGCACATTGACCTCCGCGCTCTGCAAGGCGACCCAGGAGGTGTACTGCCGCTGCCAGGATTTCGGTGAGGGCACCAAGCTCTGCGCCGACGACGGCCAGAGCTACGGACCGTGCCTTCCCTGCCCTGGCGTGGACCCCGGCTTCGACGCAGGTGATCCCGGGCCAAAGGACGCGGGCACGGGTGAGGACGCGACCGGCGACGCAGAGGCCGGCTCGCTCTGTGGCAACAAGAAGGTGGACCCCGGCGAGGCATGCGACGACGGCAACGTGGTCAACGACGACGGATGCACGACGGCGTGCGTACCGGCGGGTGGCTATGCCGCAAAGGCAGGCATCTGTCCCGGCATGCCCGTCGACGTATGGTCGACAGCGGTGACGTTCGCGACCACCACGAAGCTCTTCCCGCTCACCTACCGCGCGAAGGCCGCGTGCAATGGAGCCACGGGAAGTTTGGGCAGCGACCGTGTCTTCATGGTGACGCCGCATGCGACCGGCACGCTCACGGTGAAGACGGTGGGCGCAACGTACGACGCGATGCTCTACGCGCGCCCGGACTGCGCCACGGAGGCGAGCGAGCTCGTCTGTCAGAACGCGGTCAACGGCGTCGGGGACGAGACCCTCATCGTGGCGGCGACCAACGGCACGCCCATCTACATCTTCGTGGATGGTGCGACGAACACGACTGGCGATCTGTCGCTCACGTTGTCGTTGAAATGACGGGCGGCGGGCGCGCGCTCCGGCGCTGACGCTCGCGCAGGGCCTCGAACTCCACCGGACAGTGCGCGGAGAACACGTTCACCTCGTCGCCGTGGTCGCGCACGAGCTCGCGCAGCCGCTCCTGGTTGCGCCGGCGCGCAGGGTCGTCGATCGCGACCTGGCTCTGGAAGAGGGAGAGGCCCATCGGACAGCGGGGCGGTATCTTCATCTCCTCGTGGTGGAAGTACGCGTCGCCGGCGTGCAAGAGCCACCCATGGTCGGCGCGGACGGCGACGCCCGTGTGCCCGCGCGAGTGGCCGACGAGCGGGACCATGAACACGTCGTCGGCGAGGGCGCGGACCGCCTCGAAGCCGAACCAGAGATCGCCGGAGACCTCGTGCGGGCTCCACTTCGGGCCGTGCTCGAAGTGCGGAAGGCGATAGCGCATCTTCTCGTTCGGTGTGCGGCGTTGCTCCATCGCGCGCAGCTCGGGCTCGTAGATGTGGACGCGCGCCTCCGGAAAATCGGAGAGGCCGCCCGCGTGGTCGAGGTCGAGGTGGGTGACGACGATGTCCCGTACGTCCTCCACCTTGAAGCCAAGCCCGCGGACCTGCGCCTCCGCCGTGCCCAGAAAATCGCGCTTGGGGCGCGCCGTCAGCATGAAGCCGCGACCGAGGCGCCGCATGGGGTCCGCGAGGTCGGCTGTGCTCAGCCCCGTGTCCACGAGCAAGAGGCCCGTGGGCAGCTCCACCAGAAGGCAGTGCGCGACGAGCAACCCGGACTCGAAGAAGCCGCCGTCCCCTTGCACGAACCGCCGGCTCACGGGGCACATCGTCGCGCACGAGATGTGATGAATGCGAGGCGCGCTCAACGCGACGCTCCCGTGCGGCCTGGCACTCCCGAGGCAAGGGCAATTCTCATTTCACCGTGATCGTACTACTGTCCGTGGCCAATTCATGAAGTTCATCGACACATGCGACCTGCGGGTGGCGGCAGGCAATGGCGGGAACGGCGCTGTCGCGTTCCGCAGGGAAAAATACGTCCCGTTCGGCGGTCCGGCCGGTGGCGACGGTGGACGGGGCGGCGACGTGGTGTTCGTCGCGGACCTGGGCCTGTCCACCCTGATGGACCTTCGCTACGCACACACCCTGCGCGCAAAGAACGGCGAGAACGGGCACGGCGCGGACTGCTACGGCAAGGGTGCAGAGGATCTTCGCGTGAAGGTGCCGGTGGGGACGCAGGTCTTCGACCACGACACGGGTGACCTCATCTACGACATCACGACCGAGGGCCAGGAAGAGATCGTCGCCAAGGGCGGTCGCGGCGGGCGTGGCAACATCCACTTCGCGACGTCGTTCGATCGCGCTCCGCGCCGCTCGGAGCCGGGCGAGGAAGGGTCTTCACGTCACCTCCGCCTCGACCTGAAGGTGATGGCGGACGTGGGCCTCCTGGGGTTTCCGAACGTCGGCAAGAGCACGTTCGTCCGTGCGGTCTCGCGCGCGCAGCCGAAGGTGGCGGACTACCCGTTCACCACGCTGGAGCCGCACCTGGGTGTCGTTCGCATCGACACGGAGGCGAGCTTCGTCATCGCCGACATCCCGGGCCTCATCCCCGGAGCCGCAGAGGGCGCGGGCCTTGGCATCCAGTTCCTGAAGCACGTCGAGCGAACGCGCGCGCTCTTGCACCTGGTGTCGCTCGACTACGGGGAGGACCGTGACCCGCTCGGCGACTACGACGCGCTCATGAAGGAGCTCCGCGCGTTCAACCCCGACCTCGCGACGCGCCCCATGTTCGCTGCCATGTCGAAGGCCGATCTCCCCGAGGTGCGTGACGCGTACGCGGCCGCGAAGGCGCAGTTCGCGAAGCGCGGCATCCCGCTGCGGCTCGTGTCCGCCGCCACCGGTGAAGGCATCCGCGAGCTGCTCAACGAGCTCTTCCAGCTCGTGAAGCACGGCCCCGTCGACGAGTTCGGAGCGCCTCTGAAGAAGGCCGAAGCGACGCCAAAGGTGAAGTCGAAGTCGCTGGCCAAGGCGAAGTCCACGGCGAAGGCGAAGGCACAGGCCAAGGCAAAGCCAAGGGCCAAGGCAAAGCCAAAGGGTGCACCCAAGACCACCTCGAAGTCAGCCACCGGAGCAAAGCGCGACAAGAAGCGAGCCGCCCAGAACACCACCCGCAAGCAACCGAAGCCGAAACCCAGGGCGAGGTCGAAGTCGACCCCATCGAAGTCCGGGTCGAAGTCGAAGTCATCGTCGAAGTCGAAGTCGAAGTCCGTGTCGAAGTCGAGGTCCGTGTCGAAGTCGAAGTCGAAGTCGAAGCGCCGTTGAGCGACAAGACCGAAGAGCCGACACCCCAGCGGCTCCGCAAGGCGCGCGAAGAGGGTGACAGCGGTATCTCCGCGCAGCTCGGCGCGTCCCTCTCCTTCCTCGCGGCCGTCGCAGTCTTGCCCGCGGCCGTCGCACACATCGCCGATGCCAGCGCGACCGACCTTCGTGGCCGCATCGCGCAGGCAGCCCTCACCTCGCCGTCCGCCGCGGTCGACGCGGGGGCGCTCGGCGCTGCGGTCCTCTCGGGCGCGCTTCCCATCCTCGCCTGCGCGGCCGCAGTGGCAGCGGTCGCATCGTTCGTGCAGTCCGGCGGCGCGATCGCGACGAAGAAGCTCACGCCGAAGGTCGAGCGCCTGAATGTCATCCAGGGATTCGCCGGGCTCTTCTCGAAGGCTCGCCTCTTCTCCGTTGCACGGGCCGCCGTGCTCGCGATGTTCGTCGTGTACCTCGCGTGGGCCGCGCTGCGTGATCATGCGGCGGACTTCGTGAACCTCGCGGGGCGCACTGCATACGTCGGCCTGCTCTCGTCCAGCGTCACGCTCTCGCTCATGAAGAAGGTCGCCATGGTCGGCATCGCGCTCGGCCTGGTGGATCTCCTGGTGACACGAACGAGCTGGAAAAAGAAGCTCATGATGAGCAAGGAAGAGATCAAGCGAGAGCACAAGGAGAGCGAAGGCGACCCGCAGACGAAGGCCGCACGCGAGCGCGCTCGTCACGAGATGCTCGCTGCTGCGGCGGTCGGGAACGTCCGGACCGCGACCGTGGTCGTCGTGAACCCCACGCACATCGCATGCGCGCTCCGCTACGACGAGAAGGAAGGCGACGAGGCTCCGGTGGTGGTCGCCAGCGGCGAAGGCGAGCTAGCGGAGCGCATCATGCAGGCCGCGCGTGACTACAACATCCCCATCCTGCGAGACGTACCCCTCGCACGCGCGCTCCACGAGCTAGAGATCGGCGATCAGATCCCCGAGGCGCTCTACGAGGCCGTGGCCGCAATCCTGCGCGAGGCATGGGAAGAAGCCCCCCCGTGGCGTGAGTGAGCTGAGATACGCCTCTCGTCTCCAAGGTCCCCCTACGAAGCGGTCTCGATGTGGGGGGTTGGGGGCGGAGGCGGCGCGCTCATGCGCAGGCGGGCGGCGTCTTCTGCGCGATCTACGCCGGCAAACAGCTTCGCCAGGAATGCGAGGCACGCCGCGGTACCGCGCGTATCCGACGCTTCCCGCGCGCGTGACAGAGCATCCATGCCCTCGAGGAGCGCCTCTTCGCTGCGCCCCGCGACCGCGAGCGCCATACCAAGCGCGAGGGACGTCTGGCAGCGGAGCACCGAAGCCTCCTTCGGGAGGCTCGCCCGCGCGCGCTTCAGGACGCGGAGCGCGTCGCCGATCTCGCCGCGACTGAGGCGAGCCATCGCGCGCATACGATCGGCGAGGAGCTGGTGCTCCCCCGTGGCTCCGAGGCTGTCAACCCAGCGCTCGAGCGATGCGGTGTCGGCGCCGAGCAACGCCTCCTTGGCGAGCTCGGTGAGGCGCTCGGCGATGAGCTTGTCCTCACCCTGCGGAGGCGGAGGGATCGCGGAGGCGTCGACGCGCGGAGGCGCGAGATCGTGAGGCAGATCGTCAGGCTCGGCGATCGGTGGAAGGCCGTCGCGCGCCAGGGTGGGCGGCTCGGAGTCCGAGCTGAACTCGGACTCTTCGAGGAAGGGCCCAGGGTCGGAGCGGCGCTCGAGCGCAGGCGCGGGGACCACGACATCCACCCCGGGGTTCTGCTCCTGCACGGTGAACGGAGCCTGCGACTCAGGCGCGAACGCGCCCGACGGCGCGCTGGAGTTGACGAGAGTGGAGAGGCCGCTGACGCTCCCGACCTGCTCCTCCATGCTGGGCGGCGCAACGGAGCTGGCGAGCTCCGCGGCGGACATGCCAGAGGATGAGGGATCGTGTGCGAAGGTCTCCGGTGGACGCGGCGACGGAGCCGGCGCAACGAGCAGCCGCGCGACGGGTGACGCGATCTCACCTGCGGAGCGTCCGGGCGCCACACGTGGAGGGATCGAGGACGCCACGCGCGCGCGTGTCTCCGCACCAACAGTCGGGTCTTGCGTCCGCGCGAAC
>JANXLV010000017.1 GCA_025355005.1 Myxococcales bacterium | reverse complement strand
GTCGCAGAGGGCGTGAAGACCACGAAGAGCGTCTACGATCTTTCCGTGAAGATGGGCCTCGAGATGCCGATCACGCGCGAGGTCTACAAGGTCCTCTACGAAGACAAGCCGGCGCTGGACGCCGTGAAAGATCTCATGGGCCGCGAGCTCGGACCCGAGTTCGAGTCGACGATGCTGAAGGCCGTGAAGCCGGTCTGACGACGCGGTGATCCTCTCTGGGGTGCGCCGTCACCACACGGCGACGTCGGTTCATGGTTCATCCATCCCCCTGGTTCACCGGCACCCCAGCGAGCGCGTTGTAGTCACACACGAAACCTGAACTGAGCGCGGAAACCGCGGAAATGTCGGGGGTTCGGTCGGAGACGCAAGATGGACGGCGACTTGCATGTAAGGGGGCATCCCCATGATTTCCGAATGTCCCTCCTGCGATCAGAGCTACGAGCTAGCCGACGAACAGGTGATGGGGAAGTCCGTCATCCTTAGCTGCCCGCCGTGCAACACGTCGTGGATCGTCGGCCCCTTCGCAGCAGCAGCAGCCGCCGACGATGACGATGACACCGCCGCGAACTACCGCAGCAAGTCCAGCCAGCCCGTCGGTGCCTCGCACTCGCCCACCAGCTTGCCTCCGCCGCCCGCGTACGCGGCGCCCTCCGCATATCCGCCTCCCGCGCCCATGCCGGAGCTGCGCATTGGTGAGAGCGGCTCGCCGTCTGCCCGTCGCATCCTTCGTGGTGAAGCTCGCGAGCAGCGCGATCTGTTCGCGGCGCGCGCGCCCTCTGATCACGGCCGCCAGTCGCCCGTTCCAGGTGGGAGCCCAGGCGCGAGCCCCAGCTTCGTGCCCCCGCCGTTTTTGAGTGGCGCATCGCCGAGCATGTTCCCCGGCGCCAGCACCGCCGCGCGCGGCGAGCACTCTCTTCTGTTCTCCGTCGAGGAGCTGAAGAAGGCCGCCACGATGCGTCCCCCGCCGCCGGCACCGACCGCGGTCTTCCAGAACGGCCTGCGCGTCAACGACGACCAGGGCGTGATCGACCTGAAGCCGATGCTCTCTGCCGGTGGCGAGATGAAGTCGCGCACCGAGGCCCTCTACACGCCCGCGGCCGAGTTCGGTCCGATGGGCTTCGCGCTCTCCGTGATGCCGCAGCAGAAGACGCCGATGGCGGTGTTCGCCGCGGCCGCAGCCGCAGCAGTCCTGCTCCTCGCCGTCGGCCTCGGTTTCGCGCTCCGCGGTGGCAGCGACGACGCGACCGCATCCAGCACCAGCGAAACGCGCAACCCGACCACCGTTGCGGCGGCCCAGCCGATGACGGAGACCCCGTCCAACGCGACCATCTCCCCCGAGTCGAAGCTCGCACTCAACAAGAGCGACTCCAGCAGCAAGGCCGACAAGGCCGACGCGGTCTCGCCGATGAAGGCGCAGACAGTGTCCAACAGAGCGGCGAGCGGCGCGAAGGTCTACTCCGCGGCATCCAAGGGCTGGAAGATGCCCGGCAACTCGCAGAAGGTGACCTCCAGCGGCACCGGCAACTTCACCGCGAAATCCAGCGCTCCTCCCTCGCCCCCCAAGGCGAAGGGCGGCGGCGCCGGCAAGAAGAGCGGCGCGGACCCCTGCGGCTGCGGCGGCAACCTCCAGTGCGCGATGAAGTGCGGCCTCTAGGAGCCTGCTGTTTTTCGCCGATAGCTTCGCGGTGGCCGCGCTTTTCCCTGCGCTGCGTCCTCACGGCCGGAAGGCCGTTCCGGGCGCTGCTCGGGAGAAAGCACGCCCACCGCTCGCTCTCGACGAAAACCATGCAGCCTCCTCGTGCGAGGTGTCTCGCCGCTGCCACGAATCAACACCAGGCTGACTAGAACTGGTCGGTCGCGCCGGCGCCGCCGACCTGATGTACCGGCGTTGCTGCGTTCGAGGACGCGCCCGGTGGACGGGTGCCGCTCGACCCGGTCGGCCGCTGCGCGCCCACCGCTGCACTTGCGATCGGACGACCGCCGGAAGTTTGCAACGATGGCAGTGGTGATGCGACGGGCGCGACGGATGCAGCGGGCGCGATCGAACCGACAGGCTTGGGATCGAGGGCCGGCGCGCTCGTTTTGGACTGCGTGGGAGTGGACGCGACAGACGGATCGACCGCTGGCATCGGGCTCACGGAGGTGACGCCCGTGAGCGCGGCGCCGTCCTTGCGCGCGCTACGCGAATACCAGAGCGCTCCGCCGCCAATCGCCACGAACAACAGCAGACCGGCGACGCCAGCGAGAAGCGCGACGGCAGGCCCCCGGGAAGGCTCCCGGGAACGCTCCACGGAAACACCGGAGCTGGTCTGTGGTGGAGGAGGCGGCGGCGCTCTCCAGTTCTCGACGACGGAGGTCCGCGATTGAGGGGCAGGCGTGACGGCAGGCGCGCCGAGCTGCGTGGGCGCGAAGCCAGGCGGCAGGGACTTGATCGGGTTGTTCTCCAGATCGGTCAGGGCGAGCCTGCGTCGGCCGAGATCTGGGAACATCGCGGTCAACGCCGAGCGGACTGCCCGCATCGACTGGGGTCGCGTCGCAGGATCGCGCGCCAGCATGCTCGCGACCAGGCTGTCGAGCGCAGGTGGTATGTGCGCGCTGGGCAGCGCCGCGGAGAGCAAGGGCGCATCATGCATCACGATGTGCAGGATGATCTGCTCGTACGTCGGCAGGTTCGGATGCGGCGTCGTGCCGGTGATCATCTCGTACATCACGGCGCCCAGCGAGTAGACGTCCGTCCGCAGGTCCAGCGTGTCCAGGCCCTGCGCTTGCTCGGGCGACATGTACTGCGGCGTGCCGATCACGGAGCCCTCGCGCGTGAGATTTGCGCCACCCGTGACGTTCGCGTCGCGAACCAGCTTCGCGATGCCGAAGTCCACGAGCTTGACCGTCACGGACCCGTCGTCGCGTTCGCACAGGAACATGTTCGCGGGCTTCAGATCTCGGTGGACGATGCCGCCATCGTGTGCTTTTTCCAGGCCCATCGCGGCTTGATACGCGACGTGCGCGGTAGCCTCGACGCCGATGCGCTTCCCGCCGTCGAGCAACACGCCGAGGTCGCGCCCACGCAGCAGCTCCATCACGAGGAACAAGCCCGCCTGCGGATCCTCGCCTGCGTCGAAGACCTGCACGATGTGATCGCTCTCGAGCGCGCCGGTGCTTCGGGCCTCGCGCTTGAGGCGAGCGGCGATCTGCTCGCTCTGCGCGTGCACGGCGCTCACGAGCTTCACGGCGACGCGCTTGCCGACCTCCACGTGCTCGGCTTCGTACACGCCACCCATGCCGCCTTCGCCGAGCAAACGAAGGACGCGGTATCGGTCCTTGATCAGCAGGCCAATCGGAGGGAGTGCCGAGCTAGCGGGCGCGGTGGGATCACTCATGGCACAGACCGGAAGCGTATCACTGCTCGCGCGAGCGGGAGAGCTATCGCCCGAACTGGATGCCCACCTGTGGGCCAATGAAGAACTGCGGGCCGCCGGAGACCACGTAGATGCCACGCCCCGGGGCAGCGAACCCGTTGTTGGGGATGCTGCTGCCCGTGTCGGGGCCGACCGCCAGCGTGCGCGGCGGGAAGTCGACCCACGACTGAAGTCCGAGGAAGAACTTCGTGCCGGGCGTCGACCCCATCAACAGGCCGGCGTCCGCGCGCAGACCGAATGTGGTGTAGCCGACGCCGCTGCCTTCGCCGCCGCTGCTCCCGCCGCACGACGGGTCACCCGCGCCCAGACACGACCCGCCGCCGCCTCCGTTGTTCTCGATGTGCGCCTTGAAGCTGCGGACCGCGACGCCCGGGGCGAGCCCGACGGTGAAACGGAAGGACTCATCGCGGCTCGTCGCGCGCGCGCCCGCGCCTATGAAGCCATTCGCGTTGAAGTCCTGCCTGATGGTGTAGTGCTGCGTGTTGGTGCTCGGGTTCTGCGACGAGAGCTGTAGGTCTTGGCTACCGAAGGCGCCGAGGAACGTGCCGACGACCTCTGCAGCGAGCCAGTGGAACGAGTACCCGACTCGCGCCGTGCCGCCGATGCCCAGCCCCGGATCGTGGCTCGCTTGCGTGACGGGCGCGGCGCCGTTGTCGGGCATGCCCGCGGGGTTAATCGCGCCCTCGACGTTGAGGCGCACGTAGACACCGCGGAAGTCCTCTGGCTGTGTGCCACGTGCAGGCGTGTTGCTCGCAAGCGGCACGTCGACGGCGAGCGTCTGGCCCCGCTCGATCGTGAGGGGACGCGTGACGGTGACATAGCCCGGCGCGGCGATCGACAGCGTGTGCGGACCGTCGTTCACCTCCGCCTGGTAGCTGCCGGCAGCGACCAGCTTGCCGTCGAGCGTGATCTGCGCGACCTGCGCGACGCCACCGTTCACCGTCGCGGTTACGCGGAGCAGACCGGTCAGCGCGACGGCGTCGACGGTGATCTCCGCGCGCTCCTTCTTCTTGATCGTGATCGTGCGGCGCTCGGAGGAGAACCTGTCGCTCTTCGCCTCCAGCGTGTGCTCGCCCGCGGAGAGCTCGCCCTCGAATGGCGCTGGCCCAAGGTCGTTGCCATCGACGAACACGTGGACGGGGTGCTCGTGCAGCTCGCGCACCGCGAGACGCCCGGTGGTCGACTCCGGCTTGAGCGTTGCCTCGACGCGCGCGGCCTGCCCCGGAGCGATCGAGATCTCCGTGGCGAACGGCAGAAACCCCTCCTGCTCGACAGTGACCCTGTGAGGACCGAGCGGCACACGCGTCGGCTTCACTGGCGCCTTGCCCACAGCGTGGCTGTCGACCTCGATCGAAGCGCCGGGGGAGGTGACGACTGTGATCGTACCCGTGAGGGTTCCGAGCTCGTCGGTCGCCTGCGTGACGAGGGTCTTGTCCGCCGCAGAGAGCTCCGTCGCATGCCGCGCGAGCAAGGCGTCGTAGACATCGTACGCCTCCACGAAGTGATGCAGGTTGCGATGACACTGCGCGACGTTTCGCAGCGCGGACGGCCTGCCCGCAACGCGGTACGACTGTTCGAAGCTCGCGAGCGCGACGTCATACGCGCCCTCGTTGAAGAGCTTCAGCGCCGTCTCGAAGAGCTTCTTTCCCCGTGCGAACTCCTCCGCCGTCGGCTTCTGCGCGGGCGCATCCGGGACGGCGCCGTCAGCGCGCGCAGCAGGCGAGAGCAGCATCAGCGCGAGGCCCAGCACCAGACCGAGCGCGACGGAAACGAGGAAAGCTTGCCGCCGCATCATTGAACGGGGCACGTGTTTGCGCCACACAGCTTGAGGGTTTGGAACCCGTTGATCCCCGCGCACGGGGCCAGCATGCACGTACCCGTCATGCAGTCGATCTGCGACAGGCAGGCGTTGCTCATGGACCCTGAAGTGGTCGAGCACCTCGTGCCGCCGGGGTCAGCGAGGCAAAAGTTTCCGTTCGGCGAGCCCGCGCAGTCGGCCGGCCCGAGACACTCCATCACGTGCTGCCCGCCCGCGCCGCACGGCGACCCTTGCGAAATGCAGGTGCCGGTGTTGCCGGAGCCGGGCCAGCAGCAGACCTCACCCGTGCAAGTCTTCGACGGGCCGCAGGCGATCGAATGCGCGCCGACGGGACACGTCGGTGGGGTGCCGCACAGCTCGAGCACATTGAGGAAGCCGGTCCCGGTGCAGGCCACTGGATGCATGCATGAACCTGCGCCAGAAGCGCAGTCCGTCTGCGGCGACTTGAGACACACCGTGTGATCGGCCGAGCAGGAGCCGCACTGCGTTCCGTTCGCCACGGCGCAGCACGTCGATCCTCCTGGGCTGCCAGCGCAATCCGCCGCGCCCTCGCACTCGATCGAGTACTGGTTGCTCATGCACATGCCCGTGATGCACGAGCCGCTCGAGCTCTGCTTGTCAGCGCAGCAGATCTGGGTGCCGGTACACGTCGGCCCGGGCGACCCGCACACGACGGAGCGACCGGGTTGGACGGGGCAGGTCTTCGGCGAGCCACACAGCATGAGCTGCCCGAACGACCCCACTGTGCATCCGGCCGAATTCCCGCACGGGCCAGCGACGCCAGCGCTTTGGCAGTCGCTCTCCTGGGCCTTGTTGCAGACGACTTCGTCCTGCATGCAGTTGCCACACTTCGTGCCTTTTGCGACCGCGCAGCAATGCATGCCGGACTGACAGTCGGATGTACCGAGGCACTCGATGGTGAGGCCGCCCGGGTTGCAGGCGTCCGAGCAGCGCTGGCTCATCGCGCTGGTGTCGTCGATGCAGCAGTTCTGTTTCCCCGTGCAAGCGGGGCCGTTGGAGCACGCGATCGAGCGAGCGCTCGATGCGCACGACTTCGCGAGGGCGTCGGGATCACCGCACCCGATCACGCAGTCGAAGAGCCCAGTGGCGCCGTTGTTCGACGTGCCTGAGGTGCCTACCGCGCAGTATGCGGAGCCGCTCTTGTTGCCGGGCGCGGTGAGACCGCAGCTCTGGAGGCATTGAGGAAGCACCAACCCGCCGCCAGTGGTTCCGCCGGTCTCGTTGACGACGGAGAACGTGCCGGTCGTCGCGCGGGTCTCGCCGAAGAACGCGTTGTTCGCGCTTCCCTGGACAGCGGCCGCCTTCCCGTCCACGTTCATCGTGGAATTGCCGGGGTTGCTATTTTGGTTCGTGAAGAACGCGATGTAGGGAAGCTTCAGGGCCCCGCCCGTGATCGACACCACGTACGAGCTCGCGTTTCCGCCGGTGCCCGCGCTGGTCGCGATCGACAGGGTTGCAGGCGCGTCGAACGTTCCTTGTTTCAGGTAGACGCCGAAGTTCCCGTCGGCCGACCGCAGAATGCTCGGCGAGCCGGCGCTCGGCACGACCGAGTAGATCAGGGAGCCGCCAGGGCCGCTGTTGAACCCGCCCTCGTACGAGCCGTCGTAGGGCGTCCCGTCGACGCAGCTGGCAGACGACGAGAGCGCTAGCGCCAGTGCTCCGGCGGCAAGAACAAAGGTCCCTAGTCTGGATCGTCCCCTCACGCTGAGCGAGCATACCTCAACGGTGCCGTGCCTAGTACCGTTCCTTCGGCTCCGTCTTGCTGGTGATGGACACTTTTGGGAACACCTCCGCGACGAAGCGATCACGCACTGCGTCCGCGCGGTCCATGTCTCCGCGCGACGGAACGGCGAGCCCCACGATGAGGCACGCGTTGTCCCACGCCGGGTACGACGCGAACGCGGCGGAGTACTCGTCGTTGATGAGCATCGTGGCGATCTTGGCGTGGACGACGACCACCTCCACGATCTCCTTCTGCCACGCGAACGCCTTCGGCTCCTGGACGGTCAGGTTCACGTCGAAGTTGTCGATGTAGGGCTTCGCGTACTCCTCGAAGCTCTTGCTGCACGCGCCTTGCACCTTGTTGTCAGGCACGTGCGTGACAAAGCCACCGACGATGGCGTGGTGATCCTTGCCGTAGCGGAATCCGACCAGGCTCTGCACGCCCCAGAACCGCACGCGCATCCAGTGCTCTGCGTCCGGCAGGTTGATGAGCACGCTCGATTGCTTGTCGTCGCGCGGAGCGGCGGGGGAGACCTTGAGCTGCTCCATCGCGGCGGCGTGCTCTTCGTTGCCGCTCTTGTTGTTCCCCTCCGCCGGCTTGCCGTCATCCTTCGGCGGCGGCATTGCCTGGATACGCTCGATGGGCTTCGCTTGATTGTGGCCGCACGCAGCGGTCGCCACCGCAAGTAGAAGGAACAGAGTTCTGCGCACGACAATCATTGTAGCGCCTCATTCGGCCTACGCGCGAGCGTGCTGCATCTTCCCAGGCAAACGCCGCTCCGGTACGAATGGGGGCCATGAACGACGTGATCCTCGCGATCGACCAAGGCACCACTGGCACCACCGCGCTCGTCCTGTCACCGGCCGGCAAGACGCTGGGTCGCGCGACGATCGAGTTCGCGCAGCACTTCCCGAAGCCCGGGTGGGTCGAGCATGACGCGAACGAGATCTGGAAGACCGTGGGCGACAGCGTCACGCGCGCGCTCGCGAGCGCGAACGTCGATGCATCCAAGGTCGCCGCCATCGGCATCACCAACCAGCGCGAGACCACGCTGGTCTGGGACAGGAAGACGGGCGAGCCGATTCACCGCGCGATCGTGTGGCAGTGTCGCCGGACCGCGGACGCGTGCGATGCGCTCAAGGCACAGGGCGCATCGAAGACGGTCTTCGACAAGACCGGCCTCGTGATCGACGCCTACTTCTCCGGCACCAAGATCGCCTGGCTCCTCGACAACGTGGATGGCGCGCGCGCACGCGCAGACAAGGGCGAGCTCGCGTTCGGCACCATCGACACGTTCCTCGTCCACCGGCTGTCGGCTGCAACGGCGCACGTGACGGACGTGACGAATGCCTCGCGCACCATGCTGATGGACCTGCGCACGCTCGCGTGGGACGACGAGCTGTGCGCGCTGCTTCGCGTCCCGCGGGCGGTGCTTCCGGAGATCAAGGGCAGCGCGGAGATCGTCGCGCGCACCAAGGGGCTTGGCTTCTTGCCGGATGGCATCCCCATCGCCGGTATCGCGGGGGACCAACAGGCCGCGCTCTTCGGTCAGGCGTGCTTCTCCGAAGGCGACGCGAAGTGCACGTACGGCACCGGCGCGTTCGCGCTGGTCAACATCGGCCCCGCGCCGCGCTTCTCCACGCATGGCCTCTTGACCACCGTGGCCTGGCGCATCGGCAGCGAGACCACCTACGCGATCGAAGGCAGCGCGTTCATCGCGGGCGCAGCCGTGCAGTGGCTCCGCGACGGGCTCGGCATCATCAAGAGCGCGAAGGACGTGGAGGCGCTGGCGCGCTCCGTCCCCGCGAGTGACGGTGTGACGGTGGTGCCCGCGCTCGCGGGCCTTGGTGCGCCGTACTGGGATCAGAATGCGCGCGGAGCCATCGTCGGAATCACGCGCGGCACCACGGCGGCACATCTTGCGCGCGCAACGCTCGAAGGGATCGCGCTCTCCGTGAACGACCTGCTGGTCGCGATGGCGAAGGACGCGGGCCGGCCGATCGCCCGTCTCAGGGTGGACGGCGGAGCTGCGGCGAACGACCTGCTCATGCAGTTCCAGGCAGACGTCGCGAACGTGACCGTCGATCGCCCGGCCGAGCTCGAGTCCACGGGTCGGGGCGCCGCCATGCTCGCAGGCGTGGGTGCTGGCCTGTGCGATCTCGCGGCAGCCCGGAAAATGCTGGCGATCCAGACGGAGTTCGCGCCCAAGATGTCGGAGGCGGACCGACACTCCCACCTTCGCCGCTGGGAGACCGCTGTCTCCGCCGCGCGCCTCCGCCCTCTCATCTGACCGTTCCCGGAAACGATTGGAAGGCGAACCCGTAGAAACGGGTTTATACTGAGTGAACCGGCTCGTATCCCCTCGCGAACGTGCATTAGCCCGCACGCCGCGAGAAGGCAGAGTCGGTGCTTTCGCTTTCTGGAAGGGAGACTCTCACATGACAGATCAGCCTCCGGCCACTCCCACTGGCCCGCTCCGCGACGTGCCCGTCGACTGGGAGGCGCTCGAGGACGCTTTCGAGAACAACGCGCCGGAGGTCCATAGCTACCTCCACCTCGCGACTGGTGAAGTGTTGCGCGTGGTCGACGGCGTGGCCGACCCGCAGATGCACGTTCGCATCAGCTCGGACGCTAACTACCTCCGCATCGATCCCGTGAGCTCGCGAGAGCAGTACCGCTGGATGGAGCGCTTCATCCCCATGGTGGAGGATCCCGATCTTCGCACCAAGCTCACGCACGCCATCGACGGCAAGGGCGCGTTCCGCAGGTTCAAGGACGTGCTCATGGCGTTCGCTGCCGATCGCGAGCGCTGGTTCGGTTTCCGCAGCGAGCGACTGCGCACGTTCATGGAAGCGTGGTTGACCGCGCACGCCATCAAGGCAGTGCCGCGACCGCAGTGGGCCGACGGTCCGCCGTCGGAGGTGGAGCCCGCGCCGGAGAGCCTCGCGCTCGTCGGCAGTGGCACCGGCCCCAACAGCAGCGACGATGCGCCCAAGTCACAGAGCGGGCGCCGCACGCGCAGCGCCGAGGCCAGCCGTCAGCATCTACGTGAGACCGCGGAAGCCCTCGGACCGCGTGAGCTCGAGACGCTCGTTGCATTCGCGGAGTTCCTCAAGGCGCGGCGCGCAGCACGCAGCTTCGCGCACCACCATGAGCACCAGGCCGAAGGGCGCAAGCTCGGTGACCCGGTGCCGCCGAGCGTGAGCGCGATCAGCGGCCTCCCCGGCATGCCGCCCACCGGTACTGACTCTGGCCGCGACGGCACCTGAGAGCTGAGACGCACGTGATGACTCGCGGCGCGCAAGGATCGGTCTCGCGGCTTCTCGTGCCCCTTTTCCTGGCGGCCGCGCTCGTCTCGTCCGCTACGTACTCGCGCTCCTCTCACGCGGCGACCGCGAGCGTGGAGATAGAACGCACCGCTGTTCGATACTCCTCGCCGGAGACCGGGGGCGCGGGCAAGCCGCGCTTCATCTCGCAGCGCATGCTGTCTTTTCTCGCGCGCCTCGAGGCCATCGCGGAGCGCAATCCAAACATCTCCGAGCCGCGCTACATGCGCGCCGCGAGCGAGCGCTACGTAGCGGAGGACATGCTCAACGAGCTGCTCATTCGCTCGGGCAAGGAGCCTGACGACTTCCCAAAGCTCGTGGAAGCCTCCCGCGCTGACCTCTGCATCCGCGTGGGCGGCTGCCCCGTGCTCGACCAGGCGCGCACGCTCGAGGGAGTCGAGGAGGCGGAGCTCACCGCGATGCTCAGGCGCAAGGTGCGCGCGGCCACCTATATCGATCGTACCGTGACCCAGATCTTCCACCCCGCGGACGACGAGCTCTACGACGCGTTCCGAACGGCGCAGCACCCGTTCCGCGGCCAGACGTACGACACGTGCAAGGTGGAGCTCTCGCGCTGGCTGACGTTCGAGAAGCTTCGCGTCTCCGAGCTCGAGTTCCTGCAGAGCGCGCGCGCACGCGTGCGCATCGTGGCGCTGTTCCTTCCGCCTTCCATACCGACCTCCTCCCCGACGTCCTCGTGAGAACGCGGCTCCTGCTTCTTGCTGCGGTTTTCTTGCTGCTGCTCTTGTTGCCGACCCGCAAGAAGGACGCGGTGGAAGAGAAGAGCACGGCACCGGGACCGCACGTGCGCGTGGGTCTCGTGTTCGACGTGGGCGGGCGCGGAGACAAGAGCTTCAACGACGGCGCATACGAAGGGCTGATGCGCGCAAAGAGAGAGCTCGGCGCCGACGTGCAGTACACGGAGCCATCCGGCGCGGAGGACCGCGAGGCGGCGCTGCGAATATTCGCTTCGCGCGGCTTCGACCTGGTCATGGGCGTGGGCTTCATCTTCTCGTCCGACGTGGACCTCGTCGCCCGCTCCTACAGGAACGTGCACTTTGCATGCATCGACTACGCACCCCGGCCCACGGGAATGCCCGACAACGTCGCCGGGCTCGGATTCCGGGAAGAGGAAGGCTCGTTCCTGGTCGGTGCGGTTGCAGGCCTCATGTCGAAGACGAAGCACGTTGGCTTTGTGGGCGGCATGACCGGACCTTTGATCCGCAAGTTCGAGGCCGGTTACGAGTCGGGAATCAAGGCCACGTGCCCGGAATGCACGCTGCACGCTGCGTACGCAGGGACCACGCCGGATGCGTACCGCGACCCGGCGAAGGGCAAGGCGCTCGGGGTCGCCGAGATCGCCGCGGGCGCGGACATCATCTACCAGGCGTCCGGCTCCACCGGCCACGGCGTGTTCCAGGCGGTGCGCGAGGCCAACATCCGCGGCATCGGCGTGGACGCAGATCAGTACGACGAGGCGCCTGGCTTCATCGTGACCAGCATGGTGAAGCGCGTGGACGTTGCGGTATTCGACACCGTGCGCGCCGTGAAGGAAAACAGGTTCACTGGCGGAATGCGCGTGCTTGGTCTCGCCGAGTCCGGCATCGACTACGTCCACGACGGGCCGCACGGAGAAGGAATCCCCGCGGACGTGAAGACCAAGGTCGACGCGCTGCGCGCCGACATCGTCTCCAGGAAGATCTCCGTTCCCAGCAAGTAGCGCTCGAACCGCGAATGAACGCGCGGTGACACGCGTGCGCAGACGCCGTGTCACGCACGCCCGCGTGGACCCGCACAGTTTGCAAAAGTCATCTTGCTGTTGCACACGCGGCGGCGCGCGACGAACGATCCCCGCGTGGCGACGCTCGATTCGCGCGCGGCGCGGCCCAGAACACCGCGATACCAAATCGTTTCCGTCATAAAACCAGCGCGCCATCCAGCGCCCGTATGGTGCCGCGCATTCGAGGTCCGGCGCTGAGCTCTCCTCAGCCTGTCCGCGACATCGACAGCAAGGTGCGGAAATGACGCTCAGGAACAACGCTATCAAGAGTGCGGTCGCCTCGCTCGCGGCCGCCGGGATATTCGCGGCGGCGGGCGATGCTCAGGCCGACACGGCGTGCAGCTCCCTCTCCGGTACGCCCGTCGTGTTCACAGGCTCGAGCGCGTCGAAGCCGATGTTGAAGCAAGTGTCGCCGCTGCTGGTGAAGCTCGCTGCGCCAGTTCGCCTCCTCTACCAGAGCGTGGGCTCGTGCCAGGGGCTCAGCGACATCACCACGATGACGAAAGACCCCGCCACCGCGATCTACTGGGACGACACGAGCGGCACGGAGACCACGTGCACGCTGACCGACGTCGCGGGGGTCATCCCCGACGTCGCGGTGTCCGACGTCTACCCGACGTCCTGCGCGAACATCACCGTCCCCGCAGGACAGAAGGACTTCACGGGCTCGGCGCAGATCTTCAACTTCATCGTTCCGGCGACCTCCAAGGAGAACGTCATCAGCATGGAGGCCGCGTTCGTGGTCTTCGGCTGGGGCGGCCAGACCAACACCATCGACCCCTGGAGCGACCCGGCGAACATCTTCCGCCGTGCGCCCACGTCGGGCACGTACACGATGCTGAGCAAGCTCATCGGCCTCGACATCTCCAAGCTGAAGGGCACCTGCCCCGACGGCGCAGCGTGCAAGGCGAAGACGGGCGACATCGTCTCCGCCGTACACAACGCTGACGCCACCGCGCCGAACGCAGCGATCGGAATCGCGTCGAGCGACTTCGCGGACGCGAACCGCGGCGGCATGGCCGCTGTGAAGATCCTTGCGTACCAGCACAAGGGCGCGGCGTGCGGGATCTACCCCGACAGCAGCAGCACCGCGCTCGACAAGTACAACGTACGCCACGGCTACTATCCATTCTGGGGCCCTCTGCACTTCGTCACGGCTGTGGATGGCGCCGGTGTACCGACCAACAAGGCCGTCGCGTCGACCCTGTCCTACTTCACGCGGCAGGGCCTCACGGACGCCGCGGCGAAGAAGGCGATGATCGACTACGAGGTCGCCGCGTTCACCGTCCCGCAGTGCGCGATGAGCGTGAAGCGCACCGCCGAGGTCGCGCCGAACGACACGGGCCTGGTCGCGTACACGCCCGACGAGCCATGCGGTTGTTACTACGAGAGCAAGGCCACCATGGCCGCGCCCAAGGCGTGCGTCGTGTGCGTCGATGACTCCCCGTGCGGCGCTGGCAAGTGCCGCTACGGCTTCTGCGAG
>JANXLV010000377.1 GCA_025355005.1 Myxococcales bacterium | reverse complement strand
GCTTGACCGATGGTGAGGGACGCCCGCACGGCACTCGTACCAGTGTCTTCCCCGTCCCCGCCTTCGTTCCCTGCGTCATCGTCCGACGCACCTGTCTTGCCATTGCATCCGCCCGAGAGCAGAGCAAACGGAAGACCGAGCGCAGTCAGGAGGATCAACGCGATGCCGAGCTTCTTCGATGTCACGAGAGTCCTCACTTGCAAGCCGTCCAACCGCCCGCCTTCACCCACGTGCGGTCGTCTGCTGCGCTCCAGTACACGTTAGCGCCGCTACACGCTCGGTCAACCGACGTGACGCCTCCGCATCCGACGCACGAGACGCTGGAAATTTGCCTCTCGGCGAAGCGGCCCCAATGTTGCTGGGTGCTATACTGAGGAAGGTGGTGCCATGGACAAGGACGACGTCACGATCGAGGTCCTGAAGCAGATCCGCGATGAGGTGAAACTTACTCGCACGGACCGGTGCGCAAGGCCGCCGCCCGCGCTCGAACCGCGGAGACCATCACCCGAGACTGTCTGAAGGGGCTGCTTGCGAGCGTGACCGAGACACGCGCCGCAGCTCAACGCCGGCCGCAGCGGCAGTCGACGAAGGCGGATGGTGCAGCTTCTGTTCGACCCGGTGCGCAGAGCGCGGCGCAGGTCTCTGCGATGTCGTAGTAGACGCGCGTCTCCGTTCGGCACGCGCTGAACATCGGGTGCTTCGGTGGGTTTTCGCAGGTCGAGAGATCTTTGTACTCTGCGATGTGCACCACGATCATGTGCGACGGCTCGGCCTTGGCGACCGTGACATGCCGGTTCATGACGCCGTTCTTGCAGCCGCCCGCGTACTCCGTGCTCTCTATTGCGGCTCCTCGTGCGAGATCCATCTCGGTGCGTTGCGGTGCCCGCGGATAGGCCTCGACCGGTCCGGGGCCGAGGAGCGGAAGCTTTGCCGTGACGCGCTGTTCGTCGCTCACCTCGATGGGGACCGAGAGGACCTGCGGTGCGAGCGGCGCATGTGGCTCCTTGCACGTGTCGGAGATCACTTCCGCGCGAACATTGTACGTGCCGGACGTCGGATCGAGCGTGGACGGCCCGCGCTTCTCCCCATGGACATGATGCGGCGGCGCGGGCGGAGCATGTCCCGCGCCTTTCGCGTCACCGGCGGCGATCGGCTGCGTCGGCGTGGAGCTTGCGGCTGGCGGCGAGCCACCGCACGCGAGTGACATGGAAGCGAACCCGCTCGCGAATACGAACGCGAACGGAACGCCGCGGAAAAAAGCGTGGGGCTGACTCACGAGCCCATCATAGCGCCTGTTCAGCAACACGGTCACCTGGTTGACCTGCGCGCGTTGGCCCTCAACCACCGCGCCCGCCCAGCACCGGAAACGCCGCGCAGATGGCGTCCAGGCCTCGGACGATCTCTGAGAGCTGGGTTTGATCGAAGAGAACTTCGAACGTGAGTATTGCGCCGATACCCGCCTCGTCCTTCGCAACGCACTTCGCTCGGAAGTGCCCCTTACCGTTCCCCGCTACTTCGATGAGAAGCCACTCCTCCATCGTCTTGAATGTCGCGGAGCCATCGAGCGCGCCTCCGAGTGGGCGCAGCTGGTTCTTGAATCCGAGCAGCTCTTCGGACCGCAGCGTGGCCTCGTACGTTCCGCGGAACGCGCCGGTGGCGATCGCAACGTTCGCGCGGACCCAGTTTCCGTCCCAGTAGTCCGTGCATGCTGGATGGGCCCGCGCGGAGACGGTCACCTCCAGATGCGAGTCGGCGGAAGCGCCTATCTTGAAGCTGGGCGATTGCACTCTGCCGTCCCTGTAGCGTGGGCCCGCGGCGGCGCAGGTGCAACGTGATAGTCTCGATCCGTGTCCTCGCTCCGCACACTGGCCGCCTTCGCTGCTCGCGCGGGCCTGGTGTTGCTCGCGGGATGCTCGCTCGCGACCTCTTTCTCTGGCCTCTCGGGCTCCGCCGCGGATGAAGCCGGCGCAGCGGGCGCGACGGACGGCGGTTCCAGTGTGGGGCCCGACGGATCGCAGCCATCGAACAACGACAGCGGCACGATCGCCGACTCCTCGACGACGATCGCCGACTGGGGCTCCGTGGCCATCGTGCAGGCCAAGCGCACCACGGGCAAACCGGGCGTGGATCTGGATCAGAAGACGAATCCACACACGCTGCTGGTCGTGATGTGCCCCGACCCCAAGCCGCCCACACCCGCGGGCGTCACTGCGCAGTGGCAGCTGCTGAAGGCCTCCTACGGCGGAGCGGTCTTCATCTGGCCCGACAACCCTGGTGGCATCAGCCACTTCACGATCATGGACGCCAACAACGATCTCTTCTTCCTGGAGATGTCCGGCGTCCCGGCAGACGTGCGGCTCTCGAACCTGGTGGACACCGGACCAAAGGACGGCGGCACCACGACAGAGGCGCTCACGGCTTCCGCCACCGCCGGAGCACACGGCATCGCGCTCCTCTACATCGACACGACGAGCGGCTCGTCCGCCGCCGCAGACATGGGCTGGACGTCGCTCGGCACTGACACCAACAACGACTACGGCTGGTACCGGCTCGATCCAATCGCACCGTTCAACGCCACCGTGACCTTCTCGCCCACGACCCCAGCGCAGATGATGATGGTGCAAGTCGGCAACGGAAAATGAGCGTCAGCCGCGGCAACGAACTGCTCACTCCGCCTTCGCGCAGCGGAAGCCGATGATGTCGGACTCGGCATAGGGCGCCGCGATATGGAACTGGGTCCCTGCCGTCTCGGGTGCGTACATCGCATCTCCGTGGACCCACGAACCTCCGCGCGCCATGTGATACGGCCCCTTGTAAGGCAGGTTCATTCTTGCCTGCTGCGGCCGCGACCCACTCCTTGCCCGTGGGCAGGCGTCGACCGACCCAGTGGCAATAGTTCTGTGCCTGCTCGAAGGTGACGCAGTTGATCGGATGATCAGCCCGCTCCGGCTTTCCAAAGTTGCATGTGCCGACGCCCGCGCGGATCTGATCGCCGACCTCCATCTTGGTCACGCCCGGGCGACGCTCCCAGAAGTCCAGAGGCTGCGCCGCGGTGCATGCGCCCGCTGCGACGCACGCCGTGTATTGCGCGGTCGTGACCTCGTGAATATCGATCGGCAGGTTCTCCGAGTCGCTCTTCACGGCGGGTGCCACGACATCTTTCCCCTGCTCGCGGCGATCCAGTATTGGGTCCGGAACGCAGCGCTGCGAGAGATCGTTGTAGAGGCCCGGTGGGCACGCGCGGCTCGTGTCCGGCGCATCGAAGAGCGGAGCGGGCGGACCCAGCGCCACACGCGGAGCCTCGGGCGCGGGCGGAGGAGACGAACGCAACGGAGCGGCGCCACATCCCACGACCGCAAGGCAGGCGATGCGCAGAAACCAGGGCCCACAGTGAAATGCCATCGCCTCTCTCGACGCACGATGCATGCCCATCGGCCCCAGTTGTCACCACACGCCGTTGGCCTTCGCGAACGCCACGATGACGCCGCGAAAAGCCCGGGCGTCACGCCCTTGAACTGCGAAACGCGCTGACGCAGGTGCGGGCGACGCCGGAAAGTAGAAGTAGGCCCGACGAAACTTTTCGTGGCCCCGCACGTGTACGTCTGTATGGAGGGTCGCGCGAACGTGAAAAAGGCTGCATTTCTTTGCCTGCTGGCGATGTTCGCGGTTGCTAGCGGCGGTTGCGGGCGCGCGGCCGCGGTCCCCGTGCGGCCCGCTGTCGTGGGGCAGAGCACGCCTCCACGCATCGCGACGCTGCCCGTGGTTCGTGAGGCCGAGGGGCACGCTGGTGGACTGACCGAGGTGCTCGGTGGAGAGCGGGTCGTCGTGCTCGCGTTCTTCACGACGTGGTGTCCCGTGTCGAAGCCCGCGCTCAATGCGCTGGAGCGCGTGGCCTCCCAGTATCGTGATGCGGTCACGGCGGTCGCGGTTGGAATGGACGCCGAGTCGCCGGAGATCGCCCAGTTCGTGTCCAAGGAGGGATGGCACATCACCTTCGCAGTGGATCGTGACGGAAGCATCGCGAAGGAGATGAGCGTCCCTACGATGCCGATGATCTTCGTCGTGGATGGCGGCGGTATCGTCCGGTACATGCACGCGGGCTACCACGGCGACGAAGACGATCTTGCGCTTCGCGAAGAGGTCGGCACGCTCTCGCGAGAGGCGCATCCGGAGACACCGGCGCCCGAGCTGCCCGACATGGCGCCCTCCATCGCGATGGACTCGGTCGAGACGACAAGCGAGACGGCGGACACGCAGGAGACGGCCACGCCCAACGTTGCGCTCGAGGTCGAGCGTCTGAAGGCGCGGGCGACGAAGGATCTCGAGGAAGCCCTCTACTTGGGTGCGTTCAACCTGGCCGAGCTCGCCACCAGAAAAGGTCCGACCGATGCCGAGGCATGGCTGATCCTCGGCGCTGCGAACACCGCGCTGAACGATCGGTTCGCGGCACGCGCCGCGTACCAGTATTGCGTCGCGGGCGCCATCGGACCGCGCGTGAGCGAATGCAAGGTGCTTCTATCCACGTTTTGAGCACGTCCACAGCCGTGTGCGCTGACGCGCTGAACCGGTCCGCTTTGGCTATCATGGCTGGATGAGCAAGGTCTCCGGCTCGAAGACGCGAGAGCAAGCGTTGCCGTCGCCGCGGGGGATCTCGGTGGTGATCCTTCGCCCAATCATCGAGTGCCTCGGCCGCACGCGTGGTGGCGGTACGCGCATGTCCGAGGCGCTCGGCATTGCGAGCGCCGCTCCCGCTGATCTATTCGTGCCTGGCACTCGCGTGAACGCTGTGCTTGGTCATGCAACGGCAGGGGCGATCCCGCTTGCGCTGGAGGTGCTCGCTGCGGCTCCCATCGGTGCCCTCGGACTGTTCGACTACCTGATGGCCGCCAGCAAGAATCTCGAGGAAGCACTCGACGGGTTCCGCAGATTGTACGGGCTCCTTACGCAGGTCGTGACCTTGCGAGTCGATCGCGATCGCGGGACGGTGCGCATCGGCCACGACGCACATGTCGGCGCGACGCGCGTCCCGTTCATGAGCGAGCTCGCGTTCGCTGCGCTCCACGACCGGACGCGGCGCGCCATTGGCGACGACTGGCCACTGCGCGCGGTGCGCTTCACGCACTCAGTGCCGCCAGAGGCGGAGCGCGCGTTTCGCGTCCACTTCGGCTGCGACGTCGCGTTCGAAGCGTCACGCGACGAGATGACGGTGGACGCGCGCGCGCTTTCAGTCCCGTTCCCGACGGCGGATCCTGTGACGGCATCGTTCCTGCGCGAACGCGCCGAGCGCTTTCGCGTCGCACTGCCAAACGACGACGACCTCGCAGACGTGCGCGCTGCCATCTCACACGCGCGAGGGGGGCGGCGCCCGATGAAGCTGTCGGAGGTCGCGCGCTCGCTCGGCACGTCATCGCGGTCACTCCAGAGGCGGCTGCACCTGCGTGACACGAAATTGCGCGACTTGATCGCCGCCGCGCAGCGAGAGCTGGCGCTGCGGCTGATCGAGAACCCCATGCTGTCTCTCGGAGAGATCGCCTACGAGCTCGGCTTCGCGGACCACGCGTCCTTTCATCGTGCCTTCGTGCGTTGGACGGGCGAGACCCCGGGGGACCATCGCGCAAGCCTGATCGGTGGCACGGCGACCTCCCGCCCTTGACCAGTCGCGCCTATCTGTTGTCCGGACGCGTCATCCGAGCGCCGACGGTTGTGGCTCGCGTCGCGCAAGAATAGACCTTCTTGCGGAGGCTCAATTGAATAACACGCTCACATTCTCGAAGCTCGTCAGCGCCACCATCGTCGGCGCGCTGATCGCTGCATGTTCATCGAGCAGCTCGTCCGGGGGTACCGGCGGAAACGGCACTGGGTCCGATCCCCCGATCTCGACCGCCGACTGCACGTCGAGTTGCCAATCAAAGGCGACCACATGCGGCGCCCCTGCCGCCACTGCGCAGTCGCAGTGTGCAAACATCTGTGCGGGCACCGTCACAGCGTCGCAGATTGCGTGCTTCAAATCGGCCGCGTGCACGACGTTGGCCACCGTGAAGGACGGTCCGAGCTTGAACGGCGCGTGCCCGCCCGGCGGAAGCAGCGGCGGAACGGACGGCGGCGGCGGCGGAAGCTGCAAGGCAATTCGCGCGGCCTGCGCGATGGGCGACTGCTGTGACAAGCCCCAGTGCGCCTGCCCGGACGGCACGAGGTCGACGTTGGGCATCTGCTTGAACGGAAACTGCGAAGGTTGCTCCTCGTTCTGCGTGAATCACGACGGCGCGACACAGCAGAACCCCGCCGGCGACTGCCCCAAGCTCAACAAGGGAGACGCCTGCGGCGACGGGCGCGCGGATGGCTGCTTCACCTGTAGCAGCGGCTCGTGCGGCACCGGCAGCAAGTGCGACTGACGGCGCGTGTTCGGCGCGCACCCACGGAGCGAGCGGTCCCCTCAGGGCGCCGTGACCAGGCCTAGCGCGCTCGTCAGCTCATCCAGCAGCGCAACAGCCTGCTGCGCAGTGGGCATGCCGGCCTCTTTCACGAGCGACGGATGCGTCGGCGACGCGAGCTCTCGGCGAAGCTTCTT
>JANXLV010000372.1 GCA_025355005.1 Myxococcales bacterium | reverse complement strand
CGACGGACGACGACAACATCAAGGAGACCCTGTGAAGCGCGCCCCGGCCATTCTTCTCTCCCTCGCGCTCGCGTCCACCGCGGGCAGCTCCAGGGCTGCGAACGGCGTGGAGGCTGACGCGCAGATTCGCTTCAAGGAGGGCGTCGCGCTGCTGAAGGCGCACAGCTTCGAAGCGGCTCGGGTCAAGTTTCTGCAGGTCTACGCGATCATGCCGACGGACAACGTCCTCATGAACCTGGCGCTCGCCGAGAAGGGCGCAGGCCTGAAGATCGAGGCCATCACCCATCTTCGGAAGTATCTGGCCAGCTCAAAGGTCTCAGCGGAGGACGCGGACCGCGTCCGTCATACCTCGTTCGCGGAGCTCGAGAAGGACACCGGCCATCTCGACATCCGCGGCCCCGCGAACGCCGCGGTCAAGGTGGACGACACGCTTGTGGGCGCGGTGCCGCTCGCTGGCGTGGTGGACGTCATGCCCGGCAAGCATCCGGTTGTCATCGGCTCGGATCGACTCGACGTGCTCGTGACTGCGGGAGAGACCAAGGTCGTCGAGCCTCCGAAGGTCGAGCCGCCGGCTGCAGTCCCCGCACCTCCACCAGCAGCGACAGGGCCGGCACCACAAGCCAAGCCACCCGAGACGGGCCCCGTGCCACCACCAACAACGCCGAGCACAACCGAGCACACGGTGGTGTGGCCACCGCCGACGCACGCCATGGTTCTATCCGCGGTAACATTGACCGCGCTCGGAGTGGGCGTCGGATTTACTGTGGATGCGTCCAGCAAGAACAGCGACGCGAACAACGCGCCGCCCGGCACGTGCGCAACGGTCTCCAGTCCCGCGTGTCAGAGCGTGCAAGACAAGATCGACACGCGCGACCGTGACCATCGCATGTCCACCGTGTTCTTCATTGCGAGCGGGGCCGCTGCGGTCGCGACCGGCGTGACGTGGTGGATCTGGCCGCGTAAAGTGAGTGGAGATGCGCCCCCCCTCGCGGGCGTGGTTCCGATGGTGACGCCGCAAGGCGCAGGCTTGACTTGGCACGGAGAGTTTTGAGGAGACTGACATGAAGCTTCGAACTGCTGCGAGCGTCGTTCTGATGATCGGTGGAGCCTGTGCGATGACGGTCGCGTGCGGGACAGACGCGGGCCTCTGCGACAACAACCGCTGCGTGGGCCAGGACGGCGGGGATGACGGTGCGCTGGGCGACGGATCGAACGTGGGCGACGGATCGAACCAAGCGGATGGTCAAGCGCCCGTCGATGGCAGCACGATCGATGCGCCTCCGGGCTGCGATCTCGCGAGGGAGCCGAAGGACAGTGCGGCGTGTGTCGCGGACGCAGTCGGTGTGTTCGTCGACGCAGCCGGCGGCCTCGACACGAACAACGGAACCAAGGCGAAGCCGTTCCAGACGATCGCGAAGGCCATCGCGTCGGCTGGCGCGAAGCCGCGGGTGTACGTGTGCGCGGGTAGCTATACCGACAACGTGGTGCTCGATGCGACGCACGCGCCAAGCGTCTACGGTGGCTTCGCGTGCGGAGGGTGGAGCTACGCAACGAGCAATGCGGTCGTGGTAAAGCCCGCAGCCGGATACCCGCTTCACGTTGACGGTGTGACGACGGCGCTCAGCGTTTCCGACATCGAGTTCGACGCCCCAACGGGGACTGCGGCCGCTCCGAACTCCATTGCTGGCTTCGTGAATGCGTCTCCCTCCTTGATTCTTCGCCGCTTGAAACTCGTAGCGGGCGCTGGTGGCACACCGGCGGACCAGGGACCTCCGACCACGAACTACCCCGCGGCCGCGCCGAACGGAAAGTCAGGCGACAACGGTGGCGCCGGGGGAGCGAACACATGCACAGACGCGACAACTAGCAAAGGTGGCAACGGTGGCGTCGCTGCAACTGCCGCGACCGCTGGTGGACCGAACCTTGGAAGCGGCGCGCCTGGCGCAAACAGCGCGACGTGCAACGGAGGCGGGGGCGCCGGAAAGGAGGGCGCCAACGCGGCCGCGCCCGCTGCGAACGTTGCGCCGGCACACGTCGGTGCGCTCACGGCTGCTGGTTGGGCTCCGTCGACAGGAACGAAGGGAAACAATGGTGGCCCCGGGCAAGGTGGCGGCGGTGGCGGTGACGGGATTGCGAACAACGGAACTGGGGGTGGAGGTGGCGCCGGTGGCTGTGGCGGCGCCGGAGCGACAGGGGGCGCTGGTGGCGGCACTAGCATCGCTCTCGTGACAGTCGGGTCCGCTGTGACTCTCCAAGCCTGCACTCTCCAGAGCGGAGCCGGAGGTACTGGCGCAAAGGGCGGCGATGGAGAGACCGCGCAGGGCACGGGCAACAACGGCGGCGCCGGCGCGATGCTCGCTGGCTGCGCTGGAGGCCAGGGCGGCGCTGGCGCCGGAGCCAAGGGAGGAGGGGGGGGGGCGGGCGGCGCTTCGTTCGGCCTGCTCTTTTCGGGGGCTGCACCTACCCTGGATGGCGCAGCAGCAGCAACAGCCGCTACGCATGCGGGCGTCATTGCTGGCACCAAAGGAGGTCCCGGTGGAGGCGGGGCGGCAGGGGGCTCGGCGATGGGCGGCCTAGGACAAGGAAACGGGGGCAACACGGGGGCGGCAGGTCCCGATGGAATCGCAGCCGCCGTCCAACAGTTCGAGGGGCTATAGCTCGCAGCTCGTGACGGGAACCCGAGCCGTCGAGTGATCTTCTTCACGCGGGATCACGTCTTCAAGTTCGGCGACGCTGCGGTGTGAGCCGCGCTTGATTGCCGTGTTGGTGAGATCGGCGAACCATCGCTCGACCTGGTTGAGCCATGAGCCTGACGTGGGCGTGAGGTGCATGGTGAAACGCGGATGAGCGTGATGCCGCATTGGACATGCGAGCACGGCCGCCATTTGCGTGCGGCTGATCGCGCGGTCGAGGGCTTCGCGGCCTGCGAGGCGTAGTGTTCGCCGAACCGACGCCGAGCTCATGGGGCGACCGCGTTGACTACCATCCGCGAGACAGCGCCTCCTCCAAGTCTCTGCGCGAGAGCACCTTGCTGCATTTCTCCCACGGCTCGCCTTCGGGATCGATCGTGTCGCCGTACCTCAGGTCGAACGCGCTTCGCGCCGCTTGCCGCTTCACGATGAATTCGGACAGCTTCTCGTCCAGGTCCTCGATGTGGTCGATCCAGTCGTCTTCGATGACATCCGGCAGGCTTCCGAAGATGTCGTAGCGGTCCTTCATCCGCTGCGACAGGCGGTTGTACACGTCCTCGTCGCGGGTGCCGGCGTATACGAGGTTGAGCATGTCCACGCTCGTGCGCCGCTGGCCGAACCGCTTGATCCTGCCCAGGCGCTGCTCCAGCCGCGACGGGTTCCAGGGCAGGTCCACGTTGATCAGGGAGCCCAGGGTCTGGAGGTTCAAGCCTTCGCATGCGGCGTCGGTCGCGACGACCAGACGAATCTGCCGGTCCTTGACGGCGCGCTTGATGTGGTCGCGCTCGACGGACGTGAAGTGGCCATCGCGGTAGATGCCGCTCTTGCCCGCGCCCGCGTACACCGCGACGGCCTCGTGCGGCACGCGCTCCGCGAGCTTGCGGGCCACCCAGTCCGTGGTGTCGAAGTACTGCGAGAAGATGATGCACCCATAGCGTTCGAGCCACTGGGGGCCACCCAGCAGGTAGTGCATCACTGCGTCGAGCTTCGGATCCTCAGGACGGGCCTCGAGCTCGTCGACTACGGTTCTCAGCTCGGCGGCTTCGTCGGCGCTGATGGTCTGGAGCAGCTCAGCGGGGAACAGGTTGTCGTCGGTGTCCTCTAGTGGCCTTCTCTCCAGCAACTTCTTCGCCGTCCCGAGGCCAGCCGCGAGGCTCGAGCAGATGCGCTGCAGAAGCAGGCTCTTGAGAAACCCGGCGGACCTCGTGCGCTTGCCCAAGAGCTCGGTGAATCTGGCTGCCGCCGCGTAGGCCTCGTCGATGTTCGCGTTGGTGAGCAGCGCTTGTCCCACGAACCCCGCCGGTCCCCCTGCCTCCGTCGGGTGCAGGTCCACGGCGATCTTCGGGAGCAGACCCTTCTTCTCGAGATCCGCGCGTCGGCGCAGCACCGTGTGACGGACGATGGGGTTGTGGCGCGCGAAAAAGGTCAGCTGACCCACCGTACCCGCGTTGTCGTCGTGCAGCCGCTCACGGGTACTTTCGGTCAGGTCCAACGCGCTCTTCGTGGTGATCCAAACGTCTTTGGCGAGCTCGAGATCGTCTCGAATCTGATCGAAAAGAACTCCGTCGCACCGGGGCGCGAGCGGATTTCGAATGAGGTCCCAGACCTCCTCTTCGTCCTCGACCAGCTCCTTCCCGGTGATGAGCGGCAGCACGCGCTGCGGCGTTTGCCATGGGGAGACGCGTCCCATGACGAACTCGGCGCTCTGTCCCAACACGCCGAGGAGGTTCCATAGCTCCTCCGTGGCCGTCTGGATGGGCGTAGCCGTTCCAAGGATCACGTGCCTGCTGTGCTTCGCGGCCTCTCGCATGAAAAGGAGGAGATTGTTCGGCTCTCCAGCCTTCGGGCCCATGCCGCCGGACAGGCGTGCGCGATGTGCTTCGTCGAGAATCAGCGTTCCGAAGCCACCTTTCCGCTTCAGCAGCGCCTGGCTCTCTGGTGCCTGTCCCACGAGGAGTCCGGTCGACACGATGCCGATCTGGTACGGACAACGCGCCACGTCCTCCGCACCGCGCGTGCGGATCTCGTGACCGCGGTGATCAAGCCAGGTCTTCTTGTTCGTCCAAACGGCAGATGGAACGCCGAGCTTGTCCCACAGCTCCATCTGCCACTGCAGCGTCAGCGTCGACGGGCAAAGGATAAGGGCAGGCCCGTCGCCGAGTAGACTGGCGACCACGGCGCTCGTGGCGAGGGAGAGCGTCTTGCCGACGCCCACCTCGTCGGCGAGCAACAGGCGAGCCTTGCCGTAGATCTCGCGATGCTTGAGGAAGAGGCCGACGAATGCTTGCTGCCACGGCTGCAACGTCTCACCGCGCTGGTAAAGCGGCGCTTCGGCGAGCGCAGCGGCCGGGACCTCGTCTGGCGGGACAGCCCCGACGCCTTCGTACTCTTGCCGATTCGCCGTGCGTTCGATCTCCTCGATCAGCACTTCGGGGAGGTCGATCCCCTGAGCCCACAGGAAATCGAATTCGTCCTGCACCCACTGGATGGCCTCCGGCGAGTTGTCCTCCCACATGAGCTCGTAGTTGTCGTTCCACCCTTCGCGCGTCTCGTTCATGCTTCCGAGGAACGACGTCTTCGTTCCATCGCGTCCCTCGATGATGCCAGCCTTGCCGTGCAGGAATGGTGAGGACGAACGCGGGACGACGCGGACCTTGAGCTTCCCGCTCTTGAGATGGTT
>JANXLV010000340.1 GCA_025355005.1 Myxococcales bacterium | reverse complement strand
ATAGGACGGTCTGCATGTCACACGCTGCGTTCAGGGAAACGCGCCGCGGAGGACTGCGTGCTGCCTGGCTTGCGCAGGTGTGCTGCATGCCGCGATGACGAAGACGTCTCCGGCCAGACGCGCCCACACGCCTTCCGGCACGCAAGCAGCGCCGTTCAACGTGGGCATCGGCAAGCGTGTCCACGATCCACCGGCTCGCCTGTGCATCAGCGCCCCGTCCAGCACGATCCAGAGCTCGTGCGCCGATGGCGCTGCGAGAGCCGTGAGCTCTCTGCGCCCCTTGTTCTCCGCCGGCGCGGGCGCGTCGACGACCGCGAAGCCGCTCCCAGTGCCCTGTGCGATGTACGCGCGGGTCTCTGCCCCGCAGCTCACGGTCCCCGCGACGACCACGCTGTCCGCGTCGCGACCTTCCAGGAGCTGCGCGTTGATCTCGCCGCCGCCGCACCGAGCAGGAAGCGGCAGCGGGTCGGAGCGTACGAGCGCGCCGTTCCGTCCCCATTGCTGCACGAACATCGTCGCGATGTTGTCCTTGATCCGCTGCCCGAGACCGCGCAGCGTGCCATCCGGCATCCCATGCAGCGTGAACATCTGCGTCTTCTCTTCGAGCTTGGGCAGGGCCCGCGCAGGGCCTGCGATCGCGACGATGCGATCACCCGGCCATGTCTGGTGCGCCACGCGCGCGAACGCCGCACCTTCCGGATCGGGACGCATCATCGCCAGCCCGAGCACCGTGGCGTCGTCCACGAGAACGAGCTGCTGGACGCGCGCGATCCATGGTCCGTCGGTCTTCCGCACGCGCTCCCACTCGTTGCTCTTCCAGGTGTAGAGCTCCATCACGGACTCTTCGCCGGCGCTGCGTGCGAGACCCATCCACGCGGAGGTCGGCCACACGCCACCCATGCTCACGACCGTGGTACGGAAGCGATGCGGTGGTGGCACCGCGCTCACTGGTGGTGGGGCGCCCGCGTCCAAGGGCACTGGACGGAGGTCGCGGCAAGAGCTGTCCGGACTCACGTCGCCCACGCAGACGGCGAGCGGCGTGTCGTTGGTGGTGAAGAGCAGCGTGTCCTTCGCGAAAGGAAACGCCGCGATCTCTGCCGCGTCCGTGAACAGCACGTGGAAGGGGCTCGCGCGCGGCGGGGCCGGCACGGGTGGTGCGCTCGAGAGCGTCGCAGAGGGCACCGTCACCACCGCGATCGTCGCGGATGGCGGCGGAGCGGGGACCGGAGGTGTTGGTGGCGTACCGCACGCCTGCGCGGGGAACGCCAGCGCGATCGCAGAGACCAGCGCGAGCGCGGCGAGCCGCACTGTCCGTGTTCGAGGGGACCCCATGGCTCGACAAGGGTACACAGCATAGGATTGTCGCATGTCACACGTTGCGTTCATGGGAATGGGCATGCTCGGGGCTGGCTTCGCGAGCGCGGCGCTCGGTCGCGGTGAAGAGGTCGTGGTGTGGAATCGCTCGGCGGACAAGACGGCACCGCTCGTGGCGAAGGGCGCGCGTGCAGCCGCGACACCGGCCGACGCAGTGCGCGGCGCGTCTCGCGTCCACTTGATCCTTTCCGACGACGCTGTGGTCGACGCCACGCTCGAGGCCGCGGCGCCTGGCCTCGCGAAGGACGCGATCATCGTGGACCACACCACCACGTCGCCCGAAGGCACTGCGCGCCGGATCGCGAAGCAGGCGCTCGCGGGCCGTTCGCTCCTGCACGCCCCGGTGTTCATGTCACCGCAGATGGCGCACGACGCGAAGGGGCTCATCCTCGCCTCTGGACCGGGCTGGCTGTTCGCGAGCGTGAAGCCGCACCTGGAGAAGATGACCGGCGAGGTCCTCTACCTGGGCGAGCGGAGTGATCTCGCAGCGGGCTTCAAGCTGTTCGGCAACGCGATGATCTTCGCGGTGCTCGGCGGCATCACGGACGTCTTCGCGATGGCGCGCGCCATGGGCGTGGCCCCGGAGCATGCGCTCACGCTCTTCGCCAAGTTCTCCCCTGCGGGCACCGTGAACATCCGCGGCGCGAAGCTGGCGAAGGGCGACTTCACGCCCAGCTTTGCGGCCACGATGGCGCGCAAGGACGCGCGCCTCATGATCGAGCTCGCCGAGAGCGGCGGCCAGCACATGTCCGTGGTGCCGGGCGTGGCGGCCGCACTGGACGCCGCGATCGCTCGCGGCCGGGGCGAGGCAGACTGCTGCGTCATCGGCGAAGAGATCGTGAAGCCGCTCCCGGAGGAAGCGCAGCGCGTGCTGACGCAGCTGTCTCGCTGCCACATGCGCACGAACGAGATGCTCGCGGGTGTCGATACCGGCGAGACCAGCGTGGGCGATCTGGCCGCCTTCTTCGGCCGCAATGTCGCCCGCCACGAGAAGGATGAGGAGGAGTCCCTCATCCCGCGCTTGCCCGCCGCGCGCGCGGCCCTCGGCGCCACGGTGAAGAGTGAGCACCGCGAGCACGAGCGTCTCATCAACGAGCTCTCCATGCTCGCCGACGGCGCCGCGAATGGAGAAGACGTCGCCAAGGATCTGGCGCGGATCACCCAGGAGCTGAAACACATGTATCATGCACATATGGCGCTCGAGGACGCGGTGCTCTTTCCCGCGGCGGCGCGGGAGATCGACGGGGAGGCGTGGAAAAAGGTCGCTGCGGAGGTGGATGAGAGAAGGGGGGGAGGCGGAGGCCGAGGTCCGGGTGGAGGTGGAGGTGGAGGTGGAGGCGGAGGTGGAGGCGGAAGGGGGGACCGATGAAGGCGACGTGGGTGGTGTTTTTGGTTTTGGGTGCGGCTTGTAGCGAGCCCAGGGTGAATGATCCGGTGGCGCCGACGACGGTGGCGGTGGTCCCGACTTCGACTTCGACTTCGACTTCGACTTCGACCTCGACCTCGACCTCGACCTCGACCTCGACTTCGACTTCGACTTCGACTCCGACCTCGACTGGTGCGGTGGACGCCATTCCCAACGAGCCGCCCTGTGTTGGTGTCGAGCGGACCGTTGCGGCGATGCGTTCGAAGTTCAAGGCTTGCTATCAGAAGGGGCTCGCGAACGATCCGACGATGGAGGGCAAGGTCATCATCACCGCCACCTTTCAGAAGGACGTGGCGACTGTGGCGACGTTGTCGTCGAACACCGGGCTCAGCGCGGAGGTCGCGGAGTGCATCCGGCTGGTGGTCCAGTCGGGGACCTTCGCATGTGAGGCGTCTGGGCCAACGACGTTGAGCATCCCGGTCCGGTTCGTCATTGCACCGGACGCGGGCGCCGGATCAGGGGGACCGCTGGGCGGAAACCTCGACGCCGGTGCGCATGGCGGCACCATCAACCCGCGGCACTGAGTGAGGCTGACGGTGGATCGCCGGCACCTCATGCCGTGGATCCAGGAGGGTCGGGTGAGCACTCTCTGACGTTCGTAACGAGCTGGAATTGTTGCGAGGTGTAATTATCCTACACGGGCACACATCGTGCAGTTCTTTGGGCATGCGCGCTCTCGCTTCTTCCATTGGTCTCTGCATCCTCACCCTCGTCGCAGGCGCGGGCTGCGCGGCGAGCACCGACGACTCGCAGGACGAGGTCGGTAACTCGGAGGACTCGGTGAAGGTCGACACAAGCTCACCGCAGGCACGCGCGCAGTACGACGCGAACCTCGCCTTTGCGAAGAGCTACAAGCCGCAGTGCGCCGCAAAGACCGCCGGTCGCCCGCGCGTGATCGTCACTGGCTTCGGACGCTTCATGAGCATCAACAACAACGCGACGGGCCGGATGGTGAGCGCGCTATCGAGCGTGACGTATCCCGAGACCACCGCGCCGGCCGACGGTCACGTGGACCCGCCCGCGCCGCAGCTCGCAGTGACCACGACGACCCTCGATCTGCCGCACGCTGGCAAGGTCGACGTCTGCGCGATGATCCTTCCCGTGTACTGGGATCTCGCGGCGGTCCTCATCGCGAAGGAGGTCGACGCGTTCGGCCCTTCGTTCGTGCTCATGAACGGCGTTGCCGGTGATCGTCAGCCCACGTGGATCGAGCTCGGCTCCGTCAATCGCGCCGCTCCGCTCGACGACGGCTCGAACCAGCTTCGTCCCGCGGTCGGCAAGAACCAGAGCTACGCGCCCATCGTCTCCAGCGCCACGAAAGCGGATGGCGCCCGCGGCCTCCTGCTCTCCTGGGATCACGTTCACGCAGCAGCCGCCACGACGATCCAGAAGCACGCCGCTGACATGGAGGGTGGAGAGCGTTTCGATGCGTTCGTCTCCGGTGTCGAGTTCGCTGGCTTCCCGCGCGAGTCGAACACGTACCTGTGCAACAACGTCACGTACGTCACGAACTACCTGATGTCCTATCCAGGCAAGAGCGTCTCCCTCATGCAGGCCAGCGTGAAGAAGGTCGGCGCCGCGAACGATCTCCCGGTGGTGATCAAGCGCGACGTGCGCGACGTGCCGCGGGTGTTCATGCACTGGTCCAGCGAGCTCTCGGGCGCGCACGTGACTGCGGGCGCGGACGTGATGCGCGCCGTGATCGACGCACAACTGACGGCAAAAGCCGCAGGCGAAGCGCCCACGAAGGGTGACAACGCACGCGCGAATCCCGACCTCGCAGGCGGCGCGTTCTTCTGATCTCGCGGGCAGCTCGCGCGCGAATCCGGCACGAATAGCGCCTCTCTGCGCGCGTATCCCACAAGAGCGCTACGTCTTGTGAGGCGCTATTGAGATGTGCACGTCATTCGGTTCGCGGTGAATCTTTGCGGTGTCACGGCACGCTGCGGAGGATTCATGCGAAGCATTACGACGTCACTGTTCATCCTGTCCTCGTTGGAACTCCTTGCGGCAGTCGGCTGCGGCTCACCTTCTGGTGAATCCGGGTTCGACACCGCGCAGAATCCCGACTCGACGAACGTCGACGCTGACGGCGGTGGTGGTGGCTCGGGCCCCAGCCTCGGCGGCGGCGGTGGCGCGGCGGGCACACCGGGCCTCGCGCTCGACCCGAAGAACACAACCGTCATCATCGACACCGCGCAGATGCCGGCCGCGGCTGGCACGCTCGCCTACAAGGTCCTGAACGGCACCAAGGACATCACGGCCGGTGGCAAGTTCACCCTGAGCGACGCCACACTCGGCGCGTTCAGCGGCGCAAACTTCACCTCGGTCGGCTCGCTGCCCGCGGGCGTGCTCGGCAAGAGCGCCACGGTCTCCGCGGTCACGCCGGATGGCACCGCGCTCGGCACGCTCACCGTCGTCGCCCTCCGCAAGACGGGCACGCAGCGCGACTTCTTCTTCATTGAGCCGTACAAGGACACTCCGAACCCGACCACGGACACGCTGAAGTTCAGCACCAACATCCAGCAGGTCGACGTCGCGTTCGTGATGGACACGACTGGCTCCATGAGCGGCTCGATCAACAACCTGAAGACCGCGCTCTCCGGCACGCTCCTCACGCAGCTCCAGGCGGCGATCCCGAACGTGTCGATGGCGCTCGTCGACCACAAGGATTTCGGCCAGGGTGATCCCTGGGGCGTCAACGTTCGCCAGGTGTCCACCACGAGCATCGCCCTGATGAAGACCGCGGTCGGCGCCATGAGCGCGTCTGGTGGCGGCGACTCGCCCGAGGCGCAGATCGGCGCCATGTTCTACGCGCTCACGGGACAGGCCAACAACGGCTCGCCGTCGATCGCTGCGCACACCCCCGCGGCCGGCACGTTCGGCGGCGTGGACTTCCGCAACGGCTCGGTCCCCGTCGTCGTCGCGATCACAGACGCAGACTGGAAGACCCCGTCCGGCAACGTCAACCTCAGCCAGCTCGCGCCTGCCTTCACGGCGGCGAACGCGAGGTTCGTCAGCGTGTCCGCGACCGATGGTAGCGGCTCCGAGGGCCAGGCGAACACGCTCTCCGATCAGACCTCGAGCGCGGTGCCTCCGGCGGCGTTCGGTGTCGTCGCAGGCTGCAACGCGGGCCAGTGCTGCACGGGCGTCAACGGCGCCGGCCGCACCAACAACAACGCAGGCGGACAGTGCCGCCTCAACTTCCTCCACACGAGCGGCAACGGCGTCAGCGCCGGCATCGTGAACGCCATCAAGGCGATCTCGGTCGGCTCGCAGTTCGACGTCACGGCGAAGGCCAGCAACGACCCCATGAACGGCAGCGGGGTCGACGCCACGAAGTTCATCAAGGCGCTCCGCGCCCGCGACGAAGGCGACGCCGCCAACAATTGCCCCGCGCACGCCGCGAAGGACACAGACGGCGACGGCGTCAAGGACACGTTCACCGCGGTCGTCGTCGGTACGCCGGTCTGCTTCGAGATCATCCCGGCCGTGAACACCACCGTCCCGCCCACGAAGGTCCCGCAGTTCTACAAGGCGAACGTCAACGTCGTCGGCGTGCAGGGCAACGTGCAGCTCGACAACCGCGCGGTCCTCTTCCTGGTTCCGCCGACCACGCCTGGCGTGAACTGACGCTCCCCTCATTCCTGCGACTCATTCGTGAGACGTGGTCCCCACCGTCATCAAGCGGTGACGACCCACCCGCACGTCCACGAGACCGCCCTGCTGCGCGACGCGCCGTAGCTCCGTCAAGAGGACGCGCAGACGATCGTAGACGCTCGCGTCGAATGCGCCGAGCCGCGTGCGGAGCGGCGGTGGGCGCGGTACGACGTCGTCGTGCGTTGCCCCGCAGAGCTCACGGCGGGCCGTGATTTGCCCGCCCGCGAGCACGAGCAGATGCGCGTGCGGATCGCCCTGCTCGCGAAATGTCACGTGCGCGTCGCAGAGCAGCGCGAGTGCACGCGCGCGCCGCACGAGCGTGCCCTGGCCCACGATCACGCGCTCCAGATAGCGACGTATCGCGCTGGCGTCCCAGCCCGCCGGTGCCTCTGCGACGTCGGCGCCCTCCGCTTCCTCCGGTCGCTCGCTCACCACGATCCGCGCTGACGCCTCCAGGATGCGCCGCCGCGGAGAGCGCTCGCCGCCGAGCTCCGAGCTCGCGAACGCGCGCCACACCTCCTCGAAGAGGGGCGCGTCTGGCGCGAACGCCGTCGGTACGGAGACCGCCGCGGCGCGCAGGTTCGGTGTGGCCTCCTCGCCGCGGAGCAGGGCACAGATCGCCGCGATTCCCCGCGCTGCGAAGCGCGACGGGAGGGGACCGACACGATGCGTGGCGTCGGCCGCCGGAGAAGCATCCGACCAGTCCTGCGCGAGGAACCACGCCTCGCGGTCCACGCTGCGAAGGTGCACGTTGTACGGCGGGTCGAGGCGCTTGATCTCGTCCGCCTCCAGCAGCGCCGCCTCCAGCGCGGTCGCGGTGGGCGTGGCGTCGATATCGTGAGCCTGCGACAGCATCTCGAGGGAACGCTCCGTCGCGCGCGCGCCGATCCTGAAATGGCTCGCCACACGCTTCTTCAAGCTCGTGGCCTTGCCGACATAGAGCACGTCTCCATTCGGGCGCAGAAAGCGGTACACACCCGGCTTGTCGGGGAGCGCCCGTCGCTTCTCGGATGCGATGGGGAACTCACGGCTGGACGCGGGCGGGCGCGTCGAGGTCGACTTCGCCAGCAACCATTCGCGGAGCTCGCTCCACGTGTGAACACCGGCCTCCGCGAGCCGCGGCACCATCGCGCGCCACACGAGCGACGTCGCTTCCACGTGCCCCTTCGAGCTACGCACCATCTCCGGCGAGCCACCCAGGTGTCCAGCGAGCGCCCGCAGGTTGCGACGCGGCAGCGTGGGAAACAGACGGCAAGCGATCGCATGCAGACACACGATCTCGAGTGGAAATGGCTCCGCCACGCCCTTTTCTGCCGCGTGCAGCTCGTGGAGGTCGCGGAAGAACGGGAGCTCGAACCGCGAGAAATGGATCACGGTCGGGATCAGCGCGGCCGCACCGGCGGGGCGCGCCACGTCCGCGGCATGCAGAAGGCGCGACCACGCTTCGACACGGTCGATGCTCGCGGCGGCCACGGATTCGCTCCAGCCAGTGAGCGCGCGGATGGGGCGCGGGACCGGTCGTGCTGTCGCGCGCGTGACCCACACGGCCTCGCCAGGAGTGACCTCGTTCGCGCCGGTGGTGACGCCCCAGCCCAGCGAAAGAACGTCGCCGTACGCGGGCGTTGCACCGCTCGACTGGCAGTCCGCAACCAGCACACTCATCGCGAGCAGGGAGCCTTCGGTAAGCACGGGTTCCAGGACCGCGATCGTAGCAAACTCTTCGGCGCCGCTGCTGCGGCCGCGTTCGGGTAAGCTGTCGCGATGCGAAAGTGGTTCCTCGGCGCGATCTTCCTCGTGGGGTGTCAGAGCTCCTCATCCAGTAGCGTCGGAAGCGTCGGCGCTGCGCCTTCAGGCTCCGCAACCGCGATGGCCTCCGCCGCTCTGGCCGCGGTGCCCTCCGTCGCTCCGTCTGCCGCGCCCGCTGCGTCCGCGCCGTTCGTCGTTCCGGACACCATCATCGCGCAGCACGTGCTCATCACGTACAAGGGCGCAAAGAGCGCCCCCCCAACGACGAAGCGCAGCAAGGACGAGGCGCGCGCGCTCGCCAGCAAGGTCCGCGACGAGGCGAAGGCCGGCAAGCCGTTCGAGGACCTGGTCACCGCGTACTCGGAGGATCCCGCGTCGAAGGATCGCCTGGGCAGCGTCGGCAAGATCACGAAGGACAAGGTCGTTAAGGAGTTCGCCACCGCCGCCTTCGCGCTCCGCATGAACGAGATCAGCGATGTCACGGAGAGCCCATTCGGCTTTCACGTGATCAAGCGCTCGCAGTGAGCCGCTGGATGAGGCGCGTCGCACCGCTGGTCGTGCTCACATTGGGCCTCCTCACGGCGGAGAGCGTGGCGCACGCGCAGTCGAACTATGGCAGCACACCGCTTGGTGGGCGCAGCGCGCTGATGGGCAACACCGGGGTGGCGCTCGCGAAGGATGGGTCTGCGCCGTTCCTGAACCCCGCGACCATCGTTCGCATCGACGACGCCAAGTTTGCATTCAGCGTGAACATGTACTCTGCATCTATTTCGTCGTACTCGAACTGGCACGCGCCGGGGCCGCTGGATCAGAAGAGGTACGGCACGCTCGCGCAGGACCAGACCAGCGAGACGCAGGGGCGGCTGGACGCGCTGCCGTCCACGCTCTGCTTCTTCTTCACGCTCCGCGGCCTCGGGCAGACCATCGGCGAAGATCACGACCGTGAGGACGCGCAGCACCGGAAGGGAAGACAGAAGCTCGCTGCATGCCTCGGCACCACGGACCGCGGAGCCGTCGACTACCCCGCGCTCAACTTCCACTCCGCCGGCAACACCGTGGCGCAGTCGCAGTCCTTCACGCGCAACTGGAACCGCTTCCAGGTCGGCCCCACGTGGAGCTCGTACCTCACTGACGACCTCGCCGTCGGGATCTCGTTCCACGGCGCTTACACGCAGTACGAGGCGTACCTCTCGTCGTCCAACATCGGCACCGACGTGAGCGGCCACCCCACCGTCGCGTCGTACAGCGCATCCGCCAACGCGCACGCGCTCGACCTGGCTGCGATCATCGGCATGACGTACCGGCTCGGTCGCGGCACCCATCTCGGCGCCAGCCTGCAGACACGCGCTGGTTCGATCTTCGGTAGCTATTCGGCGAACGAGTTCGGAAGCTTCCAGGGCTCCGCAGCGCAGGTGTCGCTCGCCCGTGGCGACTTCGCGGCGCCGGTGCCCTACCGCCTGTCCGTCGGCCTGGGCGAAGAGTGGACGCGCGTGCGCGTGGAGACCAACGTGTCCGTCTACGCGCCGAGCAACCCGTCGCTCTCCGCGAACATCCATGCGGACGACACCATCACCGACGGCAACACGGTCCGGGTACGCCCGCGCGATTTCACGGTCGGACTCAACGCAAACGCCGTCGTGAACGCGGCCATGGGTTTCGAGTACGGCGTCTCGCGCGATCTCAGCGTGCTCGGCGGACTCGCCACGGATTTCTCCGCAGGCGACCGTCTCTCTCCCGTGACGCTGCCCGCGCTCGGTACGTTCACCGAGTCGCGTGAGCACCGCGCCATCATGTCCACCGGCCTCGCGTCGCACGGAAACACAGCGGAGATCCTCTTCGGTTTCCAGTTCGGGTACGGCTGGGGCAAGGCGTACGCGGTGGACAGCCTGGTGCAGCCGAGCTCCCTCGGCGTCGTGGACGTGCGCAACTACAGCGCCATCGCCATCATCGGCGGCAGTGCCGACCTGCGCGCTATCGAGGACGCGGTGAAGGGCGTCGAGCGCGCGGTCGTGCCGAAGATCAGGTGATCAGCGCGCCTCATCAGCAGCCGGGAGCGGATTGCGCGCCGAGCTTGATGCGGAGGATCTCGTTCAGGTCCTCGGCGATCGAGAGGACCTTCTGGCAAGCCTCGCGCGCGCGAGCCTGCGCGCCTTCGTCCGTGGCCAGCACGAGCAAGAGCTTGCGACCCAGCTCGTGGTGGTGCTGCTCGTCGGGCTGGATCACGTCGATGTAGAGCAAGGCGGTCTCTTCGTCACCCGCTGCCTGACACAGCTCGATGAAGGCGCGGTTCTTGACGAGCGCGAGCGCCTCCCGCGTGAACTGGCCCGCGGCCACGCGCGACACTGTGTCCGTGAGGCCGAGCAGGTACATCTGCAGCGGGCTCTTGGGCTTGTCCGCGGCGAGCTGGGGCAGCGCGCTCGTGTCCACGCCAAGGGCGTCGAGGCGCTTCCGGATCAGGCCGAAGTGCTTCGCCTCGTCCCCGGCCTGACGCGCGAGCGCGAGCTTCACGTCGATCTCGGGGGTCGAAGGCAGCCACGCAGCGGCGAGCTCCGTCGCGTCGAGCTCGTTCTTGAGCGCGAGCACGAGCAGCTCCTTCACCGACAGCGCGGGCTTGTCTTCCGGCAACGGTGCGGCCGCGCGCTGGGCCAATCGACCCAGCGCGATGTCTCCTTCGCGATCGAGCTCGGCGACAAGCTCCGCCGGCGTCACGCGTCCTTGCCCTGGATCGCGTCGATGCGTGCGAGCAGGAGCTCACGCTGGAGCTCGAGCGAGCGCGGCATGGTCGGGCCGATGGACGCGAAGAACTCGCCCTGCGACTCGAGCTCGGTGCGCCACTCCGCGAGGTCGACGTTGGTCGCGTCGTCCACTTGCTCGTGCGGGATATTGAGGCCCGACAGATCGAGGTCGCCTGCCTTCGGCACCCAGCCGAACGGCGTCTCGTGTCCGCCGACACGGAGGCGCGCGCGATCCACGATCCACTTCAGAACGCGCATGTTCTCGCCGAAGCCCGGCCAGAGGAACTTGCCGTCCTTCTTCCGGAACCAGTTGACGATGAACACCTTGGGCAGCGTCTGGATCTTGCCCTGCATCTGCAGCCAGTGCGCGAAGTACTCGCCCATGTTGTAACCGCAGAACGGAAGCATCGCGAAAGGATCACGACGCACGACGCCGACCTTACCGGTGGCCGCGGCCGTGGTCTCGGAGCCGAGCGTGGCGCCAAGGAACACGCCGTGCACCCAGTTGAAGGCCTGCATCACGAGCGGGATCGTCGTTGCGCGGCGACCGCCGAAGATGATCGCGCTGATCGGGACGCCCTCGGGATCGTCGGAGAACTTGGAGAGCGCGGGGTTGTTGGTGGCGGGCGCGGTGAAGCGTGAGTTCGGATGCGCGGCCTTCTCGCTGCTGCGCGAGTTGAACGGGCGCCCCTGCCAGTCCGTGAGATCCGCGGGCATCGGCCCGTCCTTGCCTTCCCACCACACGTCGCCGTCGGCCGTTCGTGCGACGTTCGTGAAGATGGTGTCCCGCGCGGTGGTCTTCATCGCGTTCGGGTTGGACTCGTTGCTGGTGCCGGGCGCGACGCCGAAGTAACCGTGCTCGGGGTTGATCGCGTAGAGCCGTCCGTCCTCGCCGACCTTCATCCACGCGATGTCGTCGCCGACGGTCCAGATCTTCCAGCCCTTGAAGCGCTTGGGCGGGATCATCATGGCGAAGTTGGTCTTGCCGCAAGCGCTGGGGAATGCGGCGGCGACGTACGTCATCTCGCCTTCGGGAGACTCGACGCCGAGGATCAGCATGTGCTCCGCGAGCCAGCCTTCCGTCTTGCCCAGGTAGCTGCCGATGCGCAGCGCGAGGCACTTCTTGCCGAGCAGAACGTTGCCGCCGTATCCAGAGCCGACGCTCCAGATCGTGTTGTCCTGCGGGAAGTGACAGATGAAGCGGCGCTCGGGGTTGCAATCGAGCACGGAGTGAAGGCCGCGATTGAAGTCGTTGCTGTCACCGAGCATGGTGAGCGCCTTCGTCCCCATGCGCGTCATGATGCGCATGTTGAGCGCGACGTAGACACTGTCCGTGATCTCGATGCCGACCTTCGACATGGGCGAGCCGATCGGCCCCATGACGTACGGGATCACGTACATGGTGCGGCCGGTCATGGAGCCGTCGAAGAGCTTCGCGAGCTTGTCGTACGCGTCCTTCGGTGCCATCCAGTTGTTGGTGGGCCCCGCTTCGTCCTTGGTGGGCGTGCAGATGAAGGTCAGGTTCTCGACGCGCGCGACGTCGTTCGGATTCGACCGGTGCAGGTAACAGCCCGGGAGCTTCTCCTGGTTGAGCGGCTCGAGGATACCCTGCTCCACGGCCTGCTTGGTGAAGCGAACCTTCTCCTCTTCGGAGCCGTCGCACCACACGATGCGGTCGGGCTTGGTCAACTTGGTCATCTCGTTGACCCAGTTGATGAGGTTCGTGTTCGTCGTCGGGGGCTTCTGCGTCTCGGGTGCGGTCATTGGAATGTTCTCGCCTCGTAGGGTTTCTCTTAGCCCAACGTTCGGACCATTTCATCACCAAGGATGATCAGCGCAAGCGGCACGCCGTTTCGAGCCTCGGCGCCGCGCGATCACGTGCGGCAGCGACGATTTCCGGCGCCTTCTCTCCGGACGCGCGGATCGAGACACTCACTCCGTCGCGCCCCGGCCGTCCGCCGTCGCACGGCACCAGCGTCCACACCTCGGCGCCGCGAAACGGCAGGCTGTCCAGCCACGAATCCACGGGGCTCGCGCCTCTACCTCTGCCGCTCGCCGGGGCGCGTGGAGCGGCGAGCTTCCGTTCGAAGTCCTGGTTCGCGCGCGCGTCTTGCTCGTCCGCGACGCTCTTCGCGGGCTCCACCACGAGCATGCCTCCGCTGCCGAACGGCGTCTCCGTCACGGTCGCGCCGTGGCGCTCGCGGTCCTCGCGGAAGCCCTTCGCGTTGTGGCTCGGCATGCTCATGACGTCGACGGTGAGCTCAGTCTCCGCGTCGCCGCGAAAGGTGAAGGAGCACGAATAGCGCGAGCTGTAGCAGTGCTCTAGACGCAGGCCCTTGCTGGCGATCTCTCGTGCCTCCTCGAGCGTGAGCAGCGACTTGCACGGCGAGCGCAGCGAAGCGATGGCGTTCGCGCCGAGATCTTTTGCGGCGTACGCGAAGATCGCGAGCGGCATCACGATGCACATCACACCCAGGAACGTGAGGCCGCGCGCAGTGGCGGGCTTGCCCATGAGCATGAGGCCGTCCCAGATGCCGTACACGAACACCGGCCCGCCCCTTCGCATTCTTCGCGCCGCCGACAGATAGCGGTACGCATAGAAGAAGACGACGAGTAGCGCGGGCGCGCCAGCGAACATCATCGCCGGCTCAGAGGCTCGTGGTGCCGTTCGGCGCAGGCGCGGTTGGCGCACCACCAGCGTCGGGCGCAGGCGGCGTGCTCGGCGGCGGAGGCGCCTTGTGGTTCTGGCGATCCAGCTCAATCGCGCCCGCGGCCGCGAGCAAGCAGCCAGAGGCAGACGCGACAAGCGCGCCAATCCCGATGACCGCAACGACGGTTCTGGTGACCGAAGACAAGCTATGAAGATTCTTCATGGGGACCTCTCACTCACGATGAATACCAGCACGACTCCCTGACCGGTCAAGGACGCGCGTGCCTCCACGTCGGACAGGTGTCCCTGCGCGTAGAGGGACTCGATGTCCTTCTCGACGCCCTCCGCCGTGAACGGCGCGCCGGAGCGGCTCGCGACCGAGGCGCGCAACGTGTCGCCGGACGTGCGCTCGTTCCCGCGAAAACAGATGCGTGCAATCTGCACGCTTTCGAGATCTGCGACGACGGAAACAGGCTTCTCCTGCGAGATGGGACACGGCTCGATCGCGACCCGTTTGTGCGCGGGGACGGCGACCACGGCAGGTGTGACTGCGGCGGGGGTGGTCTCACCGCATGCGGTCGCGAAGATCGCGATGGCGGCGGTCGCGCTCGCCAAACATAGCCGACGCGCGCTCACAGCCGGAACTCCGCATGAGCGGCGGTGCGGAGAGACAGTCGCCATGCATCGAATGCGGCGGCGAACGCCTCGGTGCTCTCGGGGGTATCACCCGAGCGCAGCGCGCGCTCCATGGTGAACGCCTTGCCGCCGAGGAGCTGCTTCCCGAGCTCGGCGCGATACTCCGCCATCGTGAGCCCCCGTCGACCGAGCTCCGCCGTGAGCTCAGCGGGGGTGACCTTCGCGGAATCCGCCACCGCGCGGAAGGCGCGATCGATCTCGTCGGTCGTCACCGTGAGGTGGAGCTTCGCTGCCTCGTCCGTTGCGAGCGCGTCGTCGATCAGCTCCTCCGCCGCGCGCCGCTCCTCCTCAGCGACCAGCTTTGCATGCTTGTCGGCGTCGCCCTTGTAGACGGACTCGATGTTCGCGATGCGCGGTGCTGCCCGCCGCGTGACGGCGCGCTTCGTTACTGCATGCTTTCCAGCGACCGCGACGATGCGATCCACCAGGATGTCCGCAAAGGCCGGACTCACCGAGAGCAGCGACGACGCCACGACGGCAGCGGTGATGTACCGGAAGAACTTCATCGGCGGCCCGTACCCCTTACTTGAACGTCGCGTAGCCGGTCGCGCTCGCGCCGCTCTTGTCGACGATCGCGCTGCTCGCCGTGAACCTCACCGTCCACCCAGGCGGCGACGCGACAGCAGCCTGCTTCGTGTAGAAATTGAAGGTCCCATCCTGCGCAGGAAAATCGGCGAATGCCGCGGCGGGAACCTCCGCCTTCAAGGTGCTCGCGTCGAACGTGCACGTCGCGGAGAACGCGTTCGCGCCGGTCGCGGCGTCGAAGTAGAGGACGACCTGGCCTGACGAGGCGCCTGTCCACGTCGCGGAGAACGGCGCGCTCCGCGTCACGCTCAGGTTCGACGCGCCCTGCGGGAGCGCAGGCGCCGTCATCGTGAGCTTCGAGGGCGCCACCAGCGTGACGGTGAAGGCGGGCACATCCTTGCCCTCCGCGGCGACGGTCAGCATCTCACCGCCGCTCCAGAGTGACGTGTTGCCACTCACCGGGTCGTAGGCTTTCTGGGCGGTGGGGGTGAGGTCGATGGTCTTCACGCCTCCACTGATGTGCAGCGTACCGGCAGAGAAATCGGTCTCGCTCGGCGCGTTGCCGTTGCCGATCGTCTCGATAACGCATGGGCCGACGGTCTTCGACGTGGTCGTCGTGTCGATTCCATTCACGTGTGTGAAGAACGCGCCGGCGCGGTGCAGTCCGCTCGGACCGCCGTCAACCGTGACCGAGTCGCTGATGGCGAAGATGCCTCCCAGATCGCGCGGGCCTGCGTCGTCGTCAGAGGCGTCGCCGCTCTCCCCGCCCTCTTGGGACACACCGCCATCGGCGCTGCCCTGGGGCGTCGTTTGGTTCGTCGAGCTGGAGCACGCGAACAGCGCGGCCGCAGTCAGGACGGAGAAGAAGCACGTCAACGACACAAGGTTCCGCATCCTGGAGAACGTAGCCGATCGAGGGCGCGAGCGCCTATCCCGCCTGGTACTCCACGAAGACCGTCTTCGACTGGCCTGGCGCGAGCGTCATCAGCGACTTGCCGCTGTTCAGCGCGTTGCCCGGGCAGGTCCACGGCTCCACGCACACGAAGTCCTTGCCCGCCACGGTCCAGACGACCCAGCGCGTGAAGTCGGGCGAGCCGCGCAGCGTGATGGTTCGTCCCGGCAGCACCAGCGTGCACGGACCCTCGCCGTGGTCCTCGAGGTGGAGGTCCACCTCTGCCTGCGTGAGATCGATCCCGCTGTCCGGCACGTCGACCGTCTTCTTCGTCACGTTGTCGAACGCGCGCTTCGCCGGCGAGCCGATCTTCGTGCCTGCCTTGTCTGCCTGGCGCACGTGGAAATAGGGGTGGAAGCCGGCGCCGAAGGGCATTGGCGTGGAGTGCGCGGACGTCGTGTTCTCGAAGCGCTGCTCGATGCGGAACACGTTGCCCTTCAAGATATAGGTGTAGTCTGCACGAAAGTCCCAAGGGAACGCGGCGCGCGTCTCGTCGTTCGAGACCAGGCGAAGGGTGACGCGTGCGTCGTCCTTCTGCGGTGCGGTCACGTCGGATGCGACCTCCCACGGCAGGTTGCGCGCGAAGCCATGCTGCTTCAGCGAGCCCTTCTTGCCCTGGTAGGACCACGCGTCGCCTTCGAGCTTGCCCGGTGACGGGAACAGCACGGGGTTGCCGCCGCGCACGTTCTTGGCGGTGTCGCGCAGGGTGGACTCGTCCAGGAAGAACAGGTGGTTTCCGAGCAGCGACAGGCGCGTCACCAATCCGCCGCGCGAAGGTGAGAGTCTCGCCATGCTGCGGCTCTGCTCGTCCCTGAGCTCGACGGTCTCCAGCGTGCCTTCTCGGGTCGTCACGGTGAACATGCCGTGCATCGTAGTACCGCAGTGGCGACATTTGATATGGCCTTCCTATGGCCACGTCGAACGCGCCCCGGCGTACAGAGCTCCGAAGTGCCCCCATCCTCGAGACCGAGCGCCTGCTGCTCCGTCCGCATGACGCCACCGACTTCGATGCAGTCTACACGATGTGGGCGGACCCGATCGTCATGCGCTACATCCTGGGGCGGCCTTCCACGCGTGAGGAGAGCTGGTCGCGCGTCCTTCGTTACGCCGGGCACTGGTCGCTGCTTGGCTTCGGATTCTGGGCCATGCAGGAGAAGGGCGGCGCGGCGTTCGTCGGAGAGGTCGGCGTTGCCGAGTTCCAGCGCCAGATCGAGCCGACATTGGATGGCGATCCCGAGGCAGGGTGGGTGCTATCAACAGCGGCGCATGGCAAGGGCTACGCGACGGAGGCGATGCGCGCGGTGCTGGCGTGGTCCGACCGCGAGCTTCGGTGTCGCACCGGCTGCATCATCGGACCTGCCAACGTCGGCTCGATACGCGTGGCAGAGAAGCTGGGCTACTCCGAGTGGCAGCGCGCCACGTACCACGGCGACTCTCTGCACATGTTGCGCCGCGAGTGCCCCGCCTGATCTGTAACGAGCGCCGCTGCGATCCGAACGCTCAGCCTGCTTCAAGGGCAGGTTGCGACGCGGACGGCGGATGGGTCGCTCGAGGTGCAGGGGGTGTCGCTCGTGCACTGACAGCCGTGGGTTCCGTTGCTCACGGTCGCGACGCAGCACGCGTACTGGATGCACGAGGTCTGGGTGAACTCGGCCGGGGCAGGGGAGTAGCAGTTGCACTGAGTGCCGTTGTCCGCGCACCCCCACACGAGACCCGCGTCCGCGGCGCTCACGGTCCCGCCTTCACCCGCGTCGGACCTGCTGCCGCCGCCACTGGACGCCCCACCCTCCGCCACGTCGAGGCAGCCGCCGTTTGCGGTGCCGAGCAGCGCGACGCCCGCGCCAAGAATGGCGACCGCAAGAATGGGGGAGATGAAGCGGGTGAAGCGAGCGAACATGTGTGTTGGAAGTATCACGACATCGACGAGAACTTCAGCGTCGCGTGCTCCGCTCCTCTTTGATGCGCCAATCTGGCGAGCCCTGCTCTCGCGCGATCAGGAGGACCGTGTCGGTCTTCGATACCGAAGAGCGCAGCGTCACCACCACGTGCACCGTGGCGACGAGGCGGTTCGGGTCGGACGTGGGAGCGATCTCGAATGAGGTCATCGCGTTGCGTTCGCCGGTGTTGTTCTGGCGCTGCTTCGCCTCGATGTGCTCCAGGCGTTCACGCGACGTTCCATCGGTAATCACCCTGGATTCGAAGATGTCCTCCGTCCCGTACCAACCGCCGAAGCTTGCATCGAGCCAGCGCTTCACGACCTTCTCGGAGCGCGTCGCTGCGAACTCCACCTTGTTGATCTCGGACTCTGCGATCTCGCCCTCGATGGAGGAGTTGCGGATGTACTCGAACGGCGTGATCGCGTCCTTGCGCGGGACGTCTCCGAGGACCGCGTCGAGCCTGGGCGAGGCCTCCTCCAGAGCCGCAAGCGCGCGTGTCGTCGCGAGCTCGTGCCCACGGACGCCGGAATGCGCCGTGTGCGCGCGGAGCGCATCGCGCTCGTCGAGAAGCAGCGCTGCGATGCCGCGGCGGATGCGCTCATCATCGTGGTCGAGCATCGGGAGCATGGCGGCGGCGCTCTCGGGCTCCGCGACCTCCTCCTCGATGTTCACGAGTGCCTGGTAGTCGTGGGCCATGACGTGACGCACGTTGATCGGCGCCGAGATGAGGTGTGCGGGCAGGAGCGAGAAGCCCAGGAGCCCGAGCACCACCGCGTCGAGCTGTCGCCGCACGAGCCACGACAGTGAGCGACCGCGCAGGAGCTTCACCCCGACCTGCACGAGGCCCACGACCACCAGCGTGGTGCCGACCATGCCCAGGATGCGGAGGCTCGACAGGCCGCTCGTCGTGATGTGGATGAAGAGGCGTCGATACGTCCCGAGCGCCAGCACCACGCCTTGCCCGAGCCACACGAACGCGAGCGTGCGGAGCATCTTCGCGCGCGCGTCGTGCGCCAGCGCGCCGCGGAACATCACGCCGACGACGATCGTGAGCACCCCGATCGCGACGGTCAACCACGCGGCACCCTCGTGTGCGTACGCGCGCTCCGTCACGCCGGGCGGCGCCGAGCCCGCCCAGAGATACTTCGCGTCGAGCGCGTTGTAGGCCAAAAACAGCACGTTCAGCGCGTACAGCGCGTTGCGCGCGATGCTGAGGGACGCGCGCGCCGCGACGCCAGTGGTGTCGGCGGCCTCCGCTGCCTTCGAGCGCCAGACCGCGGGTCGCAGCAGCAGCACCGCGCATGGCAGCAGCGCGATCCATGAGAAGACGCGGATGCCAGCGGGAGCCGCGACCGAGCCCGTGGCCGCCGTGAGCCACCGGCCGACGAGCGGATTCGCGAGGCCGAAGATTATGGTGAACACGGCGACGAGCGCGACCGGGATGACGAACGGCCCAAGGCTGCGGCTGTCCTTGCCCGCGCGTCCGCCCACGAGCGTGGTGCGAGCTCCGCGCACGGCCGCGACGAAGCGCATGGGGATCGTGGCGAACGTTGCTCCGAACGATGCGACCACGTCCGTCAGAAACGCGGCGCGGCTGCGCAGCGTGATCGCGAGCGCAAAGATGCCCGCCACACCTAGCCCGACGGAGCCCGGTGTGGGCTCGTACGCGCATCGCGCAGCCACGGCGCAGAGGAGAAGCAGCGTCGCTACGAGTCGGAGCGTGAGGCGACGCGCGCGTGCGGCAAGGACCACGAGCGCCGGCACCGCCACGAAGAAGACAGCCAGGCCCGTCCCACCGAGCCCGATGTCACCACCTCGCCAGAGGGCCACGTCAGCGGCGGCCACGAAGGCGAGCGCGACGAGCAGCTCGCGCGGGCGCGCAGGCATCGTTCCCGGAACGTGGTGCGGCCTCGCGACGCGAAAGTCGGGCACCGGCCGATACGGGTGGTACGTCGACTGTCCCGGGTACACGCCGATGCCAGGCAGCATGTCCGGTGGGTGCTGTTGCTCTTTCTGCGGGTGCTCGACATCTGAAACGTTCTGCATGAACCACCCTACGGTGGCCCGATGACAAGTCACGCCCATGACCGAACGATTCACCGTAATTTCTCGGTGAACGGTCGCTTCTTCGCGCGCCGTTCCGGGCGCGTTCACACCGCGTTCACGCGCGGTTCTCGGCGGCTCTCGGGGGCTCTAGGCAACGAGAACGAGAAGTGCGCGCCCGCATCGTTCTTGGAAGTCGCCTTGACGTGTCCGCCGTGCGCCTCCACGACGGCCTTCACCATCGCGAGCCCGAGGCCGGTGCCCTTCTGCTGCACGCGCGTCGTGAAGAATCGATCGAAGACGTGCGGCAACGCCTGCGGATCGATCCCGGGTCCCGTGTCGATGACGTCGACCGTGACGAGACCCTTCGTGGCGGTGAGCGCGACGTTCACCTCGCCGCCCTTCTCTTCGCAGAACGATGCGCCGTTGATCACGAGCTCGCGCAGCACCGACTCGAGACGCGCGGACACGCCCGAGACCAGCGGCGCTTCCTCGCCGTCCGCCGGCACGACCACGATCTTCACGTTCGCAAACCGCACGTCGCGCTGGACGCTCTCGCTCACGGCTGTCGCCAGCGTGCGAAGGTCGACGGCGCTGCGCTCTTCGCCGGGCATGCCCGCCTCGGCACGCGAGAGGTCGAGCAGTCCCGTGACCAGCCGGTCGAGCTTCACGGCGCTCTCCTGCACGATGCGCGCGATCCGCTGCTGCTTCTCCGGCGGCTGCGCACCAGACGCGAGCGATTCGGCTGCCGCCTTGATCGCGGCGACGGGGTTCTTCACCTCGTGAACGGCGTCCGCCATGAACGCGCTCGTCGCCTTGCGACGCTCATCCAGCGCGCGGAGCAAGAGGTTCACGGAATGACCGACCTCGCCGACCTCGTCCGGGCCTTCGGGCAGGTCCGCGACGGCGTGCGATGACGTGGCTTTTTCCAGCGTTGCGTCGCGCAGCGCCGACAGCGGCTTGTGGAGCCTGCGCGACAGGAAGTAAGCGAACATGAACGACAGCGGTACCGTGATCACGAGCAGCCGCAGGAGACGCTGTCGTAGCGCGTAGACCGGGCCGACGGCGCGCAGGGAGCTCTTCTGCACGTGCACGATGAACCTGCGCTCGTGGCGCGCTTCGTTGCCACCGATGGTCGGAACGTCCACGGTGCGCGTTCCCTGGCAGAAGACGAACGCGTCCATGTCGCAGTCGATGAAGACGCCGCGGGACTTGCCGACAAGGAACTCCTGTCGCAACTCCGGTGGACCGCGCCAGTGCTCGGCCTCGCGCACCTCCGCCAGCATCGCGGTCGCGACGAGGAAGCGCTCCAGCGGACGAAGCGGATCGGCCGGCTCTTCGTCGTGATCAACGTCCTGGAGCAACTGGTCGTCGGCAGAGTAGAGCCGAATCCGCACCCGGTGCTCGCTCGCGACGCGCGCCAGATCGTCGTGTGCGTTGGCGCCCGCGGCCGCGTCGTGCGCAGCGCTCGTGGCGGCGTCGGTGGCGCGGAGCATGCGACCGAACACCGGCCGCTCGAGAAGGCTGAACGCGAACACCAGCGCCTGAGGCGCGACGCCGGTGACGAAGAGCGCGACCAGGAGCCTCGCGCGCAGGGTGTAGCCACCTCGCGTGAGCTTCAGGCGCGCCATTTGTAGCCCGCTCCGACGACGGTCTCGATGTGATCGAAGGCCGCATCCTTCTCCTCGAGCTTGCGCCGCAGTCGCTTCACGTACGTATCGATCAGTCGCTCGCCCACCACGGACTCGTCGCCACGCACGATGTCGAGCAGCCGCTCGCGCGCGAGCACGGAGCCGACGTTGCGCGCGAACGCCTCCAGCACGCGGAACTCCGTCACGGTCAGCGAGAGCTCGGCCCCGCGAAACGTCGCACGAAGGCGATCGACGTCCAGCGCGAGGTCACCAGCGGACACCTCGGCGGTCTTGCGCTCGGTGCCGGCGCGCATGCGATCGCGGCGGAGCAGTGCCTCGACGCGCGCGATGAGGATGCGATTTGAAAATGGCTTGGTGAGGTAGTCGTCCGCGCCGAGCTCCAGTCCGAGCGCCTCGTCGACCTCGTTGTCGCGGGCGGTGAGCAGCAGCACAGGGACCTTGAGCTCCGCCTCTCGCAGGCGACGACAGAGCGCGAATCCATCGAGATGCGGCATGTTCACATCCGATACGACGAGGTCGAAAGGCTTGTTTTTCAGCATCCCCAGCGCCAAACGCCCATCCAGCGCGCGCTCGGTCTCGTGTCCAGCGTCATCGAAGGCGAGCTCGAGAGCGTCGAGCACCGACGGTTCGTCGTCCACGAGCAGAAGCTTCGCCATCGGCTTACGCCTTTGGTCTTCCACGAAGCGACGACACCACGAACAAGAGCGCGAACAGGGCTCCGACTCCGAGTGTGGCGTTCGTTGCTCTCACCATGTGCTTCTCGTGCAGGCTCATCGCGAAGAAGCCGCACGCGATGGTGATGGCCACGTAGATGGCCTGGCGCCCGATCGCGTAGAGCGTGCGCGTGCTCTCCTCGACGCCGCGGACCTTCACTTCCATCTCGCCGCGGACTGCGCGCGTGAGGAACTTCTTGAGGTCCTCGGGCAGGGTCACGGCGGAGAGCGCCATGTCCTTCACGGCCTCCATCGCGATCTGGCTGTAGTCCCGGTTGCCGAGCACGAACTCCTGCAAATATGGCCGGATGATGCTCATCGGGTTTAGCTCTTGATCGAGCAGCGAGCAGCAGCCGTAGACGAGCAGGATGGTGCGCTCCAGCACGACCCAGTCGCGCGGGACGTGGAAGACGGCTGAGAGCTCCTTCAGACCGACGTTCATCTTCCGCAGGTCGAGGAGGTTCTCGAGGCCCTTCTGCGGATCGATCTTGATGTCCTTCAGGTTGAGGCTCTCGATCTTCACCTCTTCCTGGAAGCGGCTGTGGAAGTACTCCACGACCTTCTCGCTCACGGCGAGGTCGCTGGTCTTCGAGAGGAAGCCCATGGTGCGGAGCGCCTTGATCAGCTTGTCGGTGTCGCGGCGGATGACGCCTTCGAGGAACTCGGGAATGCCCTCGCGCATCGTCGACGACAGCTCCGCGACCGCGCCGAAGTCGAGCAGGATCAGGTTGCCCTCCGCATCCACCAGGATGTTCCCGGGGTGCGGATCCGCGTGATAGACGCCGTCGATGAAGATCATCTGACAGAAGATCTGGACGAGCTTCTTCGCGACCGCCTTCTTGTCGATGCCCGCGGCATCCAGCGCCGCCACGTCGGAGAGCTTCCAGCCCGTCACGAACGTGGTGGTGAGCACGCGCTTCGTGGAGTGGCTCCGGATGGGCGTAGGGAAGCGGACCGCGGGATCCTTCTCGAAGTTCTTCGAGATGGTCTCGATGTTGTCGGCCTCCAGGTTGAAGTCGAGCTCCTGCCCGAGCAGCTCCTTGATCTGGTGATAGTACGCGTCCAGGCCCTGCACCGGGACGAACCACTCGACGATCTGCATGATGCGCCTGATCGTCTTGAGATCGAGCTTCACGATCTCGTCGATGTCCTTGTGCTGCACCTTCACCGCGACGCGCGTGCCGTCCTTCAGCCGCGCCTCGTGCACCTGGCCGAGCGACGCGGACGCGAGCGGCTCCTCATCCAGGCTGTCGAACAGCTCCGTGAGCGGCTTGCCCAGGTCCTCTTCGATGCGCGACTTGATCTCGTGGTAGGGGCGCGGCGGCACCTGATCTTGCAGGCCCTCGAGCTCGTGGCGGAACTCCTCCGGGAGGAAGTTCGCCAGGATCGAGAGCAGCTGCCCGACCTTGATGAAGAGGCCCTGCAGCGCGAGGATCGTCTGGTACACGCGACGCGCGTTGCGCTGGTGCACCTGGCCGATCGTTCGCTCGCGGTAGCCCTTGCCGATCCACTTCGCTTTGAACTGGAAGTAGAAGTAGCTGAAGATGACCTGGAACGTCGTGTAGTACGCCCGGAAGAAGCGGTACTTGTTCACGCCACTCTCGCGGTACTCGGGCGTGCCCGGCGGCCTCACGGAGCGTGGTCGCGTGGAGGCGAGCGCCATCGACTCGTCCTTCGGGGGCGTGGCCGCGCTCATGCCAGAAGGTTACACGGATGCGCGGGCGAGCGCGAACAAGGCGTCGTGGGCGACCGGCCGCAGGTCCTTGAGCTTCGCGTTGGTGCGTGTAGGATGCACGCGATTCGACAGGAGCACCACGACCGCCTCTGCCTCCGGATCGATCCAGAGACTGGTTCCCGTGAAGCCGAGGTGACCGTAGGTGCGCGGTGAGGCGAGCGTGCCCGCGGAGGACCCGCTCGCGCTCTTGCCGTCGAAGCCTGCGCGCATGGTGCCGCCTGGCCGCTCGCGAAGGAGCCACGCGAGCTCGCCTTCGTGGTCGAGCACGTACTCGCCGAAGCGGAGGACCGCTCCCAGCGTGCCGAACATGCCGGCGTGCCCGGAGCCGCCGCTTCCCGTGAGCGCCCACGCGTTCTCGTCGTGGACGATCCCGCGCACCACGCCACCTCGGAACCCAACGTCCTCGGTCGGGGCCACGCGCGCCTCGAGAGCGATACCGCGCGCAGCAAGCTCACGCGCGGTGCCGAGCTCCTGCGAGAGCCCGAGCTTCTCCACGACGAGCACGTCGATGGCCGCGCCCGCGTCGGCCACGTCCAGTGCACCGGCCAGCACCTCGCCCACCAGCGCAAAGCCAAGATCGCTGTAGACCGGCGCGAACCCCTCTTCCGGCACCACACCCTGCGCGTCCGGGCGGCGGCAGTCCGCCGCGGTCCGCAGCGCCTCTTTGCGATCGAACGGCTGCCCCGTGGCGAGCGGCAGGTAGAGGGCCACGTGCCCTTCCAGGCCAGCGCGGTGCGCGAGCAGCAGCTCGAGAGTCGTGCGCTCCGATTCCGTGCCCCTGGAAAGCGGCAAGACATCCCCGAGCGGTGTACGCCTCGGAATGCCCGTGCGAACGAACGCCACCGCCGTCATGGGCTTGGTCAGGCTCGCCAGGTCGAAGAACGTGTCGACCGCTCCGCCGAGTCCTTCGCACCACGACCCGTCCTTGCGTCGGCGTGCCCACCCGGCCGCACAAGTGGGAGCGCCACCTTCCGCGACGACCCAGTCAGCGACGTCGGTCGCGTTCGTTAACTGCTTCGTCATGCGTGCTCATTTGCTCTCGAACCTTTGACGAAGAAAACAATAGCAGCCTACTCTTACGTGAACGGGGCAACCATGGCCGAATTCGCGTACGAAGCACGGGCCCGCACCGGCGAGCTAAAAAAAGGCACCATCGAGGCTGACGACGAAGACGGCGTCATGAACAAGCTGCGCGCAATGCAGCTGTCGCCCACCAAGGTCAAAAAGAAGATCTCGATCAAGGGCTTCAAGCTCGGGTCGGGCGTCAGCATCAAGGACCTCGTCACGTTCACTCGTTTGTTCGCGACGATGATCGATGCAGGTCTGCCGATCGTTCAGTGTCTCGACATCTTGCAGGGGCAGACGGAGAACAGGAATTTCTCCGGGGTGCTGAAGGACGTGAAGGCCCACGTCGAGCAAGGCGCCACGTTCTCGGACGCGCTCCGTCGTCACCCGAAGGTGTTCGACGCGCTCTACTGCAACCTTGTCCAGGCCGGCGAGACCGGCGGTATCCTCGACACCATCCTGTCGCGTCTCGCGGTCTACGCCGAGAAGAACGTGAAGCTCCAGCGGCAGGTCCGCGGCGCCCTCGTTTATCCGTCCGTCGTTCTCGTCATCTTCGCGGCGGTCCTCGGCATCCTGCTCGGATGGGTCATTCCGTCGTTCAAGAACATCTTCAAGGACCTCGGCGCCGAGGACGAGCTCCCGAAGCTCACGCAGATGGTCATCGCGGCGTCGGAGTTCTTCATCGGGCACATCCTGATGGTGTTCATCTTCCTCGTCGCCGCCTCGGTCGCGGTGGCCTGGTCGTACAAACGCCCGAACATCAAGCGCATCTATCACAAGATGTTCTTGCACCTTCCCGTCATCGGAAACGTGCTCCGCAAGATCGCCGTCGCGCGCTTCACGCGTACGCTCGGCACGCTCCTCTCGTCTGGCGTTCCCATCCTGGACGCGCTCGACATCGTCGCGAAGACGGCCGGTAACCTCGTCGTCGAGGAAGGCATCCAGTACACGCGCCAGAAGATCAGCGAAGGTAAGAACATGGCGGGTCCCCTCCTGGAGACCAACGTGTTCCCGCCGATGGTCGTGCAGATGGTAGGCGTCGGCGAGCAGACCGGCGCGCTCGACGCCATGCTCAACAAGATCGCCGACTTCTACGAGGACGAGGTCGACGTCGCGGTCGGCGCGCTGACGAGCCTCATCGAGCCCGTCATGATGGTCGGTCTCGGCGGAACGGTCGGCGTCGTGCTCATCGCGATGTACCTCCCGATCTTCAGCCTGGCAGGTAAAATCAAGGCACAGTGACGGCGCGGACGGCGAGCGTGCCCGCCACGACTGGCAGCGCGTCCGAGGCGGCGCTCGGCGCGCGCCTCTCCTGGATCACCGGGCTCCGGCTACTGTTCCTCTTGCTCCTCTTCGGGGCAATGGCCTTCTTCTATCTGCGTGATGGCCTCTTCGGCTACGCGGAGAGCCAGCGCATCGTCTTCACCACGCTGGGTGGCGGCTTCGGGCTCGCCGCTCTCTACGCGGCCCTCCTTCGCCGTGGTCGGAAGCTCCAGGCGCTCGCCTACTCACAGCTCGTGCTCGACCAGCTCACGTGGACGGCGATCGTCTACGTGACCGGTGGCGCGTCCAGCGGTGCCACGTCGCTCTACGCGCTGTCATGCGTTCTCGGCGCGGTGCTCGTCGGCTTCCGCGGCGCGCTGTTCGCGGCGGCTGCGGGCATCGCTGCATACGGCACGCTCTGCGTCTGCTTCGTCACGAAGGTGCTCGTACCCCCGCACGATCAGCTGGGCATTCACTACCTGGTCACTCCGCGTGAGGTGTTCTTCCCGTTCCTACTGAACACGATCGGCATCGTGGTCGTCGCTGCGCTCTCCGGCTTCCTCGCCGATCGTCTGCGAAGCACGCGCGGCGCGCTCGACGTTGCCAACCTGCGCGTGAAGGAGGCGGAGCAGCTCGCGCTCCTGGGTCGCCTGGCAACTGGCCTCGCGCACGAGATCAGGAACCCGCTCGGCGCGATCTCGGGCTCGATCGAGATGCTGAAGGAGGCGCCCGAGCTCTCGGAGGAGGACCGCCACCTGTGCGAGATCATCCACCGCGAGTCCACGCGCCTGAACCAGCTGGTCACGGACATGATGGAGCTCGCGAAGCCGCGCGAGCCGCAGCCCGAGGTCGTGGACGTCGCGCAGATCTGCCGCGACGTGGTGGCGCTCGCGGCGCGCTCGGAGCGGAGCGGGACGGGCGATGTACGTGTAGAATACAACGGACCGGATGGACCACAGCAGGCCTACTGCGACGGCGCGCAGGTGCGTCAGGTGGTGTGGAACCTGGTGCGGAACGCAGTGCAGGCGAGCGCGGCGGGCATGACGGTGCAGGTCGGCGTGGAGGCCAGCGGCGACGACGGTGTGATGCTCTCCATCGCGGACGAGGGCCCAGGTATCGCCGAGGACGCGCGCGCTCAGATGTTCGACGCCTTCTACACGACCCGCACCGGGGGGGCCGGCATCGGCCTCGCGGTGGTCAAGCGAATCATGGATGACCATGCGGCGTTCGGCGGACGCATCGCAGTGCGGAGCCCATCCGGCGGCGGCGCGCGCTTCGACATCAGCCTCCCGACGAGCCGCCCTGGCTGACGGAGAACCGACACCTGATGTCGCAAAATCCATGTGACCGGGCGGATACGTGTCGCAAGATCCGCCTCTCGACCGTGAACGAGCGGCTCCACAGTCCTTGAAATAGCGCGCAATTGCGGTTTATTGAGCCTGGCATGAATCAGGCATTTTGACTTCTCGTCTGACGGTGCACATAAAGGGCGGGAAGAGGCAAAGGACTGTGATGAAGAAGGGCATGTGGAGAGTTCTGGTTCTGGCGGCGCTCACTGGCACGGCGGTGCTCGCGTCGTCTGCGACTCCAGCGGAGGCCAACGCGCAGGGCGCTCCGAACCCCGCGCAGGACTTCGTCGAGAAGGAGCACAACAAGCTCGAGGGCCTGTTGAAGCAGCCCGCCTCCGTCAACCGCGACACGCAGGTCAACACCACGCTCGACGGCATGGTGGACTACGACGAGCTCACGCGCCGCGCCTTCGGCAAGCCGTGCCCGCCTGGTGTCTCCGAGTGCAAGAACTGGTGGGAGACGTTCAGCGCCGACGATCAGAAGGAGCTCACCACGCTCCTGAAGCGCCTCGTCGAGAAGAACTACCGCAAGAACCTCCAGAAGACGCTCAACTACGACGTCACCTACCGCGGCTCACGCGCGGTGAGCGGCAACGAGACCCGCGTCATCACGGAGGCGAAGGCGAAGGACAAGCCGCGCGAGCCCCCGGTCCGCGTGGACTACGTCGTGCTGCCGAACAACGGCAAGCAGTTCGTCGTGGACATCTACACGGAGAACTCCAGCCTCACGAAGAACTACTACCAGGACTTCAACAAGATGATGCTGAACCCGTCCCAGGGTCTTGCGCACGTCAAGAAGCGCCTCATCGAAAAAGGCACGGCGCCCTAGTCGAAGTCGAGGTCAGTATTCGCAGACGTAGGTGTGAAGACTCTGCGGGACGTCGGCGTGCCCCAGACCGATGTCTATCGGGTCGGTCGGGCGTAAGGAGATGAAGACGCGCGCGCCCGGAGTCGGGGTGCCCGCGTCGATGCCGAAGAGCGGAGGTCGGGCGGCCTCTGCTTTTCCGTCATCCCAGGTGTACGTGCCGTTCGCGCCTGCGGCGAGGCCGACCCAGAAGCTCGCGCCTTCGTCGCCGGTGTACTTCGCGATCTCGCGCGCGAGCTGCTCTCGTTCCTCGCGGCTGTCGAAGAGGACCAGGTTGCCAGAGAGCGCCTCGCACGACGACTTCGCGTCGTCCGCGCTCGTGTCCGATGGGACGAAGAGATAGCGCTTCTGCGTCTGCGCGACGGTGATGCAGATGCCGCCGTTGCAGACCGTTGCGCGTGTGCCTGGCGGTTCGCGCTCGCACAGCGTGTCGTGCGCTTCTCCCCCGTCTTGCTGAGGCGTGATGTTGCACGGCGAGTGATGCCATTCGGTGAGCGAGGCCGCGTAGACGCACTCGGGCAGGATGCCGGCGTCGGGACCAAGCGGCGGGAAGTATGCCGATGCATCGCTCCCGGTCCGCGCGTAGCAGCCCGGACAGGCGGCGCTGTTCGTCGGGTAGATCCATCCGGGCTCGCCGCTCGAGTTGTCGTCGCTCTGGTAGCCGAGCTGACCGCCGAAGTACGAGAGACCGATCCAGAAGCCCGACGAGAAGCCAGCGTCCGCGAGGAACGCGACCTCGTTGTCGCTCACGAACGTGATGACGTGCCCGGGTAGCTTGCACGCCTTCCTTGCGTCGCCCTCCGAGGTGGTCTTTTGCGGCAAGCGGAAGTAGCAATGCTTCGTCACCGGGTCGATCACACCGCCCGCGCATAGAACCCGACACGAGGGCGAGCAGCCATTGTCCTTGCCAGCCTGGCCCGGGTCGCACTCCTCGGCGCTGCCGTCGGTCGTGGAGTCTATGAAGCCGTCCCCGCACGCGCCAGGTGCCTTCGCGTCGGGCGTCGGCCCTGCGTCGAGCTGCGCGCGATCGGGATCGGGGAGACATGCGACCTGCGCGATGCCGATCGCCAGTGCCGCAATGCCCGCGACGCCGACGAGGCCGAGCACCCGGAGAATGTAGACGCTGGCGTAAGCCGCGACAGGCACGCGCGCTCCTTTGCCCAAAGCCCTGCTACGATAGACGAGGATGGTGCCCGCGTCGCAGCTTTCGGCGTCCGGCGTTCGCCCGGCCAACTCTGGCAGCCGGGTGCACGCGAGGTACCGACCGCTCTTCGTGATCGGGCGCGGCGGCATGGGGACCGTCGAGGTCGCCGTCGAGAAGAAGGACAACGGCTTCAAGCGCATCGTCGCGCTGAAGCGTCTGCTCCCGGAGGCGAACGACGCGCGTCACACGGAGATGTTCCTGCGCGAGGCCCGACTGGCGGCGCTGCTCTCGCACCCGAATGTGGTGCACGCGTTCGACTTCGGCGAGGAGGACGGCGAGCTGTTCCTGGCGATGGAATATGTCGAGGGCGCGACCTTGAGTCGCGTGCTCGCGGAGCTCACGAAGCGCGGCTCGCACATGCCGGTCGGTCTCGTCGCGCACATCTTGGCGATGGTGTGCGAGGGGCTGTCGGCGGTCCACGAGCTGAAGGACGTGGACGGCACCGACCTTCACGTCATCCATCGTGACGTGTCACCGCAGAACGTGATGCTCTCGTTCGCGGGGCACGTGAAGCTCCTGGATTTCGGCGTCGCGAAGGTCGAGCACGACCAGGGTCTGTCCCGCACGGGTGAGGTCAAGGGCAAGGTCAGCTACATGTCGCCAGAGCAAGCGCTCGGCGACACGCTGGATGCGCGGAGCGATCTCTTCGCCGTGGGCGCGATGCTCTATGAGTCGATCACTGGCAGCAGAATGTGGGGCGACGGCACCGAGATGGACGTGCTGCGCAAGCTCGCGCTCGAGAGCCCACCAAAGCTCACCGCGAGCGAGGAGCTGCCGGCGGCGCTCGTGTCGTTGTACGAGCGCCTCGTCGGAAGGAAGGCGGATGATCGGCCGAGCTCCGCGCGTGAGGTAGCGGACGCGTTCGCCGAGATCGCAAGGAGCGAAGGTGCACCGCAGCGCGCGCTAGCAACGCGCATGACCGAGCTCTTCGGCGACGACGTCGATTCGCGCCGCAAGGAGCTGGCCGCAAGGCTGGACGAGGCCGTGCCCGAGGAAGACGCAAAGGCGCTGCGCGAGAGCCTCGCACCACTCCCAGCACCGCTGACAAAGGCCGAGGTGCCTGCCGAGGTCGCGGAGGCCGCGGTCGCAAAGGTCGACGAGCCGCGAGCGAAGGCGGGAAGCGCGCGAGCGCTGTGGGCCGTCGCGGCGATCGTGGTGCTCGGAGCAGCGGCGTGGAAGATCGCGGGGACCGGGGAGACGACGACGACATCGACGATGCCAGCGATGCCAACGACTCCGACTCCGACTCCGACGACGACCTCGACCCCGACCTTGACCTCGACCTCGACCCCGATCCCGACCCTGATCCCGACCCTCACCCCTTCCTCCGCGCGTCGCCCTCCGCCTGCTGCAGCGTCACTCCCGCGTCCCGGCGCTTCCATTCCCGTTGCCCTCCTCAGCGCTGCGGCTCCGGTGAAGCCGCCGCCATCCGCAGCAGCTCCCGCATCAGCGAGACCACCCGATGTCGATCCGCATCCGTTCTGAGGCGGCCGCGAGTGGCGCGGCCCTCTGGCCGTCGCGGACGTGGGGCGTGCGTCTCGCGGCGATGTTTGTATTGTGCACGCTTTTCCTCGCGGCGTCGCGGCCTGCGTTCGCGGCGGACGAGCTCGAGGCGTATCGGGAGCGCTTCCGTGTGGGGTACGAGAAGTACATGGCGCGGGATTTCGCGGGCGCGATCGTGGAGTGGGAGGCGATTTACCGGGAGCTAGGCGCGGAGCGCGGCTATCGGCTCGCGTTCAACCTGGCGCGTGCGTACGACGCGTACGGCGACTACACGCGCGCTGCAGAGGCCTACGAAGGCTATCTGGGTGAGGTCGCGAAGAAGAAGGATGGCGCGCCGCTCGAGCCCATCGTGGTCAAGCAGGCGGAGGAGGCGGAGGAGCGGCTGAAGGAGCTCGCGAAGACCCGTGGCCGCGTGAGGGTGCGGACGCAGGGCCGCGCGATCGTCGTGCAGGTCGACTCGGGAGAGCCGCGCGTCTCCGGCTTCACCGCGTACGTCGCGCCCGGCGCGCACACGATCACATGGAACCCGGGCACCGCGGACGAGCGCAAGGTCGAGATCAAGATCGCCGAAGGAGCGCTCGAGATCGTCGACCCCCCCCCGCTGGCCGTACCCCCGCCCGACCCGCGCGGAGAACGTGGAGGAGCGCCGCCACCGCCACCGCGACCGGAGCCGGTGACGACAACCTTGCGACCGATCCCCGCGTGGGCGCTCTATGTCGGAGCGGGCGCAACCGCCATCAGCGTGATCGTCCCCGTCATCTACTACCAGCACGCAAGCACGCTGCTCGATCGTCAGAAGGGCGCCACGACGAACGACGAGAAGCAGGGCCGCGCCGACGACTACGACGGCGCACGTAACGAGGCCTATTACTCGCTCGCCGTGCCCTCGACGCTCGCCGCCCTCACGCTCGGCGCGACCGCGTATTACTTCCTTGGCGGCAGAGAGCAGACGATCACGCCGACGATGTCCGTGACGGGGAAGAGCGCAAACGCGGGTCTCGTGGGCCGCTTCTAGCGTAAGGGTCGAGGTCGTTATTCGCTCTTCGCGATTCCGTACTTCCTCAGGTAGGCCCGCACGTGGTGGCGCTCCATTCCGCTCTGTCGCGCCATCTCGCTCACGTTGCCCTTTGCTGCCTTCGACAGCGACGCGAAATACTCGCGCTCGAACCCGGCGACGGCGACGCGCTTCGCCTCCGTGAACGCCGTCTGCGCGGCGCGTGGTTGCCCGTCGTCGTCGCGCGCGAGCGTGAGCACGTCGTCGATGGCTTCCGGCGTATCCGCGAGCGTGGCCGCCACGGACGCGACGTTCACGAGCTCTCTCACGTTGCCGGGCCAGTCGTGCGCGCCCATGCGCTGCTCGATCCACGCGAGCACGGTTCCCGCGTGCTCCTTCTTTCCCGCGCGCACGCAGATCTCTTCCACCAGCTGCGGAAGGTCGGCGGTGCGCTCGCGCAGCGGCGGAAGCTCCACGCGTACCTGCGCGATGCGGAAGAACAGGTCGCTGCGGAAGCGGCCCGCGTTCATCTCCAGCGAGAGATCGCGTCGCGTCGCCGCCAGCACGCGCACGTCCATCGGTTCGAACGCCGAGCCGCCTACGCGCTTCACCTGCCGCTCCGCGAGCGCGCGCAAGAGCTTGGGCTGGAGATCGAGCGGCAGCTCGCCGAGCTCGTCCAGGAACAGCGTCCCCGTGTCGGCCTCTGCGAGCGCGCCCTTCTTGCGCTCGGTTGCCCCGGTGAACACGCCCTTCTCGTGACCGAACAGGATGCTCTCTGCCAGCGTCGGGGGAATGCTCCCGCAGTCGACGACTACGAACGGCTTGTCCTTGCGCGGGCTGTGGTCGTGGATGCCGCGCGCCACGACCTCCTTGCCTGTCCCCGTTTCGCCAAGGATGAGCACCGAAAGCGGCGTGGGAGCGACGCGCTCCAGCACGCTGAAGATCCGCCTCATGCGTGGCGCGCTGCCAACGAGCCCACCAAAGCGATCAGCGAATCCGACATCCACGCGAGTCTTCTGCGATGGCTCGACCGCGAGCTTGGTCTGACCGCAGAGGATCTCCGCGCTGCCGGTGAGGATGCCCTCCTTGATGCGCACGCCCGCGATCAGGGTGCCGTTCGTGCTGCCGAGGTCGCGGACCAGGATGCCCTCGTTCACGGCGCGGAGCTCGCAGTGAAGCGCGCTGACCTCGGGATCGGTCAGCCGGACACCAGCGCCCTCTTCGCGGCCGACGACGAGCGGGTCGACGTCGATCGTGTGGGTCTGCCCCTCCGGTGTGCGAAGGGTTCCCCCTCGGACGAACCAGTTGAGCGTGCGAGTTCGCGTCTCGGACATGTGCGTAGAATACCGACGGGGCGGAATCCAGGCTCACTTTTCGGAGACCCGGGATGGCTGTAGATTGGCGTGTGTGGGAGCGAGTCACCGAACTCGCGGCGGTTCGACCTGGACGCACGGACGTTCACGGGGGACACTGGTGAAAGCGCAGGAATCCTGCCTTTCCCGTGCCGCTATCCATGGCATGGCGCATGCTGTACAGAACACCATGGTCCGATCCATCCACCTCATGCTCCCGCTCTGCGGTGCTCTCGCGTTCGCAGCGTGTGCTCCCCACAAGGGCTCCGGTGGCACGACCACGAACCCCACGTCGGACATCGAGTCGCAGACGCTCGCGGACGACGGGACGGACACCTCTGCCTCGGAGGGCGACGCGGTCTCGCTCACGGGCACGCTGCTCTCGTCGAGCGGCGGCAGCGTCGGGCTCGCGAGTGACCCGGGCTCGGACCTATCGCTCGACAACGTGGGCAACGGCGCTCGGCTGTTCTTCCTCCCCGTCGGCTGCCTCACCGTTGCGAACCCCACGACCGACAGCGTGCAGTATACATTCAACGACTGCACCGGTCCGCGCGGCATTTTTCACCTCACCGGCGTGGTAGACGTGACCTACGTGACGGCGAACGGGACGCTCAGCCTCGACATCACGAGCAAGGGCCTGCAGGTGAACAAGGCGACCATCGACTGGACCGCCAAGGCAACCACCACCGCCTCGGGCGCGATGCGCACCATGAACTGGACCGGCCACTTCACGGGCGTCACGCATGGTGGCCGCCAGATCACGCGCGACAATACGAAGACCGTCACGTGGACCGTCGGCGATTCGTGCTTCACGATCAACGGCACCTCCGAGGGCACCGTCGGCACGCGCGACGTCCGGACCGAGCTCATCACCTACAAGCGCTGCCGGGCCAGCTGCCCTGAGGCAGGCAGCGAGATCAAGGTCACGAACGTGACGCTCGGCAAGACAGTGGACCTCACCTACGGCACTGGCGAAGCAACCTTCACCGACGCGGCAGGAGACAAGATCACCTTCACGCCGCTCTGCGCCAGTCTCTGAGCCAGTCCCTGAGCCGCGGGACCGAGGAAGCAGCGTCAGTTCAGCGTCGTCTCGGTCTCTTGCTTCGCCGCCTGGAGAGTCTTCTCCATCGACGCGCTCTGCGCCGTCGCTGCAGGCTTGTCGGGCTTCGGCATCGGCATCGGCGGCGGCGGCGCTGCTTTCTTCGGCTCCGGCTTCGGCTCCGCACGTGCCTGCGGCCTCGGTTCGACCTTCGGGGCTGCTGGCTTCGACGATGTGGATGTCACGGGCGTGAATGACGCGGGGACGGCGCCTCGCACGGGCGCGGCGCGCGGCGACGTGACGGACGACGCGGGGACCTCCGGCGTCTCCGCCGCTACTTGTGTCGCCGGTGCTGCGTGCGTGGATGCTTGCTCCGTCTGGTAACGGACCGCGGCCGCGTACCAACCGGTGCCCGCGAGCACCATGATCATGACGAAGAGGAGCGTTCTCGACTCGCCCTCTTTTGGCGCGATCTCGGCCGTACACCGGGAATCATCAGCGTCGCTCGCAGGCTCGGACGGGAGCGCGACCGGTGCGATCGAGGCCGGTGTTGCCGGCGGCAACGACATCATCCATGGCGGCGGCACTGGCGGACGAGCCGCGACGCGTGCGGGTGTGCGAGACAGGATGTGTCCGCGATACGCCTCGAACGACCACGGGGACACGGGACGCAGCTTGAACGGCAGCGCATTCCTGCGCGGCGGCGCGGGCGGCGCGGGCGGCCGAAGCGTCGCCACCATCACTGGCGGATTAGCCGGTTCGCGCCTCCGTCTCGAAGAAGCGGGCTCCGCGCTGAGTATCTCGACCGGCGGCAGCGGCGGAGGCATGGGGACCTCCTCGATCTCGACGTAGATGAGGGTCTCCTCTTCCCAGGCATCGACGTCGTCGTCATCGCAATGGATGTCGCGCTCGTCGCAGCAGGAATCGGGTCGGTCGTGTGGAAATGCTGACAACGAGCCCACACGAAGCGAAAACCTTGCCAAGCAGCGATCGCGCTGATTTCAGGCGAATTCGCCGTCGACCTGCGAGATCGGGCCCTCATCTGCTGCCGCTTCCAGGCCTCAGTTCACAGCTGCAGTCCTGCTGGACCGCAGCGTCGCGAGCAGCTCCGTGAGCTCCACTTCGAGCGCGTCCACGGTCTTCTCCGCGTCCGGGTCGTAGCGGACCTGCGCGTAGTGCACGAGCACGTCTGCCGCGTTCGTTCGGCCCGCCTCGCGCACTCGCTCCGCGAACGCCTCGATCCCCTCCCACGGCTCACGTGCGAGGCCAAGCTTCGCGAGCGCCGCCGAGACCTCCGCGAACATCCGATGTGCCTCGACGTCGGCCACCTTCGCGCGCCGCTTGCCGCGCCGGAGCAGCCGCCGCGAGAGCAGGAACGCGGACAGCACGCCCAGCGTGCCGAGGAGCCATGCGGGTCGCTCCGCGAGCATCTGACCGAACGTCGCGAGCTTCTCGCGCGCGGCATCGAATGCGGCGCTCGCGTCCGACACGGCCCGCGGCGTCATCGCGTCGCTGGGCGGCGTGGGGTCCATCGTGCGCCAGCGGGCCTTCGAGCGATCCCAGATCTCCACCCACGCATGCGCATTTCGCTCGCGCACCACGTCGTAGCCACCGTACGGGTTCTCCTCGACCACGCGATAGCCCGCCACCACGCGGGATGGAATGCCGAGCACGCGCGCAAGGAGCGCCAGCGCGGACGCGAAGTACTCGCAGTGGCCCTCCTTGTTCACCAGCAGGAAATCCATGATCGCGGAGTGGTCCTTCTGGGCCCGCGTCCGCGAGAGCGAGTAGCGATAGTTCGCGGAGAGGTATTTCGTGAGCAGCTGGAGGCGCTTCGCGTCGTCCTTCTCGTCGCCGACGATCTGCTCTGCAACCGGGACGAGCCTTTTTCGCAGCGCCTCCGGGATCTCCGTGTCCTTCGCGTCCGGCAGGTCCGTCATGGTCCCGCCGTTCGGATCGATGGTGTAATCCGAGATGCCCACGGCGACCGTCGTGACGCCGTACGGGTTCCGCACCGCACCCTCCGAGATGCCGACTCCGCCGAGCGGCGCGAAGAGATGCATCGTGGGCTTCACGGAGGACACGGTGATCGGGCCCTGGCCCGCGCCCGTGAAGACGATCTTCTGGCGCGACACGCCCCACGACTCGCCGCGCTCGAACGAGTCCATGACGGAGCCGCGGAGGTAGTCCGCGTGGCCGCCGCGGATCCGCATCACCATCACGTCGGAGGTCTCCATTCCGGTGGGTCCGCCGAGGACCACGCGGTTCGAGAAGCCCGTACGGCCCATGCCCTGACCCATGAGGAAGCGATTGCTCGTCATGCGCGGCGTGACCCACGCGAGCCCGCCCGCTAGCGACGCACCGAGCACCAGCACGAGCGCGGCTGCCCACGGGTGGTCCTTGATGAGGCGAAGCGGCGATGCGTCGCCCGCGGACCACGCGAGCGCAAGCGCGAGCGCCACCGACGCCGCAGCGTACGCGTCCTTCGTCGGCTCGCGTGAGCCACCGATAGCGACCATCGCGAACGCGAGCAACGCGAAATCGATTCGCCCCTTCCACGCGGGTGCTGCGAGCGGGAGGCGTCCGAGCGCAGCGCCCAGGCAGAGCCCGCAGATCTCCACGGGGAGGCGACCATCCAGCGTGCGCGCCAGCGCATAGGCCGCCGCACCGCCACCGAGCGCGTAGATGAACTGCCAGATGAACGTGGGGGAGTTCGCGCGGAGGTACGCCAGACCCACGACGAGGCCGACGAGAAGCGCGCCTCCCACGAGCCACGTCTTGTAGAGGAGCGCGAGCGACACGATGCACACGAGGTGCGGCAAGAGCTCGCGCAGGCCTTGCTTCGCGGGCGTGGTCGGTGCTGTGGCCGCCGCGCTCATAGGGCGATCGGCCCTCCGCCGCGGATGCTCTCGGTCGTGACCACCACGGCGTCGCCCTTGATACCGCTTCCGTCGGCCTCGTCGCGCACCACGACGCGGAGCAGCCGCACGCCGCGACGTTCGAGCTCGCTCGCGAGCTTCTCCTGGTTCTCACCGAAGCTCCCCGACACCAGCACCGCGGACGAGAGCTGCTCGGCCTCGCCCGCGACGCGCGCGATCAGCGCCTCCGGATCGAACGGTGCGCTGCGCTCGACGGACGCCAGGAAATCCAGCGCCTGCTCTGCGTAGCCAAGGCTGCGTCCGAGCAGCATGGTCTGTACACGTTCGCCGGCGACGAGAAGGTCGATGAGCGCCTCCCCACGCGAGAGGTGCAAGACGGTGCCGGCGACGAGCTCGATCGCGGCCTCGAAGCTCTCCTCCGTGTACACGCTTCCCTCCGTGTCCAGGAAGACGCCCACGCGTGAGAAATATTCCTCGCGGTACTCGCGCACCGCTGGCTTTCCGGTGCGGGCCCACGTCCGCGCGGAGATGTCGCGCAGCCGATCGCCGCGCCGATAGTCGCGCACGCCGAAGAGCTCCATCGAGTCCCCAAGCTTGGACGCGAGCGCCACGCCACCGGGTTGGTTCCTTCTCGCGAGCTCGAGCTTCACGTGCGTCACGTTTGCCGGGCGTGGCACCACACGCACGTCCAGCTCCTCGCTGCGTCCGACGCGACGCTGCGTGAGCCCCAGCGGCGCGACCTCGTACGCGGAGAAGTTGTCGAGCGTGAAGTCACCGCGCCTGTCGAAGCGCAGCGGGCAGGAGATGCGCGCGCGCCCCTCCTTGTCCCAGTCGAGCACGAGCCCCTGCGGTGCCTGCCAGCGCGCAAAATACGGTAAAAAAGGCCGTCCTATACGCACCGCGCCGGGCGCCTTCTCGCCGTCGAAGGAGAGCGTGAGGTCCACGTCGAACGTCTCGCCGCGGCTCACACGCGCCGGAACGGACAGCGCCGTCTTCAAGGCGGTTCTTTTCATGAGCAGCGCCGCAGCCATGGCTGCGCCCATCACGGCGAAGAGCACGTTCGAGAACAGGTAGATCTGCGTGCGATAGATATCGACGCCGAACACGCCGACGAGGATCACGATCACGAAGTATGCGCGACCCTCCGGCGTGAACATCGCGTTGAGCCCGAGCAGGAAGCGAGCCGTGGGACCGAGCATCCGCGGGCGCTCGCCGTCGCGCACGGCCACGGGCATCGGGATCAGGATGTGGTTGAGGCGCGCCCAATCCACCTTGCCCCGGTGACCGAAGAGCGCGTCTCTTGCCGCAAGCAGTCTGCTGTCCGGGCGCTGCACTGTCTGCGTGTCTCTCTGACTCGGAGTTGGGATCAGGTGGGGACCGGGACGCTCTTCACGATCTCGGCGATGACGGATTCCTTCTGCAGTCCCGCGTGCCGCGCCTGCACCTTCAGCTGCACGCGATGCGATAGTACGCTCTCCGCCACCGCCTGCACGTCCTCGGGACTGACGTAGGAGCGTCCGCGCAGGAACGCATGCGCCTGCGACGCGCGGAAGAAGGCGAGGGTGCCGCGCGGACTGACCCCCACCTCGAGGCTGGAAGAGCCACGCGTCGCGCGCGTGATGTCCACGATGTACTTGCCGACGATATCGCGCACGTCCACGCGCGGCACCGCGGCTTGCAGCGCGAGGATCTCGGCCTTGTTGCAGATCGGCGTGAGCGCGTGGAGCGGGTCCTTGCCCTGTCGCGCGTAGAGCATCGCGAGCTCGTCCTCGATGCCGGGGTAGCCCAGGGACACGCGGAGCAAGAAGCGATCGAGCTGCGCCTCGGGCAGCGGATACGTCCCGTGGAAGTCGGACGGGTTCTGCGTCGCGATGACGAAGAACGGCGGCTCGAGGACGTGCGTCTCGCCGTCGACGGACACCTGCGCCTCGTTCATGGCCTCGAGCAGCGCGGACTGCGTGCGCGGCGAGGCGCGGTTGATCTCGTCGGCCAGGAGCACGTGCGTGAAGATCGGACCGCGATGAAAGCTGAGGCTGTGATCGAGCGGGGACAACATCAGCGAGCCGGTGATATCCGCTGGCAGGAGGTCCGGCGTGAACTGCACGCGCGTGAAGCCGATGCCGAGCACCTTCGCGAGCGCCTTCGCGAGCGTGGTCTTGCCGACGCCCGGGACGTCCTCGAGCAGCACGTGCCCACCGGCGAGCACACCGAGCAGGACGAGCTCGACGGCGCGCGGCTTCCCGCGGACCACCTCACCGAGCGCTGCCTTCACCCGCTTCAGCGTCTCGTCGTGCGTGCTTGCCACGTTCGCGGGCGTACGTTCAGGGCTCAGGCGGGACCTTCGCCGCTGGTGGGCGTGGTGGGCGGCTTGGGCGGCGGGGGCACGGTACCGGGAGGCATGTGGATACCGGACAGGCCAACGAACTCCACGCCGACGATCACCCCGTCGGGCTCTTCTTGTACCCACACCACGCGCGCGCGGCGGTCCGCGTAGTCGTCGCCGTCCCCGAGGGTCACGAGGTACTCGCCGCCGAGCTCCACCTTCTCTTCGAGGATGCAGCGAAGGCCGCCGCGACTCAGGTTCAGCGCCCATCCCTCGAGCTCCGTCTTGCTGCCGGGCAACTTCATGATCACGCGCTCCGTGACCTCGCGCCGCGCCCCACCTCGCCGCATGGCGTGCGAGCCTGACGCAGACTTCTGCAGACCGGTCGGGCCGTCCGCGGGGAGCGGTCCCATCGGCCCTGCTGGCCCTGCTGCAGGCATGGGCATGGTCCCGGTGGTGGGGCGGCCGGCAGGCGCTCCGGCCGTTTCGGGGGCCCCGGCCGTTTCGATCACGCTGGCGGGAGCGATCGGCTCGGCCGAGGGATCGGGGGAATCGGGACTCTTCGTCACAACTCGCAATTCTAGCGGGTCTTTTTTCAAGATCGCAATGAGAAGGCCCCCATGGGCCCAAAATATCCCTCCAAATGGCCGTTTCCTTGCGCCCGCGCGGCTCCTCGGGACGGCCTGTCATTTGCGTGCGCGTGGTTGGTGCTTGCGTTGCGAGGCTGACCCCGCTTCTAATGAGAGCCACATTCCGAGAGAGTCGCTTGACCCCCCCCCTGCTCAAAAAAGCCCTCATTGCACAAGGTTTCGAGGTGTTCCGGACCCTCAAGGACGAGATCGTCCTCGCGGAGCGCGTCCGCGAGAACCTGATCCTGGACTCCGGCATCCGCGTCCGGGCTACGGAAAATGATGAGGAGTTCGAGGTCCGGCTCGTCCTGCGCGCCGAGAAGAGCGACTTTCCGAGCGAAGATGACGACGCGCTCTTCAAGCGGGTCCGGACACTCGCTGTCCCCGCGATGGACCTTGGATATTCGGAGATCTCGGCGCAGGTCACGCCGATGAACGACCCGTCGGAGCCCGACAAGACGCTCGACACCTTCTACGAGCTGTTCCTGACGAAGAAGATCACGGGCGGCCTCGCAGCGGTGGAGGTCGAAGTAAAAAAGGCCTTCACTCTCGCAAAGACGGTCGCGCACACGCACTAGCCATACGCACTAGCCGAAGCCGCCCCGCGAGCGACGCAAGCGCAAACGCCAGCTTCCGGCACCCCAGGCGACGTGGTAAGCCCCTTACCCCTGCCATGTTGGACCTGTTCAGAAAACGCGGGCTTACCTCGATCGTCTACGGCGTGATCATCGTCGGCATGATCCTGGTCTTCGTCATCAACTTCCGCCCGAACGCGAACCAGAAGTCCGCGTCCCTGCGCGAAGCTTGCGCGGCGACCGTGAAGGGCAACTGCATCGACCCGAAGTCGCACCGCGCATCCTACAGGGTGATGATCCCCCGCGATCAGAGCGGCAACCTCATGACCGATCGCGCGAAGGCCATGGGCCTCAACAAGATCGCGCTGGACGGCCTCATCGAGCGCGAGCTCCTCATCAGCGAAGCCGAGCGCCTCGGGCTCACCGTCAGCGAGGACGAGCAGAACCAGGCCATCATCGGCGGCTTCATCTACGTCAGCGTGCCCATGGAAAACCCGCGACTCGCGATGTCGCTGCGCATCCCGGACGGCTACATCTACGCCGGCTTCAAGGATCCGAAGACGAAGCTGTTCGACGACAAGACCGCATATCCGCGGCAGGTCCGCGCGATCACGGGTCGCTCGCCGACCGAGTTCAAGGAGTGGCAGGGCCGCGAGCTGCTCGCTGCGAAGATGCGCGATCTCGTGCGCGCGCCCATCCGCGTGAGCGAGGCCGAGGCCCTCGAGATGTACGTCGCCGAGAAGAGCTCCGCGACGATCTCGTACGTCCCCGTCCGCTTCGAGTGGGCCGAGAGCTACCTCATCGACGCCTCGCCCGCGAACGTGAAGGAGTGGATGAAGGACAAGTCCAACGCCGACCAGGCGAAGGAGGCGAACATCCGTCACATCCTCATTCGCCCCGCCGAAGGTGACGCTGGTTCCGAAGCCAAGGACGCCGCCAAGAAGAAGGCCGAGGACATCATCGCGCGCGTCAAGGGCGGCGAGGATTTCGAGAAGCTCGCCAAGCAGTACTCGCAGGACCCCGGCAGCGCCGTGAACGGCGGCAGCCTCGGCACCGCGAAGAGCGACGGCTTCGTGAAGCCGTTCAAGGACGGCGCGGACGCGCTCAAGGGCGGCGAGATGACGGACAAGCCCGTCGAGTCGCAGTTCGGCTTCCACATCATCAAGAAGGACGACGCGTCCGTCACGGCCTACAAGAAGGCGAAATCGCTCGAGGCCGCAAAGGATCTCGCGAACAAGATCCAGACCGCCATCAAGAACGGTCAGCAGCCCGAGGACGCCGTGAAGGCCGCGCTCGCTCCCTACGTGAAGCCGGCCAAGAAGTCGGACAAACCCGAAGGCGCAGACAAGGCCGACGGCGGCGCGCCGGCAGAGGCGCCAAAGACGGCCGACACCGATCCCACGCGCCCCATGGTCGACACGTCGAGCGCGTTCGTGCGCGGCGGGGAGGCGATCCCGCAGCTCCAGGGAGACGGCAACAGCGAGATCGGCAAGCTCGCATTCGCACCCGACGCGAAGGTCGGCGCGATGCTCGGCGAGCCGCTCCGCGCGCAGGACGGCTTTTATGTCGTCATCTTGAAGTCCACGAAGGCCGCGGGTCGCGCGGAGTTCGACAAGGACCGCGACACCTACACGGGCGCGATCCTCGCCGCGAAGCAGGCAGAGGCGCTCTCGCTCTACGTGCGCCGCCTCCGCGAGGTCGCCAAGCCCGACATCAAGATCGACGAGACCTTCCTCACGGACGGCACGGCGAAGTCCGACGGCGGCTTGCCCATCGCTCCGATGGAAGACGAGGGCGAGGAGCCCTGACCGCCCTGAAAACGCGCTCCGATCTCCCGACGGCATTCCGGGAGAAGACACTCAGCACTGGCCTGCGCGTGGTGGCGGCGCCGCAGCCCGATCTGCACCGCGCGCACGTGGCGCTCTACGTACGCGTGGGCTCGCGCTTCGAGACCGAGCGGACGAACGGCGTGTCGCACTTCCTGGAGCACATGCTCTATCGCGGCACCAACGAGATAACGTCCGCGCACGAGGTGAACCTCGCGTTCGAGCGCCTCGGCGGATACTTGTATGCTGCAACTCATACCGACTTCGGTGTCTTCTCGGTCACGCTGCCGCCAGAGTCGCTGGCAGAGGCCACGGCGCTGTTCGCGGAGGTGCTGACGCGCCCGGTGTTCCGCGACATCGGCACGGAGTGCGGCATCGTCTGCGAAGAGATCCTCGAGGACCTCGACGACGAGGGTCGCATGGTGGACGCGGACAACCTGTCACGCTCGCTCATCTACGGCGATCACCCGCTGGGCTTCACGATCACAGGGACGGAGGCTCAGGTCCGCGCGTTCGACAAGCCCACGCTCGCGCACCATCACAAGAAGCACTACACGCAGGCTTCGTCCGTCCTGGCGTTCTCCGGCGCGGTCGATCCGAAGCAGGTCCTCGCGCTCGCGGACAAGCACTGGAAGGATCTGCCCGCGGGGAAATCGATCCGCGCGAAGAAGCCAGTCCACACACAGGAGAAGCCGCGACTCCTGATCGTCCCCAACATGAGCAGCCAGACGGAGCTGCGCGTGTGTCTGCGCGCGATCCCGGAGCGCTCGCCCATGCGTCCCGCCATGGACATGCTCATGCGCATCCTGGACGACGGAATGTCAACCCGCCTCTATCACCGGCTCTCGGACGAACGCGGCCTCTGCTACGACGTCAGCGCGTCGTTCGACGGCTACGAGGACGACGGCGTGCTCGACTTCGCGGCCAGCTGTCAGCACGACCGGCTGCACACGGTCACGCGCGAGATCCTCTCGCTCATGAAGGAGCTCGCGAAGGATGGGCCCACGGCCGCGGAGCTCTCGAAGGCCAAGCAGCGTAACGCGTGGGACGTCCGCGCCATGGCGGACTCACCGGAGGACTGGGGCGGGTTCTTCGCGGGCGGTCACCTGTTCGATCGCTTCGAGACGCCGTGGGAGCGCCTCGAGAAGAACTCCAAGGTCACCGCTGACGACATCAAGCGCATGGCGACCTACCTCGCGCAGCCCTCGCAGCTGAACGTTCTCGCTGTCGGCATGGTCGAGGGCAAGAACCACGACCGCCTGAAGAAGGTCATCTCGGACTTCAGCTAGGACCGTGAATCGCGTTGGCGGTGGGCGCCCGCATGTCCGGCCTGTGGCCGCATCGCGTCGTTTCGCACCCGTGGACTCGATCGGGGGCGCGACGGCTGGCGAGGTTGGTTCGTGCCGATCCGACTTTGTCGGAGCTCGCCCCCACCCGTGGACTCGTTCGCGACGACGCGCGGCGCCACCGGCCGAACATTGCGGACGCCCCCCGCCCTCTCGTGTTCACCGCCCGCGAAACTCCAGGACAGAGCGACGATCGGCGATGCTGTTTAGGTCACCAGCTGTTGTCGTATGTCTGGCAGGCGCCCCAGGTCGCGTTGTCGACGAAGTGTGGTTCACACCCCACCGCGTGCTTCTTTTTGCATGCGTCGATGCACGCTTCGCTCGGCGCCTTCGACGGGTCGCGCTTGTCCTGGCATGCGTCGATGCACGTGTGGGTGCGCTCGCAGATCTGGAATGGCGTGCCGCTTCCCTTGCAGCCGAACTTGGTGCGCCACGCCTCGTGATAGCGCGCGACCGTCTTCACGCACTCGCCCGTGTAGCAACGGTCGCGGCTAGAGAGGCAGCCCTGGACGCATGCTCCCGCGGCCTGTCCGCACCTCTGGTCGCACGCGCCGTCGCCCTTGCACGGGCCACGACAGGTCGTGAGGGTGGTAGCGCACGTCGTCGCGCACTCGCCGCAGTCCTTCGCGCAACCGAGCTTGCAGTCCCACTCCACGGCCTCGGCGTTCGGGATGCACGACTGCTCGGGGACCTGGAAGTTGCACGCGCGCGGATCTGCGACGTCATCGGGCACCGTCGCGCCGCGCAGCAGCGCCCGCACACCCGCGGGATCGGTCCATGCGACGAAGCTCTCCTGCCCGGCGTCGACGACCGCGGACGCGTCGCCAGATGCGCCAGATGAAACGGACGCTGGTCGTGCCATTGCCGCGACGCTGACGGGCTGCTTCGGTCGCGACGCAGCATCTTGATTTCGCTCGGTGCACGCCGATGACAACGCGAGCGTCATTGCCGCGACCACTGCTGCTCTCGACGCACCGATCCGCATCGCCGCATTGTGCCTGAAACAATTTGCATGATGTAGGCAAATATATTACTGAGAGTCCGTGCAGCAGAGGCAGGACTCGAGCAACATCCTCGATCTGGTGGAGCGCATCCGGGAAGAGGCTGCCTGCCGCCACGTGGTCCCGTGCGCCACCTGCAATGCATCGATCGACAGAGATCTCTCGGCGACCACCTGCTTCGCGTGCGGCGAGGCCATCCACCTCGACTGCGCGGAGGACCATCTCTTGATGTGCGAGGCGCCGCTCGCGATCGGTCGCCCTCTCCTCGGGCCGCGCCGACTCGGCTGAGCATCCTCCGCCACTGGAATGAGCGTCACACGAACTCGAGCAGAAGCTCCGCGAGCGGCGTCGGTTCGGTCCAGTGCATCATGTGCCCGGCCTCCGGGAGCTCCTTCCGCGTGAGGTCCCGGAACGCCGAGAGTCGCTCCTCTTCGTCTCCCGGATGAAAGCCGTGCGGACCCCCGCTCACGAACAGCACGGGACAGGTGACCGCGCCCGCGAACGCGCGGAACACCTGCGCTGAGAATGGAGTGGGTGAGGGCGTGCGATGCAGCGGATCGAAGGCCCATGTCAGAAGCCCGTCCTCTCGCGTTCGTGTCAGATGTGGGAGCTGCGCGCGGAGGATGTCTTTCGGGATGCGGCCGTGATTCATGCTGAGGCGCGAGATCGCCTCGTCCGCGGTCATCGGGCGGCCGTGCCCTCCGCCGGTCTCCGCGGCGCGGATCTTCTGCACCTCGTCCACCCAGCGCCGCATGCGGAGCGGCGCGGCGCTCGCTTCGAGCTCGGGCGGGCCCAGGCCCTCGAGGTTCACCAGCTTCGCGACGCGCTCGGGGAACGAGCCTGCGAAGAGCGTTGCCACTGTGCCGCCCATGGAGTGCCCCACCACGGTGACGCGCTCCGTCCGAGCCTGCGCGACGTGCGCGATGATCTCCGCGAGGTCGAAGACGTAGTCCGCGAAGTGGTAGTACGCGCCCGAAGGCACGCGAGCGCCCGCACCGAACCCGCGAAAATCCGGCGCGTACACCACGTGACCCGCTGCGGCGAGCTTCGGCGCGACGCCGGCAAACGTCCCTGCCGCATCCATGAATCCGTGCAGCAGCATCACCACGCGGCCGCCGCGGGCGTCCCCCGAGATTCCATGTTGCGTGTCCCCCCATCGCAACACCGCGTGTGAGAGGCCATTCGCGAAGATTGACTCGGACGTCGCTCGCTCCATGCTCGGTCATGATAATGTCGCAAGCCGCAAGATGGCGCATACGATCACGCTGATTCCTGGAGACGGCATCGGACCCGAGGTCGCGGACGCCACGAAGCTCGTGCTCGAGGCGAGCGGGGTCAAGATCGAGTGGGACGTCCAGAACGCCGGCGCCGAGGTCGCGGAGAAGCGCGGCACCACGCTTCCGCAAGAGGTGCTCGACTCTATCCGCAAGAACCGTGTCGCGCTGAAGGGCCCGATCGGCACGCCCATCGGCAAGGGCTTCAAGTCCGTCAACGTCACGTTGCGGCAGACGCTCGACCTCTACGCGAACGTTCGTCCGGTGCGCAGCCTGCCCGGCGTCGAGCCGAAGTTCGAGGGCACGGACATCGTCATCGTGCGCGAGAACACGGAAGATCTCTACGCCGGGCTCGAGCTCATGATCATGCCGGGCGTCGCCCAGTCCATCAAGCTCATCACGGCCGTCGCGTGCACGCGCATCTGCGAGTACGCGTTCGACTACGCGGAGCGGCTGGGTCGGAAGCGGGTCACCGTCATCCACAAGGCGAACATCATGAAGCTCTCTGACGGGCTTCTGCTCGAGTGCTTCCGCAAGGTCGCGCAGCTGCATCCCAAGATCGATCCGCAGGAGATGATCGTCGACGCCTGCGCCATGACGCTCGTCCGCAACGCGAATCGCGTGGACGTGCTCGTCACGGAGAACCTCTACGGCGACATCCTCAGTGACCTCGGCGCGGGCCTCGTCGGCGGCCTGGGCATCGTCCCCGGCGCGAACATCGGCAAGGAGGCCGCGGTCTTCGAGGCCGTGCACGGCTCCGCGCCCGACATCGCCGGGAAGGGCCTCGCCAATCCCACCGCGCTCATCCAGAGCGCCATCATGATGTTGCACCACATCGGCGAAGGCGCCGCCGGCACCAAGATCGAGCGCACGCTCATCGAGCACTTCAAGACTGGCGGCATCCGCACCCCAGATCTGGGAGGCACCGCCACCACCACGACCTTTGCCGAAGCCATCGCGAACCGCATCGCCAAGGCCTAAAACCAGCCCGCCGCGCCGCCACGCCGCCATGGCCCAAATGGCGAGAAAACTTGACGCCAGCTTGATTTCGCGACAGAAGGGGCCCGTGACCATCTTCGCCCAGACCGCTTCATGGCTGATGAGCCTCTTTGGTATCTCCGCCGGAGCCCGTCGCCGCCGCCGCCGCGCGATGTTCCCGCATCCGCTGATGCTGGGCGGTCTGTCCTTCGGGGCTTGAAGCTACCGCGAGAGGCCATCGTCTCCCGCGTCTCCCGCGTCCCCCTTCTGGTTCTGCTCGCCCCGCTCGCCCTGGTCTGTGCGGTGCTCCGTGACGCCCGCGCCGACGAAGCGGTGCGCCGCCCGCCGCTTCCGGAGTCGCTGCTCACGGAGAGCGCGACCGATGTCGACGCGACCGAGGCGGGGGAGCTCGAGATCGAGGCCAACTTCGCGACGCTCTCTGCCCGTCGCGGCGGTGCGCGCGCCACGCTGGTGAGCCTGGAGGCGGAGTGGCGCGTGCTGCGGGAGCTCGGGGTTCGCCTGGAGCCGACGTACGCGCGCACGACGTCAGCAGGCTCCGGCACCTTCGGGGCGAGCGGCGCGCTGGCGCTCGGACTGGCGCACGACTTCGCGCGCGACGCACATCTCCAGCTGGAGCTTCACGCGCACACGACCGACGCATCGGATCGCGTGTCCTTCGATCCGAGCGACGCCGTGCAACCGATTGCCCTCGACCTCGTGTCCGCGAAGCGTCTGGGTCGCTTCACCTTCCGCGGCGCGCTCGGGATGGAAGCCGGAGGCGCGTTCGCGCACGCGCCGGTTCATGCGGACGTCACGGCGATCACGGGCTTTCTGCCGGACGCGCGCCTGGGATTTTTGGCGCTCGAGCTGCGAACGGATTGGGCGCGCCGCAATCCGCTCGTGATCGCGCCCGAGGTGGTCTCCGATCTGACGGCGGTCGGTCTGCCGCTCCGGCTCGGCGTGGCGCTGCCGGTGAACGTGGGCGCCGACGACGCGCGCACGAGCTACGGGTTGTTCGTGCGGCTCATCGTGCTCACGGATCGGGAGGCGAAGTTCGAGCAGAAGTCGGATGCCGTTGTTGGGTCTTCTCGGATTCGCTTGTAGACTGGGCGGCCATGAAGCTTCGCCTTGCACTTGGCTCGATGCTCGCGCTGTCCGTCGTGTCGACGCTCGCGGGCGCGCAGCAACCCCCGCCGCAACAACCGCCCCCGCAGCAGCCTCCTCCTCCGCAGGCCCAGCCCTACCCGCAGCCTCAACCCCAGCCCTATCCGCAGCAGCAGCAACAGCAGCCGTATCCGCCGCAGCAACAGCAGCCGTACCCGCCGCAGCAACAGCAGCCGTATCCGCCGCAGCAACAGCAGCCGTATCCGCCGCAGCAGCAGCCGCCGTACCCTCCGCAGCAACAGCAGCCGTACCCGCAGCAACAGCAGCCGTATCCGCCGCCGCAGCAGCCGTACCCGCCGCAGCAGTACCAGCAGCAGCCGATGCCTCCGCAGCCGCCGCCGGTTCCTCCGCAGCCAGCACCTGGATCGCAGACGCGCGGCGGCGGTGAGATGCTCTTTCTTTATGGCACGAGCATCGGCTACGGCATCGGCACGGGCATCTGGATCGACGCGCTCGCGAACGTGAAGGATCCCGGCGTCGCGATCATCGCGCCCATCGGGTTCGGCGCGGCGATGCCCGTTGGCGTGTACTTCCTCGATCAGAACGTGACGTTGCACGCGGGAACGCCGGCGGCGATCTCCACGGGCATGATCCTCGGCGCGTTCGAGGGCATCGCCATCAGCGGCACGCAGTGGCAGTTCACGCACGAGCGCAGCCACGACTGGTCGTTCGGCGCATACTCCACGCTCACGTTCATCGGCGCGACCGGCGGCGGCTTCGGCGGCTACGCGTTCGGCGAATGGGCGCACCTCGATCCGAAGGGACTCGCGTTCGTGGCGAGCGGCGCCGGCTGGGGCGCCATCAGCGGCACGCTCCTCGGCGCTGGCATCGAGAACGGCCCCGACTGGAAGGACGGCGGAAGCATCGCCGGCCTCATCGGCTACAACGGCGGCCTCGCGGCCACCGGCGCGATTTCATTTCTCTACACGCCGTCCTGGTACACGCAGAAGTGGATGTGGCTCGGCTACCTGATCGGCACCGCGGGCGGCTCGATCGTCTATCCGTTCTACCTGCTCGACTCGAACGCGAAGCAGGACATCCACCACGGCCTCATCGCGAACTCGCTCGGCGGCATCGCGGGCGTCGCGCTCGCGGGCGCGCTCACGTCGGGCGCCTTCGAGAACGCAGAGAAGTCCATCCTCAACGATCTGCCGTTCCAGCTCGGCGTCGCACCTGCGCGCGGCGGCGCGACCCTACAAGCTGCCGGCGCATTCTGAGGCCCGCGGCAGCGGCTCCATGTGCTCGCGGTGCCGGTGAACGCGCCAGTCGCTTTCGGGAAGTGAGCGCAACGCCGACGCGATTGCGCTCTCTCCTATTTGCCCGGCGCGGCGCTTGTCGTGGGCGTGGCTCCGCCATCACCGACGGACGTCATGTCGGGACCATCGGGAACGAGCGGCGGCTTGTCGTTGCCACCACAGGCCACCACCGCGAGTACGGCGGCGAAGCTCAACACCACGAACACCAGAGCGCCTTTCATCGGTACCTCCCCAACTGGGCGAGATTCCATCTTCATACAGATGGAGGGGATCCTGGAAGCTCAATCTGCGGGTTCGGACCTTCAGGTCTCCCAACGCGGGTGGCCGGGCGGGCGGCCGCCCCTACGCGCCCACACGCCCTCCGGATCACGCAGTAATGCAAGGGAGACACCGGGTCCAGGGCGTCACTGTCCACTACGGCTGAAAAAAACCGGAAAGACGCCGAAATCCGACCGGCCATCCGCGGCTGCCTCGTTGGCAGGGTTCTCGCTTGTATGGCTGTCATGGGCAGGGACGTACGGAACGTGGGGCGCGTGGTGCGTGAGGAGATGCCGACCTTGGGGCTGGAGGATCTGACCTACGATCCTCGGCTCGGAGAGGACGCCGTCACCACCGAAGACCCGCCCCGACGCTGGGAGCACGTGGCTGCGGCGCCGCTCGCGTTCGACGAGGTGGACGAGCTGCCCGAGCCCGAGCCGGTCGCTGTGCAGCAGTTTCGGCCCTCCCACTACCTCCAGAGCTCCTCCCATCTCGCCTCCCGCATGGTCTCCGAGGATGCCCCCACCGAGTCGCCGCCGTCGCTCGCGCCCATCGCGATCGGGCTCACGCCCAGCACGCCTCCCTACTCGGTCGACGTGTGGTTCGCCGAGACTCCCGTGCGCCCTCTCAGCGTGCCGGGAAGCCGCACCACGATGCGTACCCAGAAGCCTGGCCTGTCACTCGACGCGATGCGCGGCACCCGCGCGGCTGCGTTCGTGGGGTCGTTCGGCGCTGTCGCGATGGCGATCTTCATCTGGGGCGTCTCCGCGATCGCGGGCTCCGGCCCCGACACTGGCTCGAACGCCAGCGCGAACGCCGGTTCCTCGGATTCCTTCGTGATCCCGGTGATGGACCTCCCGGTCCTGGCGAAGGCCGGCGAGTCCCGGGCCGCGTACGCGATCCGCTGAGCCCGGCACCGTCCCGCGCGTTCGCGTGCGATCTGGCGGGTTTTCGCGGTAAGGTATGCGTCCAAGCATGCCGACCCTGAAATGGTTCCCCCAGCACGGTCATCCTCGCACCTTCGTGCTCTACAAGCCCGTGACCACCATCGGTCGGGCGCTCGGTAACGATGTCGCCGTCGGCAGCCAGAAGGTCGCCGAGACCCATATCCAGATCATGTTCGACGGGCGCGACTTCAACCTCGAAGAGGTCGACAAGCAGGCCGAGATCCTGATCAACGGAAAGAAGAAGCGCCGCGCGCGCCTCACGCACGGAGACCGGCTCACCCTCGGCGACGCAGAGCTCGCCTTCAGCATCTTCGACGAGCCGCCCGCCCCGCGGCCCGCGCCCTCCGCCTCAGGCACCGACACCAACATCTCCACCACCGGCACCGACCTGCTCGCCCAGCAGCAGCTTGCCGGCGTGCGCAAGCTCCACGAATTCTCCGAGAAGCTGATGACGCTCCGGATCGACCAGCTGCTGGAGGCGATGCTCGACGCGGTCATCGACGTCACGGGCGCTGAAAAAGGCCTGATCCTGCTCGAAGACGACGCCTTCACGGGCGGCCCGAACGACAAGGGCGAAGGCGCGCACCCGAAGCCGCAGATCCGCGCGTCGCGCAACGTGCGCCGCGAGGCCATCACCGATCCGAGCGGGCAGATCTCCGACAGCATCGTTCGCCGCGTGCTCGACACCGGCCGCCCCCTCATCGTCAGCGACGCGCTCACGGACGCGCAGTTCGGCTCCAGCGAGAGTGTCGTCGCGCTCAAGCTGTCCAGCGTCATGTGTGCGCCGCTGGTCGCGCAGGGCCACGTGTCCGGCGCGCTGTACGTCGGCAACGATCGCATCAAGGGCCTGTTCCAGCGCAGCCAGCTCGATCTGCTCTCCATCTTCGCGGGGCAGGCGTCGCTCATTCTCCAGAACGCGATGCTCCTCTCCGCGTTGCGCGCGGACAAGGACAAGCTCGTCGCGGAGCTCAGTGACAAGCGCTTCGGTGAGATCATCGGCGTGTGCGGCTCCATGATGGAGGTCTTCCGCAAGCTGCAGAAGGTCGCCACCACGGACATCTCCGTGCTCATCACGGGCGAGACCGGCACCGGCAAGGAGCTCATCGCGCGCGAGCTCCATCGCCGCAGCAACCGCGAGAGCGGGCCCTTCGTGGTCATCAACTGCGGCGCCATCCCCGAGAACCTGATCGAGAGCGAGCTCTTCGGTCACGTGAAGGGCGCGTTCACCGGCGCCATCGCGTCGCGGCCCGGTAAATTCCAGGCCGCGGACAAGGGCACGCTCTTCCTCGACGAGATCGGTGAGCTCCCGCTCAACCTGCAAGTGAAGCTCCTGCGCGCCCTGCAAGAGCGCGTGGTCTTCCGCGTCGGCGACAGCAAGCCGGAGAAGGTGGACATCCGCATCGTCGCCGCCACGAACCGCAACCTGGAAGAGGAGACGCGCGCGGGTCGCTTCCGCGAGGACCTCTACTTCCGCCTCAACGTCGTGAACATCCACTGTCCGCCGCTGCGCGAGCGTGGCGACGACGTGCTCATCATCGCGAAGGCGCTGCTCTCCAAGTTCGCCGACGAGCTGAAGAGCCAGGTGAGCGGGTTCACTCCGCAGGCGCTCTCTGCCATCAAGAAGTACACGTGGCCGGGCAACATCCGTCAGCTCGAGAACCGGATCAAGAAGGCGCTCGTCCTCTGTGAGAAGACGCTGCTCGGCCCCGAGGACCTGGAGCTCAACATAGCGGGTGAGAGCCCGATCCTCCCGCTCGAGAAGGCGAAGGAGGAGTTCCAGCGCAAGTACGTGCTGGAGGTGCTGGAGCGCAACAACGGGAATCGCACCCAGACCGCGCGCGACCTCGGCGTCGACCCGCGCACGATCTTTCGTTACCTCGAGCGCGAGCAAAACCCCATGCCGTCAGGGGCGGGGGGGACTGGGCACGAGACGAAGTAGCGGGGATTCGCCTCGACTAGTAGTAGTCGCGCTGTGAAGACCGAGCTGTTGCCTCCTCCCTGTCCCGACAAGACGCGGGCAGACCTGTCGTGGGGCCGCGTTCTCGTGGCGCTCGCGGCGCACTGTCGCAGCGCGCTCGGGGCGGAGCGTGCTCGGGAGCTTCCTTTTCCTGGGACGCGGAAGGAGCTTCGTGAGGTGCTCGCGGAGGGGCGCGAGGCGCTGATGCTCGCGGAGCGTGGGGAGCCGCTCATCCCGATCGACTTGCCCGATGTTCGGGAGGCGCTTGGTCGGTTGCGTGTGCTCGCGGTGCTGTCGCCTGTCGAGCTGTTCGCGATGTCGAAGATGCTGGAGTCCGCGCGCAGCCTGCGGCGGTTCTTGTCGACGCGCGAGGAGCGTTGTCCCGCGCTCGTTGCGGCTTGCTCCACGGATCCGTCGCTCGATCGCGTGGCGCGCGACGTGGGCGACGCGTTCGATCTGGACGGCACGTTGAAGGACGACGCAAGCCCGCGCCTCCGAGAGCTCCGCGGTGAACAGCGCACGGCGCGCGCGCGCATGACGTCGCGCCTCGAAGAACTGATGCACAAGCACGCGGGAATCGTGCAGGATGCATTCATCACCGAGCGCGAAGGGCGCTTCGTCATTCCCATTCGCGCGGACGCGCACGAGCGCTTCCCCGGGCTCGTGCACTCGGCCAGCGGAAGCGGCGCCACGCTCTTCGTGGAGCCGCGCGTGGTCATCCCGCTCGGCAATCGCCTCAAGGTGCTCGACGGCGAGGTCATGCGCGAGGAGAACCTGATCTACGCGAAGCTGTCGGGCATCCTGCACGAGCACCTTGGCTCCATCGAAGGCGCGGCACAGGCCCTCTCACGCGCGGACGTGCGCTCGGCCACGGCGCTCCTCGCGTTCGCCGCGCGCCTCTCGTACCCGGAGGTGGTGGACGAGCCGCGCGCGAAGCTCTTGTCTCTGCGGCACGTCTTGCTGGTGCTGGATGGCGTCGCCGTGGTTCCAAGCGACATCCACGCGCGCGCGGGCCACGCGCTGGTGGTGAGCGGGCCGAACGCGGGCGGAAAGACCGTGGCGCTGAAGAGCCTCGGCCTCTCGGTGCTCTCCATTCGCGCGGGGCTGCCCATCGCTGCGGACCCGTCGAGCGAGGTCGGCATCTTCGACAGCGTACTCACGGATGTCGGGGACGAGCAGAGCCTGGAGAAGAACCTCTCCACGTTCAGCGCGCAGATGAAGAACCTGTCCTCCATCCTCGAGTCCGCGCACGACGGCTCGCTCGTGCTTCTCGACGAGGTCGCGACCGGCACCGACCCGCGCGAGGGTGAGGCGCTCGCCGCTGGCATCCTGGACTCACTCACGGCGCGCGGGGCTGCGGCGCTGGTCACGACCCACTACGAGGGCCTGAAGGCGCTCGCGCTGGTATCTCCAAACTTCGAGAACGCGAGCGTGGGCTTCGACATTGGAACCATGGCTCCCACGTTCAAGCTCACGATCGGCGTGCCGGGCAGCTCCAGCGCGCTGGCGGTTGCGGCGCGTTTTGGTGTGCCCAGCACGGTGATCGATCGCGCGAAGAGCTTCCTCTCCAAGGAGCAGATTGGCTTCGAGGAACTGACCAAGAAGCTGGAGCTCGAGCGCGCCGCCCTGGAGCTCGCGCGTGCCCGCGCGGAGGACCTTGCGCGCCTGGCCCGAGAAGAGCGTGACAAGCTGGCAGGCGAGATCGAGCGCGTGAAGGAGAAGCGGCACGAGGCCGTGGAGCGCGAGGCGCAGGCCCTTGCCGAGAACGTACGTCGCGCGCGGGAGGACATCCGCACGGCGCGCGCACGCTTGAAGGTGCGTCACCTCGGCAAGGACGAGCTCACGGAGATCGAGAGGTCGGTCAACCGCGTGGCGCAGGACGTGGGCGCCTTCGGACCGCTGGAGCCGGGCGCGCGGGACCGCGACCGCGCCGACGGAGCGGACGTACTTCCGCTCTCCGAGCTGCGAAAGGGAACACGCGTGTATGTTGCACGCTTGCGCGCAGAGGCCGAGGTGCTCGAGGTGCTGGGCACCACGGTCCGGGTCGCCGCGGGCGCCATGAAGATCACGGTGCCCGTCTCCGAGCTCCTCCGCGTCGGGAGCGGAGCCGCTGGGCGCGAGAGCGACCGCAAGGCCAGCAAGCAAGGTGACGGCGCTCGCTCCAGCGTCGCGAGCATTGCCAGGACCTCCGACGAGTCGAAGCTCGAGGTGCCATTCCAGACCTCGGACAACGTCTGCGACGTTCGCGGAATGCTCTCGGACGACGCCGTGTCGATGTCGATGACCTTCCTGGATCGGGCGATCGGTCAGGGGCTACGCGTGGTGTTCCTGGTTCACGGCCACGGCACCGGCGCCCTCCGCGACGCCATCCGGCGCGAGCTGAAGACGTCTCGCTACGTCGCGTACTTCCGTCCGGGAGCACAGAACGAAGGAGGCGACGGCGCCACCATCGTCTGGCTCACCTGAGCTCAGAAGAGCGCGTAGACGAACGGCGCCACGTAGCTGAGACCGCCTGTGAGCAAGAGCAGCACGGACGAGAGCAGGAGCACGATCAAGAGCGGCCACAGGAAGAAGCGCTGCCGGTGCGAGAAATGCCGCACGAGCGCGAACACCGTGTGAAGACGCGACAGGATCACGAGCTGCTGCCTCGCGTGAGCAAGATGTCGGTGCCCACGAGCATCGCGTCCACGGGATGTGAGTCGAAGAACGCGAGCGCGTCCTCACCGGAAGAGGCGATCGGCTCGCCCGCGCCGTTGAGCGACGTGTTGAGCACGACCGGTATGCGACCGCGTCGCTCGAGCTCCTGGAGCACGTTCGCCAGCAGAGGAGCGCTCTCCGCGGTGACGGTCTGTACACGCGCGGTTCCATCCACGTGCGTGACAGCGCGGAGCTTCTCCTTTGCGCTCTCCTTCACATCGCAGATGGTGACCATGAACGGGGTCATGTCGTTCGGGGCTCCTTCGAAATAGTCTGACGCACGTTCGGCCAATACTGAAGGGGCGAACGGACGAAACGGCTCGCGTCGCTTGATCACGCGGTTCAACCGCTCGCGAACGTCTGCGTCCTCCGGCAGCGCGAGGATGCTGCGCTGGCCCAGCGCGCGCGGTCCCAGCTCGAAGCGGCCGTGCGCCACGGCGACGACATGCCCGCGCTCGAGATGGTCGACGAGCGCCTGCGCGGGCGCGTCAGTGCGCGTGTGGGATAGGCCCATGGCCTGGGCCGTGGCGAGTGCGCGCGCGGTGTCGATGTCAGCCCCAAGCGCGGCCGAGACCAGCGCCTTGCCGCGAGGCGCGCCGTTCGCGTGCGCCCACCGCTGCGCCGCGCCCACCGCGCCGCCGGCGTCGCCCGCAGCAGGAGGTACGAATACGCGAGAAAAACCGGCCCGCGCGAGGATCTCGCGGTTCGCGACGGCATTGAGCGCCACACCACCGGCGATGCACAGGTTATTCGCACCGGTGAGTCGCTTCGCCTCGCGCGCGAGCCCCACGAGCGCGTCGGTGGTCGCCTCCTGCAGCGAAGCAGCGATGTCAGCGTACCCGCGATCTTCCTCGCTGCCATCGAGATCCCATGGCCGACCGGGCAGGCGTCGCGGCCCCAGCAAGGTCTCCATCGCGGGCGAGAACCCCACGTCCGCGTCCGTGTCGTAGGCGAAGTACTCGGGCGCGAGCTCGAAGCTGCCATCGCTCGCGGTCTTCAAGATCTTCGCGACCTCGTCGCGACGCGAAGCCTTTCCGTACGCCGCGAGGCCCATGACCTTGTACTCGCCCTCGTTGACCTCGAACCCCAGGTACGCCGTGAGCGCGCCATAGAGAAGGCCGAGCGACTGCGGGTAGGGCAGGGCGCGGAGGCGCGTCACCTCCGTGCCACTCCCCTTGGAGATGGTGGTGGTCACGCCTTCGCCCACGCCATCCACGGTGAGGATTGCTGCTTCCTCGAACGGCGAGAGGTAGAACGCGCAGGCCGCGTGGCACGCATGATGGTCGTCGTGCTGGACCTTCGCTCGCGGCACACCGAGGCCCGCGGCGATGTCGTCGAGCACCCAGATCTTGTGGCCCAGCTGCTCGCGGATCATGGTGGGGAACTTGCGAAACGAGCGTGGAAAGCTGCGCAGCGTGGAGACGAGCACGCGCTCTAGCTTGGCGAACGGGTTCTCGTAGAAGACGACAGCATCGAGATCGTTCGCGGTGAGCCCAGCCTGTGAGAGGCATGCTCGCGCGGCGGCGAGCGGAAGGCCCGCGTCGTTCTTCACGCGTGAGAAACGCTCCTGCTGCATGGCGCTCACGAGCTCACCGTCCAGGACGAGCGCGGCGGCGGAGTCGTGATACTGGGCCGAGATGCCCAGAACGGCTTTCACGGCTCGAGCCAGCCACGCGGCTTGGGGCGCGTCAGTCGCACCCACAGCGAGAGCGGCAAGAGCGACACGTAGAGCACGCTCATCATCGCGAAGTACACCGCGCCCGCAAGCCCTTGTCCGGCGCGCCGCCACATGCGCACCGCCTCCCATGCGCGCACCCGCCAGAGCTTTCGTTGCGCGGGGCGTCCCTGGCCTTCCGTGCCCGTGAGGAGGCGCAGCGTGTAGTCCTCGTGCCCTTGCTCGTCGGACACGAGCGTGCTGAAGAGCGCGCGCAGCTTGGTCTCGCCGCGGCGCTCGAAGTAGCGCGCGTAGTAGGTGAACTGGGTGCGGCCCTTGCGCTCGCCAGCGTGCACGAACGCGAGAAAACCCGCTTCCCCGAGCTTCGCGTACAGATCTTCCGACGCGGCGCGTGGCGCGCCCCACGGCGATTTCCCGAGCGCGCGCCGCAGCTCCGCCGAGTGCGCCGCGAACATCGCAGCATGACGTTCCTCGTCCAGCGCGTGACGGAGGTAGAGCGCGCGCCTCTCTGGCGACTCGCAGAGCGCAGCCGCCGCGCGCAGCTCCAGCATGCTCTCCTGCTCCGCGAGCGCGAACACGAAGAGGCGCTTCGCGATGCGTGCCTTCGTCGCGAACGAGATGGGCGCGGTGAGCTGGGCCAGAATGCGCGTGACCGTCGCGTCGCTCATCGGGCCTTCTTGCGGAAACAAGGCAGGCCACCGCACCGCTCCCAGGCGATCGTGCCCCGGACGCCCGCGTCCAGACGCAGCCCGATGGGGTCCACGGCGAACGGGTCCTGTGGGAGCATCGCGTTCCACGCCGCCGCGAGATCCTGGTAGTGCGCCAGGGTCCCGCGCGAACGTCGACGCCGCTGGTACTCGCTGTCGTAGTCCTCGTCAGGGCGCTTCCTGTCCACCTCGGCGACGAAGGCGTCGAACATGCGCGCCTCCTGCGCGAACGACGACGCGGGTCCCGCCTCCGGGGTCAGCCCGGATGTGAGGAGCTTCTCCGTCGCGACATGCAGCGCGGCAGCGGTGCCCTTCTTGTACGCGCACGCGTCGAAGATGACCTCCACGCCCTCGATGCCCTGGTACTCGTAGGAGCAATCGGACACGACGGTGAGCGCCGCCTCCTGGACAGCGCGCGCCCTCGCCACCAGCTCGCCGGAGAGCGGAGCCTTGCTCGTGGGCGACGATGATGCAGCAGCGAACGACAGCACGGGGTGGTCGTCCTTCGCGGCTGGCGGATCGCACGCGGCAAGGACGGGCAGCAGTGACACGAGTACGACGGCCGCGGCCTTCAGAGGCAAATGTCACCTCCGCGGAACGGCGTGCACGTGCCCTTGGCGCATGGAAGCTCGGGCGCGCAGAGCTGCACGCACGCTTGCGTCGGGCTCACGTTGGTCATGAGCTTCTCGCATCTGGGCGCGGCGTCGTCTGCGCCTTCGGAGCACGCGATCAGCTTCTTGCAATCGTCCGGATACGTGCGCATGCAGTCCGCGCTCGGGAACGAACGCGCCCCCGGGCACTTGCCGCCCTCCTTCTCGATGCAAGCGCAGAAGGCAGCCCCGGTGGGGCCAGCGCCTTCGATGGAGTCGTCCTTCGGCTTGGGCTTCGTGAACTCGATCGTGGCCGGCGCCCCGTCCTTTCCAGGCGCAGCGGAGAAGCCGCGGGTCTCCCCGTCGTAGGCGAACGTCGCGCGCACGTCCTGACCGGCGAACAGCGGCGCAACCAGCACGACCGTCCCTCCCTTGAGCGTACCGGCAATCACGTCGCGCCCGCTGTCCACGCGGACGCCCTTGGCGCGCCCGTGGCAGAAGATACCGACCCAGTCGCGCACGCGCTTCGTCTCGCAGCCTGCGGGGTCCGACTCCGTCACTGCGATCTCCGTGTCGGGCGTCCACTCCGCGGCCGATGGCACCGGAGTGCGATCGGGCGAAAGGCCGGGCTCCGGACGGTGAAGGCGCGGCACCGAGAGCACGGCTGCGATCGCCTGGCCCAGCGCCTTGTGTCCCTTTGGCGTCATGTGGATGTCGCCATCGAGGAACGCGCCGGGCTCTGCGGCGAGGAGCGGCTTCGTCGCGTCCAACCCCTCCGCGCCCACGAATTCGGCCGCGTCGATCACGTCGGTGTTCAGGAGCTTCGTCGGCTCCATGTCCTGCGGCGCGGCGCCATATTTCGCCCATTCCGCCTTGTCCACCTGCACGTCGATGGGTAGCGAAACGACCAGGAGACGCGCGCCGTATTTGTCGCAGATGGTCTTTGCAGCGGCGATCTCCGTGGCGAGCGGAGACAGCGGTGCCGTCTTCGGTGGCTGCGATCTGGCGATGTCCGCCGCGCGCTGCGTGAGCTCATCCCGCGTCTTGAAGAGACCGAGCACGTCTTTGTCCTTCTGGGCCTCCGCCTTCTCGCGGGTGGACTTCTCGAGGCTCGCGCGCAGCGCCGCGCCGCGCCGAATGATCTCCGCGTTGACGCGCACGTCGCGCCCCGACTCACCCAGGTTCGTACGAAGGATGTCGCCAGGCGACAGGCGCGCCGCCTCCAGCACCTGGTCCCTCGGGATGAAGTCGGGGTTCTGATAGTCCGAATCGCGGTCGGACAGCCTCGGATCCTTTGCCTCCAGCGCATCGCGGATGAGGCGGGCCTCGAGCGAGCGCGAGGCCTGCTCCGCGGCATCCTTCGCGTACTTCGTCTCGCTGTCGTGCAGTCTGGCAAGGCGCCCGTCTTCGACCTTCTGCTGCTGGTGCTCACGCGACGAGAGCACGGCGCCGCCAGCGATATCCTTCCACGTGCCCTCGGAAGGGACACCCCTGTCGTCCTTCGTGTCGCCCTCGCGCTCGTAGATGTACCGGCGCGCGGCGTAGAACGCGTGCGAGTCCGTGAAGAGCAGGCCACGTCCGGGGAACTCAGTCACGCTCGCGGGCGCGTTCTCCTTGCGCACTGCCCACCCGTCCCACACGGCATGGCGCTCCTTGTTGGGGCGCTTGGCTTCGAAGAGATCGTTCGCCATGTTGGCGACCCACACCACGGTCTTCGCCGGGCGCTTCGCGAGCGACTCCGCGAGCACCTTGTTGTATTCAGCAGGGCCATACGTGGGCACGCCCAGGTTGCGAACGAAGTACTTCCGTTTCGTGAGCGCGCGCTCGAGCTCCTTCGAGAACGTCTCGTCTTCTTCCACGCCCAGGCCGAAGACCTGTGAGTCTCCCACGACGACGATCTCGTCATCGCTCTTCGCGGGCCACTCGTCTCCGCGGTAGCCGTCCGAGTTTACGCGCACCTGTGTGATGGGGTTCTTCGGCGAGGCGAAGCGCACCTTCTCCGTGGCACCTGGGCGCAGCCGCGTGCCGAGCTCCGCGTCGGCCACGTACACGTTGACGTGCGGGAACGCCCCGCCGTCGCGCACACGAAACGCGCCCTCCGCGATCGCGAGGCCCACAAGCAAGCCGAGCGCGACCCGCAGCAAGTTCTTCCGAACGTTCCTTCGCGGCGCCGGCTTCTTGGCGTCTGCGCCCTTCGCTCCGGCGTCCTTGTCCGGAGCTACCGGGTCGCTCAGACGCTGATCGCGCCCTTCCGAAAGTCGCTCTTCGCTATCTTCACGTTCACGCACGCGGGCCTCCCACAGGCAAATGCTTCGTCCAGCGCCGGTCCAAGATCTTCGATCTTCTCCACCCACACGCCGAAGCCACCGCAGGCCTCGACGATCTTGTCGTAGCGTGTGTACTCCAACGCCGTGGCTACCGCGCGTTGTTCCCCGTAGAGCTCCACCTGACCTCGTCGGATCTGCGTCCAGCCGGCATCGTTGCCTATTACGGAGACCACGGGGATCTTCTGCCGCGCCATGGCCTCGAACTCGATGCCGTGCAGGCCGAAGCTGCCATCCCCGTAGACGAGCACGGTTCGTGCGTCCGGACGGGCAAGCGCAGCCGCCATTGCATAGCCAGGACCTACGCCAAGCGTGCCGAGCGGGCCGGGGTCCATCCAGAGCTGCGGCCACTCCAGCTTGATCACGTTCGCCGCGGTCGCGACGAAGTCACCGCCGTCACCGATGAGGATGTCACGCTTGCCCAGGCGCTTGCCCAGCTCCGCGCAGACGCGCAGCGGGTTTGGCGGTGAGTCGTTGGAGAGGATCTCCGCCTGCATCTTCGACTGGCGCTTGTCCTCGTCCGCGCGCACCTCCGCGACCCAGCCGGTGAGCCGCGCCGGATCCTTCGAGGCGTTCGCGAGCGCCTCCAGGAACAGCCCGCTGTCGGAGTGAATCGCCACGTCGACGGCGCGATTGCGACCGAGCTCCGCGCCGTCCAGGTCGACCTGCACGAGCTTCGCGCCGCCAAACGCGCGGCCGTAGTCCAGGCGGAAGTCGAACGGCGTGCCGAGCACGATGACGAGATCCGCGTTGCCGAGCGCGTACCGTCGCGACCGCGAGAACGTCAGCGGGTGGCTCGCCGGAAGACCGCCGCGCGCCATGCCGTTCAGGTACATCGGCGCGCCGAGCGCGTTGGCGAACGCGACGAGCTCGTCTTTCACCGGTGACCAGCGGATCTGCGTGCCGACCAGGATGACCGGCTTCTTCGCGGCGGCGAGTAGCTCGGCGGTCGCGGTGAGGCTGCGCGGATCGGGGGCGGGACGCGGCGGCGCAGCCATGGCCTTCGTCGCAGGAAGGTCGGTGTCCTCGTGGAAGTTCATGAGGAGGTCGAGCGGCATCTCCAGGAACACGGGGCCCGGCACGTTCGACATCGCGATGCGAAACGCCGAATCCATGTATTCTGCAATCCTCGCGGTCGAGGGCACCTGCACGGCCCACTTGCTCACGCTGCGCATGAGCGTGAGGTGGTCCATATCCTGGAGACTGCCCATGTCGCAGAGCAGCTTCGGCCCTGCGCCGCCGATGCAGATGAGCGGGACGCCCGCGCGCTGCGCATTCGCCATGGCCGTGACGACATCCGTGACGCCGGGGCCCGCGGTCACCGCGCACACGCCGGGGCGACCAGTGACGCGCGCGTAGCCGTCAGCAGCGTGCCCCGCGGTCTGCTCGTGGCGCACGTCGACGACGCGGATGCCTTCGTCGAGACAGCCGTCGTAGATCGCCTGGATGTGGCCACCGCAGAGCGTGAAGAGGTGCGTCGTGCCGTGACGTTTCAGGGCCTGCGCGACCAGGCGGCCGCCGTGGACGATGGACATGGACCCAAAGCTATCAGCGGTTGCCAGGCTGGATCGTCCGTCCATCACGAATGGAATTGTCTCGTGTCTCGGGAAGCCGCCATCGGGCTGTGCTAGTTCCAAGGTATTGTAATCGTGTACATTTGCGCATGGCCTACATTGGGGACGAACACCCGACATTGGCACACGTCGTGCGTGAATGATGGAATGCAGAGCCGCCGCGACTTCCTTCGACTCGCCGGCGCATTCGCGCTCCTCGGAACCGGGTGCGCAGCGGCGGACGGCTCCGACGTCGACGTCCTTGCGGCGGACCTGGGCGACGCGTCCACGTTCCCGGCGAGCGTGCGCACGAGCGGGCGACTCATCATGCCCAAGAGCGCGACGTACACCGCGGCCCGCACGGTGGAGAACCCGCGCATCGACGTGAAGCCCGGGCTCATCGCGTTCTGCAACACCGAAGAAGAGGTCGCAGCGTCCGTTACGTGGGCGCGCGCCAACGCACGCAAGATCACGGTGCGCAGCGGCGGTCACAACTACGAAGGCTTCTCGATGAACAGCGATCTGGTCATCGACGTCTCGGGTCTGAAGAACTTCCATCTCGGCACGGACACCATGACCATCGGCAGCGGCTGGAAGCAGGGCGACCTCGCGGCGCGGCTCTTCGCTGCGCGTCCGAACACTGCGGCTGTGATGGGCAGCTGCAAGTCCGTCGCGTTCTCCGGCTTCTCGCTCGGCGGCGGCTTCGGATTCCTTGCGCGCAAGTTCGGGCTTGGCGTCGACAACATCGTCTCCTTGCGCGTGGTCAACGCCGAAGGTGAGATCCTGGTGGCGAACGCGCAAGAGAATCCGGAGCTCTTCTGGGCCATGCGCGGCGGCGGTGGAAGCTTCGGCGTCGTCACCGAGATGGAAGTGCGCGTGCACACCGTTCCGACAAGCGTCACCACGTTCCACCGTCAGTTCCCGATCGCGCAGGCCGCGGATCTCGTGCCGAAGTGGTTTGCGTGGGTGAAGGACATGGCGCCCGAGCTCGTCTCGATCATGTCGATGAGCGGGGCCAGCACCTCTGCTCACATCTCGATCTCGGGGCAGTTCCTGGGCTCGCAGGCCGATTGCATGGCCGCGCTCCAGGCGACGTGGGGCACGACGTTCGTGGGGTACAGCACGCAGCGGACGTTCCTGGACTCGCTCGACCACTGGAACGGCGGCAAGGTCTCTGCGAAGTCGAGCCGCTTCCGCGCACGCTCCGACTACTACTTGAAGCCGCTCAACGCCGAGGGCATCGCCACCATCACGCGCGTGCTCGTGAACAACAAGGATCCGTGGGGATTCGCGTTCCTCTTCGACAGCTACGGCTCGGTGATCCGCGACGTGCCCGCGGACTCGATGGCGTTCGCCCATCGCAAGGACGTCCTCTGCTGTCTCCAGATCTTCATGTCATGGGGCAACGCGCAGATGAACGGAACGAACCCGCTCGACGCTCGCACCGCCGCGCGTCTGAGGGAGATCGCGGGCGTCCTGAAATCATCCGGGAATGTCTCCGGTCAGGCCTACCCGAACTACACGGACCTCACGCGCGACGACTGGGCGACGGCCTACTATGGCGAGAACCTGCCCAGGCTGCAGCAGGCGAAGCTTTCGTTCGATGCCACGAACTACTTCTGCTTCGCGCAGAGCATTCCAATGCCGGCCGCATGATGGGACGCGGACACCCACGAGGTGACGCGACAGCGGTGACCCGGCACGCGTCAACGCGCATCCAGCACGAAGCTCGTCCAGCTTGTTCCACCGCGTGAGTCGGTGAGCACGACCCAACCGAACACGGAGCCCGTGACACCCGTGAGCGACAGATCGTTCCCGGCGTTCGTCGTGGCGTCGCGCTCGTCGCGGCCGCTTGCGTCGACGGAGAAGGAGCCCGCGGTCGTGAACCACGAGGCGCGCATCTGCTCGCGGCGCACGGCCACGGTCTGCGACTCGAGGTCGTAGGCGACGTAGCGTTCGGCGCCGCCGCACCCGACGCTGGTCGTGGTGGGCTTCGCGCAGTCGTCCTTGCACGTGGCGCGCGTCTCGTCCGGTCCGCAGATGGCGTCACCGCAGACATCGACGTCCGGGCATGCGGGCCACGACACATCGAGATGAACCGTGCTCCCTGACGAGACCGGCGTCGCGGATGCGGCGTCGCGCGAAGCGGGGGCACCATTCGCGGTCAAGGCGGCCACCACGGGGAGAGAGTTGTAGTGGTAGCGCGCCTTGATGTCTGCCACGTCGCCAGACGACGCGCCCGCGACACCGCACGCGATGCGGCTCGATCCGAGCGTCGCGTAGTCGCCGTCGTCGCGCGTGATGAGCACGCGGAGCGGCTGGTAGTAGCCACCACTGGAGTCCGGATCGGTGGGGCGCCCGTCGGGTTCTCCGGCCTTCGGTGGCGGGACCTCCGGACCGAAGAGCCGACACGCGTCCTTCGGGATCTTGCCCGTCACCTTCGTGCCCTGTCCGAGCGAGACGAGGAAGTCTCCCGTGCGCGAGAGGCAGATCGGGTTCACAGGCTCGATGAGCGCGAGCGGCTTTCGCGCGGTGCACAGCGCCCAGTCGGACGGCACGGTGGACATTGCGCCGCTGGGATCGACGATGAGCGCCGAGTACGTGACGGCGTCGCCTTCCTCGGCCTCTGCGGGGCTTGCGGAGATGGCGAGCACGCGCGGCACGTCCACGAGCGACGCGCGGCCCGCGACGTCCGGCTTGCAGGCGCCGAACAGGAACGCGGCGAGCGCGGCGAGCGCGATCGGCAGGGCGCGACGCGCGATCATTGGCGACTTCAGAATGACCATTTGAACCCCATCACGGGCATGACCGGCAGACCGGTAATGGTGTATCGGCGCGTGTAGTCGTAGTTGTAGAACAGCTCCTCGGCGTTCTCGTGGTTGGTCACGTTCTGCACGTCCAGGTACACCTCTGCGTCCGTCCTTCCCAGCTTGAAGTGCTTCGCGACGCGCGCGTCGAGCGAATAGAACGCGGGGATCCGCAGCGAGTTCTGCGCGCCGAACACCGGCTCCCACTGGCCCGTGCGCGTGTCGCGGTAGCTCGCGATCACTGGTGTGCGCGGGAAGCCGCTCGCGAAACGGAATCGCACGCCGGCCTCGAAGCCGTGACCGATGTCCACTGCGGCCACTGACGTGAACACGTGCGTCTGATCGTAGTCGAAAGGGCGCCACGCGGCATCCGGATGATCCTTGCGCTCGCTCTTGATGAGCGAGTAGCTCACCCAGCCGAACACGGGCCCGATCTGCTCCTGCCTCACGAGGAGCTGCGCTCCGTAGGAGCGGCCGATGCCCTCCTGCACGAGCGCGTTCGCGAGCAGCGGCGTGGCGGCCGCGCTGCGCGATGTGAGGTTGTCAGAGGCCGAGTAAAAGCCGGTCGCCTCCGCCGTGAGCGTGGACGTCACCTTCACTGCGCTGCCGCCAAGCACGTGGGTCGCAGAAGAGAGACCGAGGTGCGGATTGCCGAAAACCGCCGACAGATCTTCGGGCTGTGGAGACTGGTGGCACTGACCGACAGCGGCCTTCACCGTCACGCGCGGCACCACCTGGTACCGCGCGCTGAGGCGCGGCTCGATCGGCGTGTCCTGCGAGGAGAGACCGACTGCTGGCTTGTCGCCCAGAACCGGAACGCGGCGGCTCACGCTGGTGAGATACGGCTCGAAGCGCGCGCCCGGAACGATGTGCAGCGTGTCGGAGAGCAGCGCGATGTCCGCCTCCACGAACGGCGCGAGGCTCCCCGTCGTGGTCTTCCACTGATCCACATTCACCTGGTCCGCGGGCGGCTCGCCGAAGACGCGAATGTCGCCCTCGCGCGGCGGAGTGGTGATGCTCCCGGAGCGTCGCAGCCGATTGAACGAGAAGTCAGCGTCGACTCCGGCGTGCACGCCCAACCAGGGATACGGCTGCCCTCGCCAGCTCGCGCGGAGCCCGACGAGATCCGCATCGTTCGTGAGCTCTGCGGGGGTCGCGCCGAAGCGGTCCGTGGTCCGTGCGCCTTCCTTTCCCCACGACGGCAGGATCGTGATGCGCTGCCCGTCAGCGAGCTTTCGTTCGTAGCGGAGCCACGCGCGGCCAAACGCGAGCTGCTTGTTTTCTCGCTTCACCTGCGACGGGTCCGGGTCCGTGACCGTGCGCACGATCGAATCGCTCGAGACCAGGCCGCCGAGCTCCAGGGTCTGGCCCTTGTCGACCGTGTATTGTACACGCGCTTGCGAGTCGAAGTACTGCGGCAGCGGGACGATGTCGCCGACGTCTTGCCGCGTTACGGCCTTCACCGTCGCGTCGAGGTAGCTCTTTCGGACCGCCGCGGACACGTGCCATTTCTCTCCGAGCGGCGCCGAGATCGCGCCGGACGCATCGACCACGTCCGCGCCGATGCTGCCATGCATCTTGTCGTCGTCGAGCGGCCGCAGCTGCACGGTGACAAGCCCGCCGAGGCCACGCCCGTACGCCGCGCCGTATCCGCCAGGCACCAGCTCCACGGAGCGCACCATGTCGCTGTGCACGATCGAGCGGTAGCCGCCGTCGTGATAGAGGCGCGGCACACGCACCCCATCGACGTACACGCGCGTGTCCTCGGGCGCCGCACCCCACACGATGATCTGACCCGAGCCCACGGCGCTGCGCGCAACACCGGGCAGGTTCTCGACGACCTTGAGCACGTCGCCCTGCGTGCCGGGTACCTTGGTCGCCTGCGCCGCCGTGATCTCCGTGGACACGACGGCCTTGCCGAGCTTCGGCGCGGTGACGACGACCTCGAAATCGGTGTCGTCGTCGCTGGGCTTGTCGGACTTTTGCTCCACGTCGTAGGTCGCGTCGAGCGCCTTGCTCGCCTCGAACGTCTCCTGGGTACCGACCGGCGTGAGCTTCTCACCGGACAGTGTGACCGCGTGGTTACCGGGCGCGACGTCGGGGATCGAGAATTTGCCGTCAATATCCGTCGTCGCGGACTGTGCGGTGTCGAGCGCCACCGTGATCTGCGCGAGCGGCTTCTTAGTGCCCTTCTCGCGCACGACCCCGGTGAAGTCTGCGGTAGTCCGCTTGACCTGCTCCACCTTGATCACGAATTCGTAGCGGTAGTTGATCTTGACGGGGATGGGCTTGCCGTCCGCGAGCGCGGGCTCGAACACGAACTGACGCGCGGCAGCGACCGCGGCGGCGTCGAACGCGGGGCCGGCCGACTCGAGCACCACGACGGCGGCGACGGCGCCCTTCTCCGTGATCGCGATTTGCAGAACGACAGCAGCTTGCTTGCCGCTCGCCTTCTCCTCGTCGGGATAGGGCGCCTCGACGAACGTGGTCAGCCTGGGCGGTGTGATCGCGCGCGCCTTCCCGCTGGGCACGTTGTCCCCCATCTTCTCTGCGCCGGGACCCTCCTGCGCGTGCGCGGGCGCGGCGGCGAGCACGATCGCGAGCGCGACGCCCGCGCGTCCGAGATCCCTGCGCGCTCGGCCCTTCCTCATTTCAACCCGAAGTTGACGCCCATCTTGATGGTGGTGGGCACGGCGCTCCCGCACTTCTGCGCCGCCGTGAACGTCCATTGCTTCACCGCGGCGATCGCTGCTTCGTCGAGGCCAAATCCCAGACCATTCAGCACGCGCACGCTCGTGACATGCCCGGTCGCGTCGATGATGACTTCGAGCTTCACCTTGCCTTCGACGCCCGCCTGCTGCGCCTCCGCTGTGTATGCCGGCTGCACCTGCGAGAGCATCTTCGGCTTCACGACGTCGTCGGAGCACGGCGCGCTGTCTACGGGTGCGAGCTCCTTTACCTGCTTCACGACGGGCAGCGCGCTCGGTGCGGGCTTCGCCGGCGCGCCTCCACCACCACCACCGGCCCCGCCGCCGCCGCCAGGAATGCCCACGCCGCCGGTACCGCCGCCCATCTGCAGTCCGAGGTCCGCGAAACCCACCATGGCCTCGGGCGCATCGCCGACCTTCGAAGGCGCCGCCGGCGGCGGCTCTGCCTTTGGTGGCGGAGGAGGCTCTGCTTGCACGGGCTTCTGCGCGACGGGCGCCTTCATCGGTGCCTTGACCGGGGGCTTCGGCTTCGGCGGCTCCTTCTTCTCCTTCTCGACCTCGCGCTTCTTCTGCGCCTCTGCGAGCGCGATGGCCACGCTGGTGGTCCGCTTGCCCTTCGGGATGAACCCGAACGCCACAAATGCAGCCACGTGCCCCAGGAGCGCCGCTCCGAGGAGTCCCGCGCGAAGCGCCGTCTGGCGTCGGCTCACGGCGCGCGCCTCACTTCTTCTCCTCTGAGATCGAGATGGCGAACTTGGTCACGCCTTCGCGCTTCGCGAGGTCGATGACGTGGACCACGTCCCCATGGTGAGCGCTGGTATCGCCGCTGATCACCAGGCTCACGTCCGGGTTCTCTGCGTGGAGCTCCTTGAGCTTTGTGGTGAGCTGGGCTTCCGAGAGCGGCGCCGTGTCCTGATTGAAGAAGAACTTGCCGTCCTTGTTCACCTGCACGGTCGCAGGGCTCTGCGTGGACTCGTCGGACGACGCGCTCTTCGGCAGCTCCACCTTCAAGCTGCGCGACACGATGTATGTGGCCGAGACCATCATGATCACGAGGAGGACCAGCATGATGTCGACCATCGGCGTCACGTTGATGCCGACAATCCCGCCGCGCTTCGTTCCGCCGCGTGAGACGCTGGCGCCCATCACTCGGCCTCATCGGCGGCGAGGGCCACGACGCGGTCCCCGTCGGAGTCGTTGTCTCGGGACGACGCGGTGACCCGCGGTGCGCTGATCGGCGCCACGTCGCGGCCGGTCTCGCGGGCGCGCATCAGCGCGGTGATCTGCTTCGACATCGTGCCGACGTTGGCTTCGATGTCGCCGATCCACTTCTGGAAGAGGTTGAAGACGACGACCGCGGGGATGGCGACGAACAGGCCGACGGCCGTGGTGATCAGCGCCTCCGCGATCCCGCCCATGACGTTGTTCATGGAGCCCTTGTCAGTGCCCTCGGAGAGCTGCTGGAACGCGACAAGCACGCCGATGACCGTGCCGAACAAACCGATGAACGGCGCGTTCGAGCCCAGAGTGCCGAGGTAATTCATGCCTCGCTCGAGCTCCTTCCTCTTCTTGCCCATCTGCGCGTCGACGGCGTCCTGGAATGCCTCCGCGCTCGCCGTGGTCCAGCGAAGCGCGCCCTTCAGTACTTGCGCCTCGATGGAGCGGCTCCCAGCGAGCACGCGCTCCGCCCCCGTGCGATCACCTTGCTCCAGGAGATCCGCGACCCGGTCCATGAGGGCGTCCGTGTCATCACGGCGCGCGCGGAAGAACAGCAGGCGCTCCACCGCGGCGTAGACCGAGAACACGGACAGGAGGAGAAGGAGGACCATGACCCAGCCGCTGCCGGACCACACTGCCGCCTTCGTCAGTCGTTCAACGATTACTCCGAACATGCTTGGCTCCCTTCGATTTCAGAACGCATACGAGGTGAGGTATTGACCGAGCCCACTGCCGCCGTTCGCGTCGGTCGCGATGAGTTGCCCCTTCACGGTGACGGGTGCCGGCGCGCGGACGTCGTGCACGGTGAGTGTGAAGTCGACGGCCTGCTTGCCGCATGCGTCGAACAGGTTCGCGTAGATGTCGTAGGCGCCGGTCGGTCGCGACTGCCAGACCAGGTCCTCCTGGCGAAGACCGTCCTTCACGCACGACGCGAGCGAGTCACGATCGAAGACGGCATCGGTCGCGGTCGGTGCGCCGCCATCACCGGTGCCCGACGCGGGCGTGCGTGGATCGAGCACGGCGCCCGTGGGCGTCACGACGCGTAGGTCTAGATCCACGTCCGCGTCCCAGGTGAGCGTGAAGACGGCCTCGGGAGGCGCCTTGCTCGGATCGCATGCATGGAGGTTGTCCGGCACCTTGGAGGCCAGGCACACGCTGTTCTCGGTCTGCTCGCCAGCGTTACCGTTTCCGTCGATCGCGACGAAGCGGAGCGGATGAAATCCCGGCTGAGACGCGTAGTCGGCGTTGTAGTCCAGATCCGCATGCCAGTCGTTTTCGCCCGGAAATTGCGCATCCGCGCTGCCAAGCACGAATACCCAGTAGCCGGTGCCCAGGTCGCCGAGGCGCACGGCGATCGCGCTCGCTTCGCTGGTCGCGCGACCGTCCACGGCCTTGCCCGCTTGCCCTGGGAGCACGATGCGACTGGAGAGGGACACGGCCGTCACCTTTGGGCCCGGCACGCCGGACCCAGGCGGTGAGCCGGGGAGGGGCCCTTCGATGAACTGCCCTCCGCGCGCGCGGATCGGCTCGGCGAGCCCGCTCTCTCCTGAGATGCTCTTGTCATTGCACGCGGCCACACACGCGAGCGCGAGCGACGCGGGGAGCAGGAGCCGGCGCGTGCTTCTCATAGCTGCACCTGAAGGCGCAGCGTCCACGCGTCGTTCTTGAGGTCCGCCTCAATGCCGCGCTCGTCGCGCGCAAAGTGGTCGCGAATGAAGTCGTACTGGAAGAGCAGGCGCGCGCGCCCCGGCATCACCAGGCCAATCAGCGGAGAGAAGGTCTCGATCGACTGCGACTGTGGGATGATCCGCCCGCCGCGCTTGTCCAAGAAGTCCGAGTTCGGATCGTAGACGTCGTAGCGGAAGCCGACCACGCCGTACTCCGTGACCTCCTGGATGATGCCCACGTAGTAGCCGAGCTCTCGAATGTCGGTGCCGGTGAGCACAGGGTCCGCCACGTAGAGCGCGCGGTCCATGTTGCTCGCGACGGTGAGCTCGCCGTAGAGCATCGACTGTCCGAGGCGCGTCTGCAGCCGGGCCTGCAGGTCCACGCCCACTGCCCACCGTGTGAAGCTCTGCGATGGCGTGGCGGCCGTCGCTGGTTGACCGGTCAGCTCAGAGGGCTGAATTTGCCCGTCTTCGTTCGTGTCGCGCCAGGTGACCGCGCTCTTCTGCGCGTCGGTGCCGGAGTGAAAGCCGCGCCCGCGGACGCTCGACACGTTTCCCGTGAGCTGCAGCTTGTCGGTCGGATGAGTGTCGACACCGACCTTGAAGACCACGTCCTTTGCCGAGTGCGGAGAGAGCCCCGCGAAGCCGCTCTTCTCGTCCAGCGGCTCACCGTTCATCGCGGCGATGCTCCAGCGGACGAAGTACAGACCTCCGTGCACCTTCATCCCGAGGTCGGGCTCGCCCGGGTAGAACGCGCGGGACTGCGTGCTGCGCTCCATGAAGAAGCGCGTGCGCGGGGAAGCGGCGAGCTCGTAGCCGAACGGCGTATCCTGGAGGCCGACGCTCACCGCGGCGAGGGGCTCGTCGGCGGTCGTCTTGCCCGTCCAGACCTGCGGAAGCTTCAGTGTACCGAACGCGTGCAGGACGCGGAGCTGCGGTGCCACTGTCGTGTTGCCGTCGGCCTCCATCTGCAGGTGCGCGTACTTCCAGTCGCCGTCGATCTTGACCCGCGCGCGCCGCAGCAGAAAGCGATCCTTGTTGAGCGCCGTGCCGCCCTGCTGGAGCTGGTCGTCCGAGTCCTGATGTGACTGGTACTCGCTCTGTAGGTACGCCGAGAGCGTGTATGGCTTCAGCCATTCGGCAACGGCGATGGGTGGCGGCTCAGGTGCCTTCGCCTGGGTCGCGGCGGATACCGTCAGCTCCTCGTCGTCGTCCTTCTTGTCCGCCGCCGATGCGGACGCGACGAGCGCAAACGAGACGAGGAGCCCCGCAGCAATCGACAGCACTCCCTTCTGAGACGAATGAGCGTGCATTCGATCAGGGCTGCGGCGGATTCGGATATCCCGGTACGCGGGTGCTGTCGAACACGAGCCCCTTCGCGCAGACGTTGTAGCCAGAGTCGTCGGCGACGGCCGCGTCGCCAGCGCCGCCCTCCGCGCCCGAGCCGGGACCGGTGGAGGAGTCGACGTTGCTGGCGCCGCCGTCGGCGTGGTTGAGCGGACCGGCCCCCATCGTGTCGGTGCTGCTGCACGCGGCGAGGAGCGCGACCGGAACGAGGACCGCGAGTGCCGTGACGAGGGTCAGTTTGATGTTCTTCATGGTCATCTCCT
>JANXLV010000317.1 GCA_025355005.1 Myxococcales bacterium | reverse complement strand
CGAGCACGCGGCGAAGGAGAAGACGCCAAACATGACAAGCGCGGCAAGCGGACGATTCAAGAAGCTCGGGTGCATTCGTTGTTCCTCTGTTTTCGTTCGACGTGAAGCGCATCCAAACGATCTCGCGCTTCGGGGCCCATCGGGCGTGCATTCTCAACGCGGCGATCGAGCCCGAGCTTACAGCCGCGGTCAGTCGAATCACGGTGCTGAGCAGCAGCGTCCGCGTAAGCCCATGACATCCCTCGCGTAGCGGCCGCGCGCGCGTCGCCCGCTACGGCAGGATCGCGATGCCTAGCTCGGCTCGGAGCTCGCTTGCGGCGTCCGAGATCCAGAACTCCTCGAGGTCGGAGATGCCGTCTCGGCCGTTCGGCTCCTTCTCGAGGATGCTGCACGCGGTCTCCAGGTCCGAGCAGAGGAGGAGCCCGGCGCGGTTCGCCGTGAGCTCTGCGCCGCGCGCCCAGTCAGCGAGACCGAAGCTCTGTCCAGAGCTCAGGAACGCCCGCGCGTTCTCCACCAGCGCGGCGCGTGCCTGCGGCTCGAGCATGGCCTCGATGGTCTCGGCGACGAGCTTGAGGCGTGTGCGGAGCTCCGGCTTGAGCGAGAGGTGCGGCGCGCCGATGGTGAGCGCGGCCCAGAAGATCTCCTCCAGATGACCCACTGTCGGGACCATCGCGAGCACGAAGTGGTCAGCGCGGAAGTAGCTCATGAACCTGCCGCACATGAACGCCAGGTCCAGGGAGCTGCGTCCCACTAGCAGCGGCTGGCCGACGCGGATCGCGGGAGGCACGGCCATCACGATCTCGAGCTCGCGCGCCGAGTCCGCGGTCACATAGAGCGGCGGCGTCGCAAGACCGAGCGTGGAAGCGGACCACCCAAGCGCACGAACGGCGCTCACGGTCGAGACCCCGGGATCGTGATGCTCCGCAGGTCGCAGCTCGGGGAGCATGCCGTGACGCCGTAGTGACGTCACGCGGCCGATGAGCACGGCCGACGCAATCTCGGCGAGGATGTCACCGACGATGCGGTCACGCGACGTGTGAAAGAGCTTCTGCCACCCCGCGACCGACAGACCGCGCGCAGGTTGCGGCAGCGCGCTCGTGCGGTACGCCTCGTAGAGCGCCGTTTGCTCCGGTGTTGCGCCACCGCGACGCACGAGCACCGCCGCCGCGCAGAACTGCTCGTCGAGCGCGCCCGCCTCGCTCGACACACCGAAGCGATGGTGGAGGTGCGCGTTGGGCCCCGGCGGAATCGTCGGCGGCGAGTACGCCGGCGGCATCGTGGGAGGTGACGTCGGAGGCGAGTACGCCGGAGCTGGCGGTAATGTCGAAGGGGCCTTCGGTTGGCTCCACGAGGAGATCGGGATCGAGATCGGCGGAAGGGACGCCGGCGGAGGGCGAGACGTGCGGCCGGTGGGTGAGGGCGACGTCGAGGGAGAGGGAGAGGTCGAGGGCGACGGCCGAGTCGAGGGGGAGGCCGACGTGGGAGAGGGGCCGGTCGAGGTTCTTGGTGAGGTCGATGTGGAGGGGAGCCTTGCTGGACCCGGGATGTTGTCGATCGCAGCGAACTCCGGTGGTGGGGCCGGATTGGTCTCGGGGGGCACTGGCGTCGGAAGCGGTGAGCCCGTCCAGGTATCGCCCCACTCGATCTCCGTCGCCGTGATGGCGGACTTCGCCTCGTAGGCAGCGAGGAGCGCGGCCTCCAGGCGTTCGACGCGCTCGGGCTCGAAGCCGAGCGCCTCCGCAGCCAGGTCGAGGCGCTCGCGCCGCGCTGCGGTGATCGGGCCCTTGTTCAGCGTCTCCGCGAACAGCGCCTCGTACTGCGCCTCGAAGTAGCCCGGAAGAAACGAGCCCGTGTCGTCGCTCTCCGAGAAACGCGGCGGCTCGTCGAACGAGCCCTCGTTCTGCCTCTTCGTCACGCACCCACCCTACAACCTCTTCCACTCTTTCGGGCGCAGTCTCTCTCCGCGCCCTTGACGTCGTCTACGGCCTCCGGCGAAGCTCCTTCCCAAATGGGTACCCTCAAAGGCAAGACTCTCTTCATCACCGGCGCGAGCCGGGGCATCGGCAAGGCGATCGCGTTGCGCGCAGCACGGGACGGCGCAAACATCACCATCGCCGCGAAGACCGCGGAGACGCACCCCAAGCTGGAAGGCACGATCTACAGCGCCGCGGAGGAGATCGAGAAGGCTGGAGGCAAGGCGCTCCCGCTCATCGTCGACGTGCGCTCAGAAGAGAACATCGTCGACGCCGTGAAGAAGACGGTCGAGAAATTCGGCGGCATCGACATCCTCGTGAACAACGCCAGCGCCATCAGCCTCACCGGCACCATCCAGACGCCGATGAAGCGCTACGACCTCATGCACGGCGTGAACACGCGCGGGACGTTCGCGTGCTCGCAGGCGTGCCTCCCGCATCTGCTGAAGGCCGAGAACCCGCACATCTTGAACCTCTCGCCGCCGCTCAACATGGAGGCGAAATGGTTCGGACCGCACGTCGCCTACACGATGGCGAAGTTCGGAATGAGCATGTGCGTGCTCGGCATGGCCGAGGAGTTCAACGGCAAGGTCGGGGTCAACGCTCTCTGGCCGCGCACCACCATCGCCACCGCCGCCGTTCAGAACCTGCTGGGTGGGGACGCGTTGATCCAGGTCAGCCGCAAGCCCGACATCATGGCCGATGCAGCCCATCTCATACTCACGAGGCCTGCACGGGAGTGCAGCGGAAACTTCTTCGTGGATGAGGATATTCTGCGCGCTGGAGGGGTGGCCGACTTCGAGAAATACTCAATGGTCCCAGGAGCTAATCTCGCCCCCGATTTCTTTCTTTAGGAGACGGCCTTTTTCCTGGCAGATTCAGCAAAGTGGGCTAGACCGCTCCTCAGGCAAGGTTCGGGCCGACGTGGAGTACCTTGTACGACATGTAACCTGCGCACGGATGACCTGAGACAGGTAGGGGGACAGCACCCCACGAAATGAGACGGACAAACTGGCGATCGTGTCGCATTAACAGGCAGTAGCCGTTAACTGGGCAGGCGGTCAGACCGTACGCGATATAAAGATCATGCGAGATTCATCAATGAGAAGCACCCCGGACAACGATCGTCCCGACACCGACCGCCGCAAAGGCTCGCGTCGGCGTTCCCAAGGAGAGGGCGCCCAACAAGCTGGCATGCCCCCCATGCCCCCCGGAACGGGAAGCAACACGAACTCGTCCGAAGTCGTCAGCCTTCATGGCGAGCGCCGGACGCAGGACCGGCGCGCGAGTGGCGCGAGCTCGGGCATGAGGATGAAGGCGGCCAAGAGCAACCAGACGCCGCAGGCGATCGCGCAGTCCATGATTGATGCGCTCACGGACATCCTGCGCTACGAGCAGAAGCGCCCGACCAGCAAAGCCAGCTGACCCGCTGCCCTGCAGGTGTTACTATTCTAGGGCATGAACGGGTTTGCCCGGGGGGTATTGGGTCTGACAATCCTCGCCGGCATTTGCTGCGCGAATAGCCTCTCCGGTTGCGCGACGGGCACCGAGATAGACGGCCCAGCCTTCGTACCTGGCGAGGACACCGATGGCGGTACCCCAGTCACGAATGACGACGCTGGCACGCCTGGAGACGTCGACAGCGGCGGTTCGACGGGCAATGGCAAGGACTCCGGCACCACCCAGATGGGCACCGACTCCGGCCCGTGCGCGGGCGAGGTCGTCATCAACGAGGTCCAGACAGCCGGTGGCTCCGCATCCGATGAATTCGTCGAGCTCTACAACCCAGCCGCTTGCGCGCTCTCGTTGAACAAGTTCTCCCTCAACTACTCCTCGGCCAGTGCCTCCACGCCCTCCGCGATGTACGTGGGAAAATCGACTGATTCGATCCCGTCCCACGGCTACTTCCTCATGGTCGGGAGCGGCTACGCCGGTGGCTCGAGCTTGCCGAAGATAACGGGCGGCCTCGCCAACGATGGCCGCCTCGCCATCCTCGACGGCAGCAGCAAGGTCCTCGATTCCGTCGGCTATGGCACGCTGACCGGCGGCAACCTCTACGTTGAAAAGAACGCTGCCCCTGGGCCGGCAACCAACAAATCGATCGGTCGCAAGCCCGACGGCCACGACACCGACAGCAACGCCACGGACTTCGACGCGCTCGCGAGCCCTTCGCCCGGCGCCGCCAACTAGCAGGCCATGCGATGCGCGGGGAATCACGAATGAGGCGACTGGCGTTCGCACTCTCCCTCGTCCTCGTGGGCACCACCGTGCCCGCGCGTTCTGCGCTCGCCGCTGATCTTCCGAAGGCCAGCGACGACACCGACGACAACAAGAAGGAAAAGAAGGAGGGCGAGTCCAAGGACGACGAGTTCTGGCGCAAGGCCGGCTGGCACGTCAACGCCGAGCTCGACGCGCTCTTCCTGCGCGGCAATAGCACCCTCGTTCGCGGTAGCAATCAGGACCAGAGCGGCCTCGGCTTCACCATCGGCAGCGAGGGTCAAGGCACGGGCAGCTACTCCATCATCCATTTTCACTTCGACTACCTCGCGCACCTGGGCGGCGGCGCGACCGGCCTGGATGGCGCCTATCGCACCAACATCCTCGGCGGGATCTACGCGCCCATCACCGAGCACTTCGGTCCATACCTCCGCATCGGCGCGGGCGGTGAGTATCGCGGCAACGACTCGTATCTGTACTCGCACCTCGATCTGCCAGAAGGGCAGGTCGGCTTCACCGCCGTGTGGGAGGGCTACTCGATCGAGGCGGGCGCGGTGGGCGGCATCACGCTCGGCGGACGATACAACACCGGCAACGATCAGAAGCGCTCGCTCGACGGCGCACCCATGGGCGGCGGCTACGCGCAGCTCCACATCTTGCCGGTATACTTGCGCGGCGAATACCGCACCTACGCGCAGCGCCACGACGAGCCCGTGCCGGAAGACATCAGCATGAAGGCGTGCGGCGCGCTGCCCATTTACAAGGACGGCACCGCGGCGCCCTTCCTGCTCTGCTTCGACGGCGCGTGGCTGCACGGGGCAGGGACTCCACCTGGCGCGGCGGGCTCCACGGATTCACGTGTAACCTACATGGGAGTGTCGATCGGCCTTGGCGCGCTCACCAGCGGCGCCGGCAAGGACAGCAAGGATCGCCCGTCGGACGACAAGGCCAAGCCGGACGAGAAGCGGGACAACCCGCACTTCGATCCGCCGCCGCCCGAGACGCCGCAGGCGCCCGCGCAAGGCGTGCTCGACGCGGACGACACGCGCCGCATGACGCAAGAGGCGATGTCGTATCTCGGCGGGTCGCGCACGATGACGGAGTGGCTTGCGCAGAACCCGCGGCCGGTCGTCATCGTGCTGCCGTTCACGAACAAGATGACGACGGCGGTCGCCCAGCCGGTGCTGGAGTCTCCGCGCCGTGAAGCGGAGAGCTGGTTCTTGCGTTCACAGGCCGCGGTCGTGCTCGACAGACCCGCCGCAGACCGCGCGCTCGCCGGTCGGTCGCTGGACGACGCGAGCGACATCGCGCGTGCGGCGAACGCACGCTACGCATGCACCGGCTGGCTCGAACAGCGGCCCAGCCCGGGCGAGAAGAACAAGTCCGTCTATGCGCTCACCGTCCGCGTCGTGGACACGCAGCAGAACGCCATCGTGTGGCAGCGCGAGACCACGATGACGAAGATCACGCAGCAGCCCCGCTGATTCAGATCTCTTCTGGCAGCGGAAACCAGCGGAGGTGTTCGAAGTCGGACGACACCTGCGCGCGCCGCGCGTTCGTACCCGGTGCGGTCTGCACCACGGCGTCCAGGATCTTCCGCGCCTCGTCGAGGTACGTGGGGAGGACCCACTCGGGCTCCGTGGCGTGCCGTGCGCGATACGTGAGCTTGCCACCGGCGTAGCCCAGATCGGAGAGGCGCATGACGGTCGCGCTCTGCGTGCTTCGCTTGTGCACGAAGCGCCCGCTCTCCGGATCGAAGTCGTACTGGGGCAAGAGCTTGTAGCCCTCGTTCGCGAGCAAGTTCACGGCGTCCAGCAGGAACTGGAACACCGTCTCGCTCACGAAGTAGTTGAAGTTCACGCGCACCCAGCCAGGCTTGATGCCCTCGCAGCCGCGGACGATCTCGCGTTCGAACTCCTTCGAGCGCTCGAGATCGATGCCGAGCAGGCGGTGCCCGTACGGCCCCGCGCATGCGCAGCCCGCGCGCGCCTGGATGCCGAACAGATCGTTCAGCAGCGTGGCCACGAAGTTGTGGTGAAGGTAGCGGCCAGTGGCGCTGCTACTTTCGCCATCAGCCGCGCATTTTGGCGCCTTGATCACGAACGACACGATCGACAGTCGCCAAGCGTCCTTGTTGCCGAGGAGCTGGATGTTCGGATTCTTGCTCCACTCCGCGATGGCGCGCTTGATGAAGGCCTCTTCGTGCCGGCGGATGGTGTCGGTCCCGACCGCCTCCTTCAGCTGGAAGACCAGGCCCGCGCGCACGGATTCGATGATGGCGGGCGTGCCGCCCTCTTCGCGATGCTCGGGGTCGGTCAGGTAGCGGTGCTCGAGCGTGTTCACGTACGCGACCGTGCCGCCGCCCGGCGCCGCGGGCACCTTGTTGTCGAACAGCTTGCGCTTCGCCACGAGGACACCGGGAGTGCCGGGGCCACCGATGAACTTGTGCGGCGAGAGGAAGATCGCGTCCTTGTACGCGAGGTGTCCGTCGGGTCCGTCGTACTTCGGGTTCATCTCGATCTGCACATAGGGTGCAGCTGCGGCGAAATCCCAGAACGCGAGCGCTCCGTGCTTGTGAAGAAGCGTGGATACTGCACGCGTGTCGGTGCCGATGCCCGTGACGTTCGACGCGGCGGAGAAGCTGCCGATCTTGAGCGGTCGGTCCGCGTGAAGTACCAGCGCCGCTTCCAGATGCGGGAGCGACACGTGCCCGTCCAGATCTTCCGGGATGACGACGACCTCCGCGATGGACTCACGCCACGGCAGCTCGTTCGAGTGGTGCTCGTAGGGGCCGATGAAGACGACGGGCCGCTGGTTCTTCGGGATGAGCGACGTGAGCTTCCACTTCTCGTCCAGGTTCTTCGGCACGCGCAGGTTCATCACGTCCAGCAGGCGATTGATCGCTGCCGTCGCGCCCGAGCCACAGAAGATCATGCAGTCTTCATCTGTCGCGCCCACGGCGTCCTTGATCACCTGGCGCGCGTCTTCACGCAGGCGCGTGGTCTGGAGGCCGGTGCTGGAGGACTCCGTGTGCGTGTTCGCGTAGCGCGGCAGCACCTCAGCGCGGATGAAGTCCTCCAGAAACGTGAGCGAGCGACCCGACGCCGTGTAGTCCGCGTACGTGATGCGCCGCGGCCCGAACGGGCCCACGAGCACCTCGTCGTCGCCGATGATGGATGCCCGGATGGTGTCTACGAGCCGCGCGCGATCTTCCACGCCGGTCTTCGCGCTCATTTATCGCCGCTCATTTCTTCTCGCCACCATGACAGCGTGGCGATTCGTTCGCGGCGGGCTGCGCGTCCCACTCGGACGGCGTACGCGCGGTGATCGCAAGCGCGTGGAGGCCCTTCGCGAGCTCCTCCGCGAGCGCCGCGTAGACGAGCTTGTGACGAGCCACTGCGCTCTTGCCCTCGAACGCGGGCGCGACGATCACCACCTTGAAATGCGTCTCGGAGCCCTTGGGCACGTTATGCCCATGACTCTCGTTCTCGACCTCGAGCACGAGGGGAGACATGGAGTCCTGAAGCGTGTGCGTGATCCGTTCGCGCCGATCCATGATCGCACTCTAGCGTGAAGCGCTCCCAAAAACTGTGTGACAGGGTCGATTGGGGCGAAAGCCGCCCGTCAGGCAAGGCTTTGACCGAGCACGGAGCGGAGCGGACTTCCTGTCCGTGAGCACCGCGCGGAGGTCAAAACGAAGCCTGAGGGGCGGATCTCGCCCCAGGCGACCCTGTCACCCGCCGATGTAGCTCTTGAGGCGCCGGTGCTGCGAGGGGAGGCGGAGCTTTCGGAGGGCCTTCGTCTCGATCTGGCGGATGCGCTCGCGCGTGAGGTGGAAGCTCTCACCGACCTCCTCGAGCGTGTGGTCGCGAGCCTCGTCGATGCCGAAGCGCATGCGGAGGATCTTCTCTTCGCGGGGCGTCAGCGTCTTCAGGAGCTGGCGCGTCTGCTCGGAGAAGCGGACCTTCGCGAACGCCTCGTCGGGGGACGTCGCGTTCTCGTCGGGGATGAACTCGCCCACGTGGGACTCACCGTCGTTGCCGACGGGCGTCTCGAGCGAGATGGGCTCCTTTGCGATCTTCATGACCGCGCGCACCTTCTCGATCGGGATGCCGCTCATCTCCGCGAGCTCCTCCGGCGACGGCTCACGGCCATACTCCTGGAGCAGCGAGCGGCTCATGCGCGTGAGCTTCTGCAAGCTCTCGTACATGTGCACGGGCACGCGGATGGTGCGACCCTGATCGGCGATCGCGCGGGAGATGGACTGACGCACCCACCACGTCGCGTACGTGGAGAACTTGTAGCCGCGCTTGTACTCGAACTTGTCGACCGCGCGCATGAGGCCGATGTTGCCCTCCTGGATCAGATCCAGGAGCTGCAGGCCGCGGTTGATGTGCTTCTTCGCGAGCGAGACGACGAGACGCAGGTTCGCCTCGACGAGCTGCGCCTTCGCGTGATCCGCGATGCGTCGGCCCTGCTCGATTTCTCCGAGCGTGCGCTTGAGCGCCTTGCGCTCCTCGGGCATCTCGCGCAGCGCGATCCGCAGGCGCTTGCAGACGCGGTCCGTCACGTTGCGATCGAGGCGCATCTCCTCCAGCTGGTGGACGATCTGCCCGCGGAGCAAGAGACGACGCTTCTCGGAGAGGTTGGACTTGAAGAGCTCACCCTCCGGACGATGCAGGAGCGCGGCGACCTCCTTGGCCTTGCCGTCGTCGAACGCATCTTCGTCGTCGATGTTGCGCGCCACGTCGCGGATCTTCAGCTTGCCACGAGCGAGCGCATCGCCCACGCGCGCGAGCTCGAACGCCGCGACCTTGGAGTCCACGATCGCGCCCAGCACGGATCGCTCTCCGTCTTCGATGCGCTTCGCGAGCTCGACCTCACCCTCGCGGGTGAGCAACGCAACGCGCGACATCTTTCGGAAGTATAGGTCGACTGCCTCCTGCGCCTCTTCGGGCTCAGGGGTGTTGACGAGCACGCCCGCGCCGAGCGGAGGAACGCTCGCGCGAGGCCCGGTGCGGGTCTCGGTGGTGGTGTTGGCTGCGGTGGCGGTGGACTTCTTCAAGGGGGTGCCTTCTTTCGATTCCGCGCTGGCGGTGAACGTTCAACGGGGAAGGGCGACGGAAGCGACAAGCTGCCTGGTCACGATGGGACGGGTACAGAGGCGAGCGTGGGAGAAAGAGAGGCGCGCCTCAAAGACTTCGACGAAAGAAACAACGTTTCGAGCTGGTGCTTGTTTCCAAAAAATCGGTTTTGGGGATGGGGGACGGGATGGGGGAGCGCGGACGGATCGGTCTACAAAGTGTGGCACGCAGCGGAACCCTCGGCCAAAAACGGCGGAGGAGCCCGCTGGGGCACCTACGAGAACGTGGGTCCGCGATGGGGTTTATGCAAGATCCGGAGTCACGCCCGGCTTGACTTCGACCGTGAGCGCGTCGCGGAGCCGTGACAGGTACTCATCCCGGGGGATCTCGCGGCAGCCGAGCGACTCGAGGTGGTAGTTGTGGACCTGCGCGTCAAACAGGGCGAAACCGCGGGCGAAGAGCCTGTTTGCCATCTCGTAGAAGGCGATCTTCGAGGCGTCCCTGACGCGATGGAACATGGATTCGCCCGCGAACACGCCCCCTATCGATACCCCGTAAATTCCGCCGATCAACGCGCGTTCAGGTCCGCGTTCGTCCCACACTTCCAGGCTCTCCGCCCAGCCGAGCTCATGCAGCTGGGCGTACCCAGCGAGGAGCTCGGGTGTGATCCACGTGCCCTGGTCGCGCTCCGTTCCGCACGCTTTTGCGACCTCCAGAAACGCCTCATTGGTCGTGATTCGATACGGATGAGAGCGCAGGGTGGCGCGCATCCTGCGCGAAGGGGAGACGCTACCGTCGAGCGGATAGATCATGCGCTCCTCCGGCGAGAACCAGAGGACGCGCTTGTTCGCCTTGCCGTGCGGCCACGGAAAGATGCCGGAGCGATAAGCCGTGAGCAGCGTCCCCGGACGGAAGTCCGTTCCCACGGCGACGATCCCTTCGACCGCGTCGCGCGGATCGGGGAACACGATGCCGGTGGGCGCCGGTTCGATCCTTGGGCGCATCTGTGTCAGGTCGACTTGCTGGCCTTCTCGTCCAGGTGGGCCATCTTCTGACCGAAGTCCACGAGCACCTCGCCGCTGTCCTTCATGGCCTTCGCGCTCGCGATGACGCCCTTCTTGATCAGCGGGAGGTGGAGCAGCACCTTCGGGTTGGTGATCGAAGCCTGCGCGTTCATCACGAGCGCCTGCCCTTGCTGCGCGAGCTTGATCGCCTTCTGGCCCACGACGGGGACCAGCTGCACCATCACCGCGCCCAGATCGACGAGCGTGTTGAAGCGCGCGACGAGCTCGCTGTCGACCTGTGCGCCACCCTGGATCTTCGCCCGCACCTTGTCGATCTGCGCCCAGAGCTCCGTCTTCGCGTCCACGCCGCTATCCATGATCTTCGCGACGAGCTGGCGCATCTGCGAGATGGCCTCCGTGCACTCGTAGACGAGCGCATAGATCTCCTGCGCGCTCTGGAAGAAGCCGTCGTAGTCCGGAACGCCGATCTTCACGTACTCGAACGGAATGGGCTCCTTCGTCTTCGCGTCGATCGCATGGCCGACGAAGTTCACGTTCGCGTCGTCCTCGTACTTCGCGAGGCCCGGCGAGAGATCCTTCAGCGCGACCTTTCCCGGAGGCGGGACCTCGGTGAGCTTCTTCAGCTGCGCCTCGAGCTCATTCGTGATCATGGTGAGGTCGTGCCCGAGCTCCTCCATGTGACCCGGCAGCTCCGCGAGCGAGCCCTGCCAGTGCGTCTCCTTGTGATCGACCGTGCCGTCCGCGTGCTGCACGGTCATCGAAGTGTGCATCTGCACCGGGATGTGCTCGCAGCCGAGCGAGAGGAAGCCGACGGTCAACCCGGCGAGGACGAGGCGCGAAGTTCTCATGGTCGTCATCCTACGGGCTGCACCACTTGGTCGACAATGGTGGACTCCTTCGCGCAGCGTCGATCACGGCGCATTTGCGTGGCTTCCACGACGTCTGCCTGCCGCGGGTGCGACGCGCCTGCGAGCGATCACCAGCGGAACCATGACGAGGTACATGACCGCTCCGCAGATCCACACCGCGCCGATCCACGAGTGCTTCGTGGCGGCATAGAGCATGGTGCCCAGGAGCGGACCGACAATCGCGGTGAGGCTCGTGACACTGGAGAGCACGCCTTGCAGCTCGCCCTGCTTGTCGTCGCTCACGTCCCGCGTCGCGAGCGACTGCACCGCTGGCGGCCCCACGCCTGCGATCGCGAACAGCGGCGCGATCGCGAACGCGACCCACCCGTGCGTGGCGAGCCCCACGATGATGAATGCCGTGCAGTCGAAGACGGTGCCGATGACGATGGTGCGGAGCTCGCCGAAGCGCTTCGTGACGGGGCCGACCAGGAGCACCTGCGAGCCCGCGTGGCAGACCCCGAACGTCGCGAGCGACAGCCCGACGGTGACGCCGTTCCAGTGGAACTTGTCCATGCCGTAGAGCACCCAAACGGTGCCAGGGATGTTGCCGACCAGGCCCACGAGGAACACCATCCCGATCAGCGGCACCAGTGGCTTCACGCCGAATGCCCATCGCATGGGCCCCACGGGGTTGAACGACGCGAGCGAGAGCGGCTTCGCCACGGCCTTCGCGAGATCGCGAGACTCTGGCAGGACGAAGAACACGAGAGCCAGGTTGAGCGCATTCAACACCGCCGCGACGACGAACGGACCGCGCAGCCACACGTCACCGAGCACGCCGCCGATCAGCGGGCCCACGATGAAGCCGATGCCGAAGCACGCGCTCATGTAGCCGAACCGCTTCGCGCGCTCCGACTCGTCCGTGATGTCGGCGATGTAAGCGGTGGCGACCGCCATGTTCGCGCTGGTGAGGCCAGCGATCGCACGGCCCACGAGCAGCACCCCGAACGCCGGCGACACCGACATCACGATGTAGTCGACAGTCGCGCCGCTGATGGATGCGACGAGGACGGGCCGACGGCCGTAGCGATCACTCATCGCGCCGAGCACCGGCGAGAAGATGAACTGCATCAGCGAATAGAGCGCGACCATCACGCCATAGAGGATGGATATCTCCGACGACCCCGTCAGCTCTCCGAGGAGCAGCGGAAGGATCGGAAAAATGAGCCCGATGCCCACAGCGTCGAGCGTGATGACGGAGAGGATGACGAGGAGACGTCGTTGCAGAGGTCGAGGTCGAGGTCGAGGTCGAGGTCGAGGTCGAGGTCGAGGTCGGGGTCGGGGTCGGGGTCGGGGTCGGGGTCGGCTATTCGAGGCGGATCGAGTAGTAGAAGCTCGGCTTCGGGGCCCGCAGGGTCCTCTCCGTGATCGTGTTGCGGAGCTTGTCGTCCTTCGCCACGTCCACGTACTGCTTCACGAGCGCCTCTGCGCCGGGCTTGTCGCCCTTGCCCTTGATCTGAGCCGAGATGGTCATCATCTTCGTGACGGCTCCCGGGAGCTTCGTGAAGTCGATGTTCATGCAGCCCTTGTCCGTGCCGTTTGCGGCCATCTTGCTGTCGTCCCACTTCGCCGCGCCTTCGGTCATGAAGACGCCGAGCTGGATGGCCGCGAGCTGGCTGTACGCCTTCGGGTGGCCGTCGTCGTCGTACATGCCGCGCGAGATGTGGCCGAAGCTCCAGAGGATGTCGCGCACGTGCGACTTCTGCGCGTCCGCCTTGCTGTACTCGCCCTTCTCGCTCAGCCAGTCGATGAAGTAGAGCGCACCGGACTGCGCCTTCAGCTCCTCGAGCATGCTCGCGAGACCGCCACCGAACGCCTCGCGGTCGATCTTGCCGGCGACCTTGTACTGGTGCGACGGACCAAGGTTGTGAGTGGCCTCGTGGAGGACGGTGGAGAAGAGCAGCGGCTCCGGATCGCGCGTGTAGAGCGCCATGGTCTCGGTGCAGAGCATCGACTTCGCCGTGGACTCGAGCGCGTCCATGGAGTCCGAGTCCGTGTAGAAGTTCGTCATGGCGACGGTGCGGCCGCGGCCCTGGTTCGCGACTGGTCCGAAGTTCGGCAACGACTGACCGATGGTGGCGCCGAAAGCGGGGCGCGAGTCACCGGCGTTCACGATCACATCCATGAAGTCAGGCAGCTTGAAGGACACCTTGCGCGCGCCGTACGGCGGACCCGCGAGCTTGGCGATCGCGTTCTCCATCTCCGTCTTCTTGGGGTCCAGCTGCTTCTGCCACTTGAGCGACGCCTGGTTGATCTTGCCGAAGCTCACATGGAAGAGCGCCTTCGTGCTGCACGGCTCGGCGTAGGTTTCGTCCGGGCCGATGCGCAGGTACCACTTGGAGTTGGTGGCGCCCATCTTGGCCCATGCCTCGTCGGCGGGGACCCAGTCGTTCGTGCGGAAGGACTTCGCAGCGGCGGTGAGGTACGCCTTCATGGCGGCCTCGTCCGGGCTCGCGATGTCGGCGACGGCGGCGTCCAGCTCCTTCGCGATCCCCTCCATGTCGTCCTTGAAGAAGACGTTGTACGGGACGGCCGAGAGCTCGTTGTTCGGGTTCTTGTCGTTCGGCGCGCGCGGGACCTCCGTCACCACGGTGAACGGGTCCATGAGCTTCTTGTCCTTGTTCTTCGTGAGGTCGTCACAGAACTTGGGCTGCGCGAGCAGGCGCGCGGGGTAGAGGCCGGAGATCTTCCCCTGCACGCCGCCAGGGATCGCGCTGCATGCGGGATCGTTCTGGGTGAGCGGCGCACCGCACTTCGGACCCTGCGACCGGAAGTAGAGCGCGCGCGACTGGGTGTCGCCAGCGGGGATCTTCGCCACGAGCTCCGCAGTGCCCTCCTGCTTGCCGTAGAGCTTCTCGATCATCGTGGCGGCCGCGAGGATGTGCCGCACGAACTTCTTGTCCTCCTCGGGCGCCTTCGAGAGATCGGTCGCGACCACCGTGGGCCGGCCCTGCGCGAGCTCCTTCACCACGGCCGTTCAACGCGCGGCCTCCTCCTTCGCGAGTCCGTCCGTGACGAGGCCCTTCGAGTAGCGCTCGAAGATGCGCGCCTGGACGTGACGGAACTTGTGCGTGTACTGCCCGTTCGCGACGTAGTCGGAGAGCTTCGAGCTGGGATCCACGCCCCAGAGGAGCGCGAGCTCGGGCTCGTCGGCGAGGACGTCCTTGTCCTTGTCCTCGACCCAGAAGATCGGGAGGTCGAGCTCGGCGGCGATGCGGTTCCAGTCAGCCCGAGGGACGGTCTTCACGACCGTCGGTGCGGGGGGCGTGGGCGCGCTCGCCACGGGCGCGACGGACGCCGATGGCATCGGTGCAGTCTGCACGGGCGTCTGCGGCTCCGGCGGATCACCGCACGCAACGGCGAGTGAAGCCAAAAGCAGAGAAGAGAGGACGCCTGACCGAGCCGTGATCTTCATGGCCAAAGTCAGTAGTCGGGGAGGCGTCCCGGGTCAATCCTGGCCCTTTTCGGGGGTAGTATCAGTGCGGCATGCCGCCGGGCAGGCAAATGCCCGTCTGCGGATTGCATGTGGCGGTCGCGGCACAGTCGGAGGCCGTCGCGCACGGGAAGACGCATTTGCCGTACTGCGTGTTGCAGCGAGCAAGGCCGCACGTCATGTCGCTCTGACACGGCAACGCGAGCGGGCCGGGCGCCGACATCGGCGGAGGCGCGGGGGGCGCGGTCGGCTGCGTCTGCGGCTGCGGATACTGGGGCGCAGGCTGCTGCGGCTGCTGGGGGGGCTGCTGCTGGGGGGGCTGCTGTTGCGGGTACTGCTGCTGGGGGGGCTGCTGTTGCGGGTACTGCTGCTGCGGGGGCTGCTGCTGCGGGTACTGCTGCTGCTGCGGAGGTTGCTGCTGCGGGTACTGCTGCTGCTGCGGAGGTTGCTGCTGCGGGTACTGCTGCTGCTGCGGATAAGGCTGCTGTTGCGGATACTGCTGCGGCGGAGGGGTCGCGGACTGCGCGGTGGCGGGCGGCGGGTCCTCCTTGTTGCAGGCGGCAGCGAGCACGACGACGAGTGCGGTAGATGCAAGTGCGAAGTTCTTCATGAATGGGCTCCGCCCCGAAGTGTTGCCGGTTGTGGCGCGCGCGTCCACCGATTCGAACGCCGCTGCCGTACGGAGCCCGGTGTCTCCAGGATCTCCGCCCACGATCTGGCTTGTTTCAAGCCCTCTGGCTCCGCCGTCCGCGACTCGAGCAAGCAGCCTTCCGCGCGCGTCCCTGGCCGGCCCGAAATCCTATACGCTCGGGCCGTGCACCTTCCCGCTGACTCCGAAGTGCGAGAGCGCATCGACCGCCTCGAGGTCCCGTTCGGCAAGAGCGGCGTCGATCCATACGGCATCTCGAAGGAGCATCTGGGCTTCTTCATGTCGATCCTCAAGGTCCTCTACCGCTCGTACTTCTCCGTCGAGTGCCAGGGCATCGACTACGTCCCGAAGCGCGGCCGCGCCATGATCGTGGGCAACCACTCCGGCGGCGTCGCCGTGGACGGCGCGATGGTGATCGCGTCGATGCTCCTCGACAAGGAGCCGCCGCGGCTGGCGCAGGGCATGGTGGAGAAGTTCATCAGCACGATGCCGTTCGGCTCGCTCATGTCCGACCGCGTGGGCCACCTCACGGGCCTGCCCGAGCACGCGATCCGCCTTCTCGAGGACGATCGCTTGTTGATGGTCTTTCCGGAGGGCGCGCGTGGCACCGCCAAGCTCTGGAAGGAGCGCTACTCGCTCGTGGACTTCGGTACCGGCTTTCTACGGCTCGCGCTACGCACGGGCGCGCCGATCATCCCGACGGCGGTGCTGGGCGCAGGCGACGCCATGCCCACGATCAAGAACGCGTACAAGCTCGGCAAGCTGCTCGGCGTGCCGTACCTGCCCATCACGCCATACCTGCTTCCCATCCCTCTCCCCATGAAGATCGAGATCGTCTACGGCGAGCCCATGACGTTCGACGGTGACGGCTCCGAAGAGGACAACGTCATCGAGGCATGGGTGGGTCAGGTCAAATCCAAGATCGCGCGCCTCATCGTCGAAGGCCGTCGCCGGAGGAGGGGATGACATGAAAATCGTGATCCCCGGCATCTCCGGAAAGCTCGGCAAGATGCTCGCGACGGAGCTGCTTCGCCGCGGTCACCAGGTCATCGGCATCGACAAGCGGAAGTTTCGCGACGCTCCCGACGGCGTGGAGATGCACGACGTCGACATCCGCAAGCGCGCCGCGGAGGACGTGTTCCGCAAGCGCCGCCCCGACGCGGTCATCCACCTCGCGACCGTCACTCACCTGATGGAGAACAGCGAGGACCGCTATCGCATCAACCTCGGCGGCACGCGCGCCGTGTTCGAGCACGCGAAGACCTACGGCGTCGAGCACGTGATCTTCGTCGGTCGCCACACGTATTACGGCGCCGCGGCCGACGCGCCGCTCTACCACCGGGAGGACGAGCCTCCGATGGCGCTCCAGCATTTCCCGGAGCTTGCTGACCTCGTCGCCGCCGACCTCTACGCCACCACTGCGCTCTGGCAGAAGCCAGAGGTGAACACGACCGTGCTGCGCATGGCGTACACGCTCGGCCCTACTGGCCACGGCACGCTCGCGACGTTCATCCGCGGCCCGCTCGTGCCCACGGTCATGGGGTTCGATCCGCTGTTCCAGTTCATGCACGAAGAGGATGTCGTTCGCGCGCTCGTACTCACGGTGGAGAAGCGCCCGCGTGGTGTCTTCAACGTCGCTGGACCTTCGCCGCTGCCGCTCTCGTTCGTCGTCAAGCAGGCGGGCCGCCGTCACATCCCCGTGCCGGAGATCCTCATCGCGGCGGCGCTCGGTCGCTTCGGTCTTCCGAAGCTGACGCGCGGTGCGCTCGCGCACGTGAAGTTTCCGGTCGTCGTCGACGCCTCCGCGTTCAGAGCCGCGACCGGCTTCGAGCACAAGATCGACGAGGAGACCGCCATCGCGGCATACCGCGCGGCGTTCCCGATCACGCGCTGAGCTGGTGGATCTCTTTGTCACCAGACGGGATGGACTGAGGACGCGGTGTCTCAACCGCGTTACGCATCCACCCGGAACCATTGTCCGTTGAATTGGCAGGGTTTTCGCTTCCATGGGTCGACACCCTTGCTTCCCCGTCGTTCCAACAACAGCCCCGAGTTCCTTTCATCGGGTGATTTCGAGGTCGTGGAGAGCCCGGCTGCGGTCCTGCGTGGCCGGCCGATGAGCCCCACCATCCCTCCGCCGGCGCAGAGCCCGCTCTCGAACCCGAGGGGTCTCCGGAAGCCGCAGTCATTCACGCCGCAGGCGTTCAACCTCCAGGCCTCCGCGCCGCTTCCGATCTCGCAGCGGTCGCTTCCTTTTGCGCGCCCCGTGTATCAGCAGCGCCTGAACGCCCCCGTCCCGCAGAACGAGGCCGAGCTTCAGCGCTTCCTCGAGCAGTTCGAGCCGTCTGGTCTTCGCAAGGTTTCAACGCCCTCAACG
>JANXLV010000316.1 GCA_025355005.1 Myxococcales bacterium | reverse complement strand
CGCGGCGGGGAAATCGGCGCTGCAAATGTTGCGGCCTTCGGCGGCGGCGGGACCGACAGCGGCCGCGGGGGAACGGGCGGTGGGCGACGTGACGACAATCAAGCCCAGCATACCCGACATTTTCGCGGATGCCCGCGCGTGCGCTAAAATAGCGTTCACGTGGTGCCGTCGAGATCCACCTTCGCTGCTCTTGGATCGCGAAGCCTGGCCGCTTGGCTTGGGATCGCAACGTTCGTGGGGGCGCTCGTCGTCGCCATCGTCGGCGGGGGCTGCGCCGAAAAACCGCCGGTCCCCGCGCCTTCGGCGTCCGCACCGCCGCCGCCTCCGCCGCCAGAGCCCGTGTTCGAGGCCTATTCGTTTCACGAGAAGGCATGGGATATCTACATCCCGAGCACGTTCCGCGGAACGGACGGGACGTACGATCTGGTCGTTCATTTCCACGGACTTCCGTCGCTGGAGCGCCGCGCGATGGACCTCGTGGGCCTCGATGCGGTCGTGGTCGCCGTCAATCACGGCGCGTTCGCCGACCACTACCAGGACCCCTACAAAGATCCGCAGGCGCTGGATCGCATCATCGCATTCGCGGACGCACAGCTCGCGGCGAGCGGGCGCGGCGAAGGGAAGAAGCTCGGACGGCTCGCGCTCTCGGGGTGGAGCGCGGGCGCGGGGAGCATCGGTCGCATCCTCGGCTTCCCGGGCAACCACGAGCGCATCGACGCGCTGCTGCTCGAGGACGGGCTCTTCACCTCGTACAGCAACGTGAAGCGAAAGGTGATGAACATGGGTCCGCTCGAGCGCTTCGTTCGCTATGCGCAGGCCGCGTCGCGCGGCGAGAAGCTGATGGTCATCACGCACTCCGCGGTGCCCACCTACGGCTATCCGAGCATGATCGAGACGACCACCGCGCTGCTCAGCATGTCCGCGTTCGAGCGCAAGGAGGTCGACCTCATCGCAGGCACCGGCATGCACCAGACCAGCGAGTGTCACATGGGGAGCTTCCACCTGATGGGCTTCTCCGGCGACGGGGTGCAGGCGCACATGGACCACGTGCAGAAGATGGGCGAGACGTCGTGGCCGTACCTGAAGGCGCGCTGGTCGAAGAAGAACTGATGCGCTACTTGCGATCGTGCTTCTTCGCCCACTCCTCGAAGCAGCGCACGTGCATGCCGCCGCCCGACGAGAACCAGTAGACGCTCTCGCGCGGCTTGTAGCGGTCGCTGCAGTGGATGCATTCGCCGCCGAGCGGGCTCTGGATGCGCTCGGCCGGATCGGCGACGCGCTTCACTTTCTTGGAGCCCGGCGTCTTCTTGCGGGGCGCGGGCTCGGGCGCCTTCGTGGCCGTGTGCTTGCCGCTGCTGCCACGTGACGCGGGCATCGTGAGGTGGACGCCATGCTTGCGAATGAGCTGCGCGGCGAGGAGCGCGGCGTTGCGCGCCTCGTTCTCGTTGGAAGAGGAAGCAAGCGCGAGCAGATGCTGGATGCGGTCGAGGATGTTGGCCACGTGGGAACCTTCCGCGCCCATCGTATCGAATCTCTTCGTCGAGGCCAGCCTGTGGTCAACCATTGGCCGACCGTGGGTCGGGGCTCTATCGCAGAAAGGCTGCAATTTCGCTGCGCACGTCATGGCACAGGTCATGCTCGTTGGGTTGCATGGCGAACTTGCATCCCGCCGCAGATACGGCCGCGCGGCTCTCGGAGTATGGCCCTTCTGCGCTCACGAACGAGGAGCTGCTCGCGCTGCTCTTTCGCGATGCCTCGACGGGCGATCGCTCGCTGGACCTCGCTCGCAAGGTGCTCTCGCAGCGAAGCGTCGGGGAGCTGCTCCGGGAGCCTCCGCGCGCGCTCTCTCGTCGGAGCGGCCTATCGCCACTCCTGTCGCTGCGCATCGCGAGCGCGGTGGAGCTATGGCGACGTGCGGAGCGTGAGGAGGCCGCGCTCCCGGCGCGCATCTCGGACACGAAGGCGGTGTTCACGTGGGCGAAGCCGCGGCTCGTGGCGTTGCCACACGAGGAGCTGTGGATGCTCGCTCTGGATGGCCGCAACAACGTGCGCGCGGCGCGGCGCGTGTGCATGGGCGGAAGGCACGGGCTTGCGGTGTCGGCGCCGGACGTCCTGCGGCTCGCGCTCATGGAGGGCGCTGCTGGATTCGTCCTCGTACACAATCACCCTAGCGGAAACCCGGAGCCCAGCGCGGAGGACCAGCGCTTCACCGAGCGGGTCGCGCAGGCCGCTGCGGCGGTGGACGTCCCGCTCTTCGATCACGTCGTCGTCGCGAGCGGAGGCTACGCGCGCGTCTCGCTCGGATGACAGCGGCCCACGTAGCCACAGACGATCGCGTGGCACGACTCCACGGGCACACGCGGGTAGTCGTCCGTGAGGCGCGCGTTCGTGAGCCGCTGCCCCAGCGACAGGAGCTCCGCGCGCACCACCTCCGCCGCGCGCGGAACCACGAACGTGGGCTCGTGTGACTTCCCGCCCAGGAACACGACAGCCGTCTTCGGCATGACTCCGAACGCCTCGAACGCCGCGAGCGCATATACATCCAGCTGGAATGCGTACGGCTCCGCGCGTGGGCCGCGGGCGCGCTTGTAGTCGAGCACGTGGGTCTCCCCGTCCGGGAAACGCACGACCAGATCCATGGTCCCCCGCAGGAGCACCGCGGTCTCATCGTCCTTCGCCTTCACATGCAGGAGGAACGGCTCCTCCCGCAACAGCGTGGCTCCGCGCTCACGAAGCGCGTGCGCATAGGCGCTGGTCAGGAACCGCGTGGCGCGAGTCACGATCGAAGCATGATGCGACTCATCCTCCGCGATGCCCAGGCGCGCGGCCTCTGCCCGCGCATACTTCTCTGCGTCGTCGCTGCCGAACGCCACGGCGGGCGCGTGCTCCAGCACCGCGTGCAGCAGCGTGCCTTCGCGGCGCGCGTCCAGCGCCGGGGCGCTCGCGTCCTTCTCCTGCGCGCGCGCCCTCTTGAACTCGGGCAGGCCCACATCGTGCGCCAGGAAGAAACGACGCCCACAGTGCGCGAAGTCGGACAGCGCCGTGGGGGCGATGACCAATGCGCCGACGAGCGGCAGACGCAGCTTCCTCTGATCTTGCAGAAGGAGTGACTCCGCCGTCGCGCTCCCCTCCCCTTCCGGTCCTTCGAGCGGCGGCTCGCCCGCGTGCTCGCCGGGCTCCTCCTCCGACACGGTGAGCAGCTCCGGTTCGGTGGCAGCGATGTGCGCGAGCGCCGCGGCCATCGACGAGTCCTCCCGCGTCTGCGTCTTGGGCGTCCTCCGCATGCCCACGAAGAACATGCGATCGGACGCGCGCGTCATGGCCACGTAGAGGAGACGCTGGCGCTCAGCGCGATCACGTCGCTCCGCGAGCGCCTTCGCGGAGGCATGCGACGGCGGCGAGAGCGCGAGGCCCGTCGCCGCATCCAGGAAGCGCGTCGTGAGCTCGGGCGGGCCGCGGTCGGCCACGGGCAGCGTGGCGAGCCATGTTCCGCCCCCCCGCGGTGACATCAACGCGCCGGCCTCCGGGATGAGAACGATGGGGAAATCCAGGCCCTTCGAGACGTGGACGGTGAGCAGGCGCACCGCGTCGTCGTCATCGGAGAACGTCGCAGCGTCGGCCTCCGCGGTCTCGCGATCGATCGCGGCGCGCAGCTCCGCACGGAACTTCTCGTGGTCGGGCTCACGGTCCGCGAGCGAGAGCAGCTTGCGCACATTCGCGATGCGCTCCGCCGCGCGCGGCATCAGCGCCAGCGTCTCCTCGAACGACAGCGCCGCCGTTGCCTCGCGCAGGGTGGGCCCGGGGCCAAGCGCGGCAAGCACGCGCGACAGTCTGGTCACGACCTCACGCGCGCGCTCAAGGCGTGGCAGATCCTCCACGTGCAGGAGCTCCTTGCGCGGCCCATCCAGAAACGCCGCGTCCAGACGGCGGAGGCCACGCCCTGGGTCCGTCAAGCCGACGAGGCTCTCGTCGTGCGCACCCACCAGCGGTCCGCGCAGCACCGCGAGCAGCGCGCGACGGTCCGTGGGCTCGCACAAAAGCTCGAACAGCAAGGCGAGGTCCAGCACCTCACGCGCACGGAAGAACCCGCGCCCCGCGACGACGTAAGGGATGCCACGACGAGAGAGCGCGAACGCAGCCTTCTCCAGCGATTCGTTCGTGAGCGAGAGGATCGCGAAGTCCTTCCACGCAGGTGCCTTGCCCGTCTTCGCGAGCGGTACGGCCTCAACCTTCTGACGCTCGATCACCGCCGAGCAAACGAGTGCATCCTGCATGCGATCCGACGAAGACCCATCCGTCTTGGGCATCACCCAGAAGGTGCGGCGCGCTCCCGTAGGAACGCGGCCGGGCTCGGGCAACAGGTCCTCCGCGTCCTTCGCGTACGCGACCTCGAACGGTGCCGGCGCTGACCCCACGAATGGCGCAAAGATGCGCGCGCTCATCGCGTTCGCGAATGACAAGAGCTCGGGCGCGCCGCGGCGATTCGTGCGGAGCGCCTCGAAGTCCGCGGTGGGCTCCTTCGGCAGCTCCACCATGCCCCGCGGGATCCTGAGCGCGGTCTCCGCGGGCTCCCCCGCGAGCCCCACAGCAAGCTCTGCGAAAACGCCAACGTCCGCGCCGCGAAAACCGTAGATGGATTGCTTGCGATCACCCACCAGGAAGAGTCCACGCCGCGCCACGTCCTCGGTGGAGAGGCTTGGGACCGAGTAGTCGCGCGGTCGCAGCAGTACGATGAGGTCGCGCTGGAGGCGCGACGTATCCTGCACCTCGTCCACGAGTAGCGTGTCGATGCCCTGGGCGATCTCCTTGCGCGCATCCAGGTGCTGCTGGCAGATCGTGCGCGCGGCCATGAGCACGTCGGAGAAGCCCAGCACGTTCTCGCGCCGCTTCTCGAGGTCAATCTCCGCCTGGCATCGCTGGAGGAGCGCGCGCGCGATCGCAGGCGCCCGCGAGAGCTCCTCGCGACGCGACCACAGGCGAGCAAACAGCGCACCGCGGTCCTCGTTCGTCTTGCCGTCCATGGCCCCGCGGAAGCGACGAAACTGCTCCCCCGCCTCCGTGCGCTTGCGATAGTCCGCCGCGAGGAACGCATGCGTCGCGAGCGCGAGCGCGTCCGGGTCGGCGCGGGACGCAGCCAGCACCACGCTCTGGGCGGGCTCGAACGCCGCGTCAGTGGACGCCATGTACGAGGCGAGGCGCACCACGTCGTTCATCATGCGCTCCACGCGCTCTCTGTCGCCGAGGGGCAGCGTGAGGTCCGACGCGCGTCCGCCGCTCTCCGCAACACGCGACAGCACGGACCGCACGAGGTCCCCGAGCTCCGCGAAGCTGCCCAGCGCGTCGAACAACGCGCGCGCCTCATCGCCGTTCTCCGCCAGCCACCCGACCATCGCGCGCTCCGTCGCCACCTCCGACAGACGCGCGTCCTCCGCCTCCGAGAGCAGCGTGAGCTCCGGAAGGAAGCCCGCCTCCATGGGATACGTCTTCACGATCTGTGTCGCGAACGCATGCAGCGTGGAGACGCGGAGCTCCCCGCTGCGATGAAGCGCTGCCCGCGCGCGTTCTGCGCGCTCGTGTGGGAGCCACGCCGGATGGCCCAGCGACGCCAGCGCATCCGCCACCCATGTATCATACACGGATTTTGCGGCTGGGTCGGCCATGCGCGACAGCTCCACCGTCATGCGCGAGCGCATCTCCACCGCCGCTTTGCGCGAGAAAGTCGTGGCGACCACCTGGCCGGGCGGGACGGGCTCGCGCAGGTGGCCGCGCTGATCACCCGTGGCGCCGAGCAGCAGGTTCAGCATGGTGCCGCAGAGGGCGTGGGTCTTCCCGGTGCCCGCGCTGGCGGCAAGCACGACGTTGCGCGTGAGCGCATACGGACACGGGTTTCGCACGCGCGGAGGTTACACCCAAGACCTGATCGATCTTGAGCCAAACAGCACCTAGAATGCCCGGTCATGGCGGCTGCGAAAAAGAAGAGCCCAACCCGCGCTTCGCCGGTGGCGCGTACCACCCGGGGCTGCGGCGTGTGGAGCACTTCACCGACGAGAGCATCGGCGTGGCCATCAAGGAGCACGAGCGCCTCGCCACACTCACGCTCGAGGTGGAGGAGAATGTGTCCGCCGCCGTCCAGGTGCTGCGCGACAAGGGGCTGATGAGCCCGTACCTGCGCTCGTTCGTGGTCGCGCGCGTGAACCCGCTGCGATGGATCAAGGGCGACCTCCCGAGCGCGGACTCGGTGCTCACCACGATGCGCGATCGGGCCGCCCGCTTCAATGCGGGCAATGTGAAGCAGGAAGATCTGGCGCGCATGGGCGGCGGCGTTCCAGACGAGGACTGAGCAGCGGCGCTGCGGGCAGCGCGGACACGCAGGCGTTGCCGGGCGCCCACGCGGTGTGTCGCGGCGAGGCGCAGGCGGGCGAATTTTCGAGTGGTTTCCACGTCGCGGGGCTCGGCACGGCCGATGCTTCAGCAGGAGGTACACGCCGCCCGTTGCGGCGCCCTCCAAACGAAGGAAACCGTCATGTTCGCCCGAAGCATCCTCGTCGCATCCTCATTCGTCCTCCTCAGCGCCTGCGGCACGATGTCGAAGGAGCAGGCGGAGCCCGTCGGTCATGCGACCACGACGCCCGCGGCGCTGCCGATGGCGCACGCGACGATCAGCGAGCCGCAGACGGCGCCCGCGATGGTGACTGCCACGGCTCAAAAGAATCTGCTCGGGGTGCCCGCGCCCACCGCGAAGGCTCATGCCTCGCTCACGCTGGACCACGCGCCCGCGCCCGCGTCGCTCTTCGGCTCCCAGCGCACGTGGAAGATCCAGGGCCACGTGTTCCCGGGCATCTCCGCGATGGACGAGCGCGAGGCGACCGCCCAACACGGGAGCTACGTCATGAGCTACACGTCGCTGGTCACGCCCTGGGAGCGCTGCGACGCGCCCGTGTCCACGGCGCGCGAGGCGACGGTGGAAGAGTGGTTCGCATCCTACGACGCGCGCGAGTTGGACGACACCGACCGCGCCACGCTGCACACGAACGCGGGAGCAAAGGTGATGGTGCACGATCTGTCGTGCAAGGACGCCACGCAGATCGAGATCGTGGAGATATCGAAGGACGAAGTGGCCATAGCGAGAGACGGAGTCATCTTCACCGCCTCACGCGTGAAGTAGCCTTCGAAGGACGCGGAGACCGGTCAACGAACGCAGCGATGGCCGCGCTGGTCACGTTTCTGCGAGCGCAGGACCCCGCGTCAGTCAGTGCCGGCATCTGCGGGCGGAGCGATGTCACAGGTCTGCCCGCGCTCATGTCCAGCTTGGTCGAGTCGACACACGCGTAGCCGCTGCGCGTGCAGTCGGCGTTGCCCGTGCAGGTCTTGCAGCACTTGTTCTCGTCGGTACAGGTGCTGCCCATCGGGCACTCGCTCTGCGCGTGGCAGACCTTGAGGCACTGTCCGCCGGGGTCGCCCGTGGAGCAATAGAGCCCAGATTGGCAATGTAACCGTTCACGGGTCGCGCGGCCCCGAGCGTGGCTCCGCGCGCCCACCCACGCGGCGCGTCGGCTCGTTCGTATGTCAGGCCGCGAGCAAGCTTGGTGAAGTCTTTCCGAGCATGTGCGCGGTGCAGGCAGCGG
>JANXLV010000311.1 GCA_025355005.1 Myxococcales bacterium | reverse complement strand
GGCGCGGGCGCGGGTGCGGGCGGTGGCTGCGGCGGAGGGCCCTGCATGGGAGGCGCCTGCATGGGCGTACCCTGCGGAGGCGGCTGCATCGGCTGCACCGGATAGCGGTAGGGCGCGGGCTGCTGCGGAGGCGGCGCTACCCACGGCGGCGCCTTCTTCCACGCGGTCCCCTTCGAGAACGCACCCCACCCCCATCTCAGCCAACGCACGAGGGCGAGCGCGATGAAGAGGGACCACACGAGCATCGCGCCTCGGTAGAACAGCAGCGGCACCGAGATCATCCACGGGGACGGGAGCACGCCGCTGCTGCGATCCGCGAACCAGCGCAACGTCGACGAGCCCGAGCCGTTGCCGCGCACCTGCATGTCCGGCGCGCCGAGCAGCCCCTGGTAGATCGAGACGCCGAGGATGCCGAGCGCCGTCACGGTCAGCGCGATCAGCGCGAGTTGCCGGAAGTTGAACGCGACGTGTCCGAGCTCCGATCCCTCGTTGCGTGCGCGCCACCCGAGCGCCAGGAGCCACGCCACGAAGATCGCGGCGAGTGCCACGTGCACCTGGGAGAGCCCGACACCGAGCAAGAGCCAGTGTCCGAAGCGGAGCGGCGTCCACCGATTCCGGCCAAGCGCGAACGACACGGCAAACAGCACCAGCAGCAGGCTCCAGAAGAGCACCGCCGGACCGACGCGCGGCCCGAACGCGAAGAGCAGCCAGCGCTCACCGGATACCTGCATCGTCGTCGTGGCGTTGACGCTCGGCGCGCCGAGATCCACGGAAGACACGCCGAACACCGTCGCGATGCCGCGCGGCTCTCGCCAAGTGAGGACGACGTTCTCGGCTCCAGGCGTGACCGGCACGGTCACGTTGCGCCCCTGCTGGCGGATCGGCTGCGTCGCGCCGTTGATCGAGAGCGACTCCAGCTCGGCGCCATCCGGCAGCGTGATCGAATGCTCCGCGCCGCGGCTCGATCGCACGCTCAGCGTGAGCGTGACGTCGGTCGCGCGCAGGCCTGGCCGTACATCCATCGTGGCACCGTCGATCGTGAGTGTCTGCCCCAAAACGCCGTTGGGCCGCGTGAGCTCGATCTTCTCCGTCTCTCCCGGCCAGGGCCGAAACGTGGGCGTGCGGATGTCGCTCTCCGGCTCGGTGTGGACCATTGGGATGCCCGCGTAGCTGGCATGCCAGATGGGCCCCACGTCGACGCGCCATACCTCGCTCCACGACGGCGACTTCCCCGCCACGAGCACGAGCGGAGATTTCTGCTCCACGACCGAGTGCCACGTGACGTCGACCGCCTGCGGCCCCATGTTGACGAGCGCCTTGCCTCCGACGACGCGCACATCCGCCGTGGTGACGTTCTCCCCCGGAAGGAGCGGCACCTCGAGCACCACCGCAGTGCCCTTCGGGCTCACGCGAACCACGTGCGTGTCCATCTGCCAGTTCAGACCGATCTGCAGCGTGCGCTCCACGCGCACGAAGGGCGGAAGCGCTCCGGGCTGCAGCGAGCCTGATGGCGCGCCAGGAGCGGCGGCGACGACGCGTGTAAACTGCAAGTTGTCGTCGGCAAGGCCGTCCTCGTGGAGGCCCTCCACGGAGTAGCCCTCCATGACGGCCTTCTCGACGTGGTGCGGCTTCAACGGTAGCGCGACCTGGAAGGACTCGCGTGCAGGCACGGGCCCGCGCACGGTCACCTGGTGACTGCCCTCCGCAAGCTCGAGCCAGAGCGTTCCGTCGCCGAGGCGGAGCAGCCCGGGCGCCGGCTTTCCATCGACCAGCACCTCCGCGGGGGTCCACTGCGCGCTGGAGCCCGGGATGGGGACGGCGGTGTTCGCCTTGGCGTCGATGGACATGAGCAGCGTGAGCACGGAGCCGCGCACCTCGATCGCCATGCGACCAGCCGCCGCGCAGCTGGGCGTGCATTCCGGCTTGCGGAGCAAGCGATCACGCAGCTCGTCGAGGGTCTCCTTGCTCGGCGTGGCCTGCGCGTGCGCAAGCCGCGGAGACATGACGATGCACATGAGCAGCGCCGCCACGACCGCCGCGGCTCGCGGGCCAGCGCCCCACGACCCGGGGAAGAAGCGCCGCGTCCACGGGAAGAAGCGGAGCACCAGCACGAACGCGAGGAGCGCGCGCACGAACGCCAGCACCACGTTCGTCGTGGGCGAGAGAAGATAGAGATGAACCCGCTGCGCTGCGGAGACGGGCCCGCTCCACGAGAGGCTCAGCGTCTGCCAGTTCCAGCGCGGCAAGCCCGGGCCGGTCTGCACGATCGCCGTCGGATCGTAGGCCTCCGCATTCGAGTTGAACCGGAGGTCGGACTGCGAGACGCCGGAGCCGCTCCAGCCAGATGGACGCTTGTAGCTCTTTCCAGCCTTGTCCTCGTCCTTCGAGAGCTCGCGACGCCGCGCGTCGTCCGTCTGCAGCGCATCCACGGGCTTCTCGGCAGGTGGCACATCCGTCGCGGCCTGCCCACCCAGCGCGCTCTGCGGCGTGGTGTTCGGAACCACCTTGGGCACCACCGGTCCGTTCTGCGCCGGCGGAGGTGCTGCGGGCGCGACATCGCCGCGGACGAAGCCAGGGGACTCGCCATCCTGCTCGACCTCGCCGTTACCGACCACCGCGTCGGGCTGCGAGAGCGTGGGATACATGCCGACGCGGATCTGACCGATGGCGAACGGGATGGCGATGAGCGCGATGAGCACCATGGCAAAGGTCCGCGCATGACCGAAGACGTCCTTCACCGTGCCCTGCGGCACCACCAGGAACACGGCCTCGAGCGCGAGCGCGAAGAGCCACGTCCATTTCGGCGCGCCGTCTTCCGGGAACGTGAGCCCGAAGAGCACCAGCGCCGCGATGCCCCACCGCACGCCATGCACGCGCGCGAAGCCCACCGCGAGCACGAGCGCGAGGAACAGCTCGAGCAGCGACCAGTGCCTCACCCAGGTTCCGGGCACGTCGTCCACGCCGCTCGCATGCAGGAGCCGCCAGCCCGGCGGCAGATGCAGCGTGCCGCTCACCTGGTGGAAGTCGTGGGCCCAGCTCACCGCAGGGATGTCGCTCGGATCGCCTGGAATCCGGCTATCGGCGTTCACGGTCAGGTGTCCCTGCCGGACCTCCACGCCCGTCTGCGACGCGTCGCCCAGATGCGTGATGAACTGATCCTTGCCGCTGATCGATACGCGTCCAAGGAGCGTCGGCGGCGCCATCGTCAGGCGCGAGTCGCGGTTCAACGTTCCCGTGAGCGTGTCGCTGACGGTGTAGCCGGTACCGTCGAAGTCGAGCCAGAGCGAGCGTGAGAGCGCGAGCTGGTTCGGCGGCGGATCCGCGTCTCCGCGTCGCTTCTCGGTCAGCGTGAGAGTGTCGGTGAGCTTCATCGGATACGCCGGCAATCGCTTCCACGCGTCCGGCAGCGTGGTCTGCTGCGGATCGATCGACGAGACGCCGTCCACGCTCACGATGCGGTAGTCGTTCTTCGCCTCGAAGACCCAGACCTCCTCTCCCACGCGCCACAGGCCATCCGGCGCAGGTCGTTTGAATGTATTCGCGGGCCCCTCGCTCCGCGCCGTGATCTCGATGACGAAGATCCCGGGCCGTACCTGGGTTCGCACGTGCCCATCGGGCTCCAGACGCGCAGGCAACCCGCTGTCCGTCGAGAGCGGCACGAAGCCTGACGGGAGCGCCTTTCCGAGGAGCTCTTCGCGGTTCTTGCCGGAGACATGGAGCTCGATCCGCGTCACGAGCATCGCCGGGATGTCGTCCGACAGCTTTCGATGAACCACGAACTCGAGCGAGTCGCCCTCTTCCTTCGTGGCAGCCTTCTGCAGCCAGAGCGTGCCCTGCGCGTCGCGGTTCGGCGCAGCGATCGCAGCCCCGCGCATGGAGAGCGAGAGCAGCGCGGTCTCCGGCGGCACGTGAATGGACTCGGGCAGTGAGTCCCACGCGAAGCTGCCGGAGACAGTGCGCTCGCCGGGCAGGAGCTCCACGCTCGGTGCGCCGTTGTGGGAGACGACGATCGCGCGGGTGTTCTCGATCTTCACGTCGATCGGCCACCGCTTGTCGTCACCCGGAAGCGGTACCCACGTGCGGACGTCGATGCGCCATTTCTGCACGAAGCGGCCGCCATGATCGTCGAGCTTGAGATCGATCTGCGAAGGCCACGCGCACCGGAAGATGTCGGCGCGACCGTGGAAGGTCGGACACAGCGCGTCCTCCTTGCCGTCCGTGGCCCACGCGGTCCATGGCTTCAAGGGCTCGGGCACCGCGCTTGGCGCGAGCGGCGTCGCGGCGAAGGCCACGCTACTTCCCGCGGACGCGAAGAGCAGCGCCGCGAAGAAAATGAACCCCAGTGACGCCACGACCTTCGATGACCCCGGTACGCGCATGCGGCAGAGGCTACATCAAAAGCGACCCACGCCGCGGGCCGCTGATCCTCACTCGTGGTAGGATCGAGAGGCTTCTGTGAGCGAAAAACTGCCGGCCGATGACGAGCGCGAGACGGACGCGGCCGACGCGCCCACAGCTCCTCGCGTGCCGCGTCCACGGTTGAAGCTGAACCTGCAGCCGGGCACCGTGCTCGACCGCTACGTCATCGTCGAGGCGCTGGGCAGCGGCGGCATGGGCGCCGTGATGCTGGCGTACGACACCATCCTCTCGCGTCGTGTCGCGATCAAGGTCCTGCACACGGAGGCCGTATCGGAGGACGCGCGCTCACGCATGCAGCGCGAAGCACAGGCGATGGCGCAGCTGTCGCACCCGAACGTCGTCGCCATCTACGACGTGGGTGCACACCAGGGCAATCTGTACCTGGCGCTCGAGTACATCGAAGGCGACACGCTGCGCACCTGGCTGAAGCAGCCGCGTACATGGCAGGAGGTCCTGCAGGTGATGAAGGGCGCGGCGGAAGGGCTGGCGGCCGCGCACGCCGGTGGCATCATCCATCGCGATTTCAAGCCCTCCAACGTGGTCGTGGCGACCGATGGACGCGTCTGCGTTCTCGACTTCGGAATCGCGAGCGCGGCCACGCATCCATCGGGGACGCCGCTGTCGACCCGCTCGGGCGCATACTCGGCGCTCGGCTCCGGGCGCATCTCGAATCCTCCGTCGAACCCGTCCAGCCGGCCATCGAACCGCCCTTCGAACCCGCCGTCCAATCCGGCGTCCAATCCGCCGTCCAATCCGGCGTCCAGCCCGTCGCACACGCCCACGTCACCGCCCAAGCTGCGGCTCCCATCCGGTGGCACGCTGAACCCGCGGGAAATCGTCGCCAGCCTCACGCAGTCTTCGCCGCCCACACCCATGACACCGGGCCGGAGCGCGACGCCGAGCTCACCTCCGAGCGTTGGCGGC
>JANXLV010000307.1 GCA_025355005.1 Myxococcales bacterium | reverse complement strand
GGTTGAGGTCGAGCTGTCGCTTGGCGGCGAGCTTCGGTCGAACACGATCCAGGGGGTGGATGGCTGGCGAAGCAGGTAGCGGACGTCCGACATCATCCGTTCGCGGCTTTGCTCGAAGAAACCCGCCGGTCGAGGCGCGTTGTCTCCCGGCGGGCGTCGTCGCGACGAAGGGGATTCGGTCATCTCCACGGCCTGACCTGCAAGGTCCCCGCCAAGATCGTGTAGAAGGAGGGACGTGGCGAAACCTCCGAAAAAAGCGGCGCCGGAGCCTCCCGACCCGCGCCCCGTCGACGGTGCCGCGCACGGCGACGACACGCGCTTCGACCGCACGCTTCGCCCGCAGACCTTCGACGACTACGTCGGCCAGGAGAAGCACAAGGAGAACCTCCGCGTCTTCGTGACCGCAGCGAAGCGTCGCGGCGAGCCGCTCGATCACCTGCTCCTGTGTGGTCCGCCCGGCCTCGGCAAGACCACGCTCGCGCAGATCCTCGCGCACGAGATGGGCGTCGCGTTGCACATGACGAACGGTCCCGTCGTGGAGCACAAGGGCGCGCTCGCTGGGCTGCTCACCAAGCTCGGCCCGAACGACATCCTCTTCATCGACGAGATTCATCGCCTGAACCCCGTCGTGGAGGAGAGCCTCTATCCGGCGCTCGAGGACTTCCGCATCGACATCATGACAGGGGAGGGCGCGTTCGCGTCGTCGATCCAGATCGATGTCGCGCCGTTCACGCTCGTCGGCGCCACCACGCGCACCGGGCTCCTCACGGCTCCGCTCTTCTCGCGGTTCGGGCACGTCATGCGGCTCGACTTCTATCCAGTGCCGGAGCTCGCGCGCATCGTGCTTCGGAGCGCGGCGCTGCTCGGCGTCGCCATCGAGGAGGCCGCGGCCACCGAGATCGGCAAGCGCGCACGGGGCACGCCGCGCATCGCGAATCGCCTTCTCCGTCGCGTGCGCGATTTTGCGGACGTGCTCGGCGACGGCAAGATCGACACCGCTGGCGTTCGCGACGCATGCAAGCGGCTCGAGGTCGACGACGCCGGCTTCGACGAGATGGACCGCCGCCTCCTCAAGATCATCATCGAGGACTACGAGGGTGGTCCCGTGGGCGTGGAGACGCTCGCCGCCGCCCTGGGCGAGCCCCGCGACACGATCGAGGACGTCTACGAGCCGTACCTGCTCCAGCAGGGCTTCATCGGTCGTACGCCGCGTGGTCGCGTGGCCACGCGCAAGGCATACGAGCACCTGGGCAAGTCACCGCAGGGAGGCGCCGCGCAGGGCGGCCTCTTCTAGCGCCGACCGTGGTGCGGGCCGGTTGAAGGTTACTTGCCGTTAATAACCGCTCTCGTGTTATTTTCGTCGGCCGATGAAGACAGTCGCTCTTGGTGCGGTCGCAATCCTGTTGTTGTCGCTCTCCTCCTGCAAGGTGAAGGGGGACGCCGTCGGCAGTGACGCCGCTGCCACCACGGCAGCGTCGACGGACGTCAGCTTCGTGAAGTCCGTGCCCAAGGCCGGCACGAAGCTCACGGCGACCAACAAGATGACCATGAAGTTCACCTTCGGCGGCAAGACGTTCCGCGAGACGGAGCAGCAGACCACCGCCGTAGAGGTCGAGGCCTCCGACGAGTTCCGCGTGACCAAGGCGGCGCTCGACGTGAAGGAGCTCTTCTCCACGAAGCAGGAGGGCACGGGCGACGAGAAGAAGTCCGTGAACCCGCTCGCGGGCTCGCGCTTCGTCGTGAGCCGCACCGACGACGGAAAGCTGTCCGCCCTGGATTCCGGCGGCGCCAAGGTGAGCGGCCCCAACATGAAGGAGCTCCAGGGCCACTACGCCGACGTCTTCGAGAAGGACAAGGCCGCCGAGTTTCTCCCGAACCGGGCGCTCAAGGTCGGCGAGAAGCTCGTTCCTTCGACCGACTCCGTACTCGACATGATCGGCATCAAGGACGACGGCAAGACCACCGTCGACGGCGTGGAGTTCATCCTGAAGTCCGCCACCGCGGACCAGGCGGAGTTCGGCGTCAGCTTCACGTTCACCCAGAAGATCGACGGCGGTCTGCGCCTGCGCGCGAAGCTCGAAGGCACCATCGGCGTGAACCCGAAGGGCAGCCGCATCACCACCGTGTCGCTCAAAGGACCGCTCACCATCCTCGATGGCAAGGGCGACGACAAAGGCAGCGGCGATCTGAGCCTGAATGGCACCGAAACCTGAGGCTGAATGGCACCGAAACCTGAGTGAAACCTGAGCGACCTGCCTCGTCCGATTGAGCCTGTGGGCTTTGCGTTTGCGCGGAAAACCGTGTAGATTTATGCCTGGATGAGCGCCGGTCCCGTTCTGGTGGTCGACGACGACACCGTGAGTCGTCATGTGCTCGGGCAGGCGCTTGCCGCCGCGAAGCTCGACTACGTCAGCGTGGGGTCGGGGGCGGAGGCGCTCGCGCAGATCGAAAAGGTGCATCCGTCGATCGTCCTGCTCGATCTCGTGATGCCACCGCCCGACGGCTATCAGGTCCTCCGCATCCTGCGGGCGCGCGCGGAGACACGCGACCTTCCGGTGGTCGTTCTCACCGCGATCGACGCTGACGACGAGGTCGCGAAGGCCTTCGAGGCTGGTGCCGACGACTTCGTGCGCAAGCCGTTCAAGCCCGTGGAGCTCGTCGCGCGCGTCCGCGGCCAGCTGCGCCTGCGCACTGCGATGGAGACGCTCGCGCAGAAGGAGCGCGACGCGCAGGTCGTCCTCGAGCTCACGCAGGCGCTCGCGTCGAACCTGGATTTCCGCGGCATCCTCTTCACCGTCGTGCAGCGCATCGCGGAGGTCGGTCACATCGACCGCGTGTCGATCGTCCTCGTCCGCGAGACCGGCAACGTCGGCTACGTCGTGGCCGCGAGCGACGACGAGCAGCTCCGTGACCTGCCGATCGATCTCGGGAAGTACCCCGAGATCCAGCAGGTGCTCACCAGCGGCGCGCCGTTGATCATTCCTGACGCCACGAAGCATCCGCTCTTCGACATCGTGCGGGCTGACCAGGCCGGGCGCGAGAAGGGCGACAACCCGATCGCGTTCAGCTCGATGTGCGTCCTGCCGATCCTCTACGAGAAGAAGCCGCTCGGCGTCATCTTCCTTCGCGCGCGCGCAGCGTATGGCTTCGGTGAGCGCGAGGTCGATCTGTGCCGCACCATCTCCGGCGCCATGGCGATCGCGCTGCGGAATGCGCGCGTGCTGCAGTCACTTCGTGATCAGACGCAACAGGTCACGGTCGCGCGGTTCGAGGCCGAGCGCCGCCTGCGCTCCCTGCAGCGCTATGCGGATTTCTTCGAGAGCTCCGCCGACGGCATCGTCGTGATCGACGCCGAGGGGCACCTGCTCTTCTCCAACCCCACGGCGCGCAAGATCACGGGTTACGAGGAAGAGGAGCTCCGCGGACGCCGCCTCCTCGACGTCTTCTTCAATGGCGGTGACGGTGACCTGGGCACGCTCCTCAAGGAGAGCTTTGCGCGCGGCGAGTATCCCCAAGGCATGGACGTCCGCGTGGAGCGCAAGCGGGACGGCGCGAAGCTCGTGCTCAGCATGAACTTCTCGAGCGTCCTGCGCGAAGAGGGCGCCATCCTCTGCACGTTCCGCGACGTGACGCAGGAGCGCGCGGTCGAGGCCGAGCTCCTCAAGACGAAGGACTTCCTCCAGCGCGTCATCGACTCCTCCGTGGACGCGATCATCAGCGCCGACATGGAAGGTCGCGTCGTGTTCTTCAATCGCGCGGCGGAGCGAATCTACCGGCGCGAGGCGAAGGATGTCGTTGGCCTCGACGTTCGCGAGCTCTATCCGAAGGGCACGGCGGAGCGCCACATGCGGCTCATCCGCGACGGCAAGGGCCGCGTCGAGGGGCTTCGCACGGAGATCCTGGACGGCAGCGGCGCTGCGGTGCCCGTCAGCTTCGCGGGCGCGCTCATCTACGATCGCGACGTTCCCGTCGGCAGCGTCGGCATCTTCACCGACCTTCGCGAGAAGATGCGCATGGAGCAGAGCCTGAAGCAGGCGCAGGACCAGCTTATCGATCAAGAGCGCCAGGCCGTCATCGCGGAGCTCGCCGGCGCGGCCGCGCACGAGCTGAACCAGCCGCTCACCTCCGTCCTCAACTACGCCACGCTGCTGCGTCGCCTCCTCACGGAGGGCTCGCAAGGTGAGCGCGCCGCTGCCGTCATCGAGCAGGAGACGGAGCGCATGGCGGAGATCGTCCGGAAGATCGGCAAGATCACCAAGTACGAGACGAAGACCTACGTGGGAAAGCAGAAGATCCTCGACCTGGACAAGGCGAGCGAAGAGTCCACCAAGACCTCGGAACCCGCGCCGGAGCCCAACACCTGATGGCAAAGACCGACGCAACTCCCGAAGACAAGGCGAGCGAGAAGACCGCCGAGGAGCGCGCCTCGGGCGAGCACGCGCGTCGCGCCTCCGGAGAGCACCAGCAGGTCAGCGAGTCTCATACCCCCGTCCAGTCCAGCATGCCGGTGAGCCGCGAGGTGCGCATCTCGTCCGGGCGCCTCGGCCTCGCCAGCGTGCCGGGTACGTGGCTCGACAGGCTCCTCGTCGCGACGATCGACCTGCCCGTCTCCGAAGGCGAGGAGGCCGTGGTTCTTGCCATGCTTCGCGCTCTCTCCGACATCTTGCCGGCATGCGGCGTGGGCGCGTGCCTCGTGTACGCGCCGCCTGCGAACGGGCTGAATGCCGAGCGCAAGAGCACGCGCGACCTGAGCGGTGCGGAGCAGAAGGTCTACAAGGTCACGCCGCCCGGCGAGGACCACCGCGCCGTCGGGATGGATCCCACGCGGCTCTTCCCGGGCTATGCGTTCGAGTTCTCGCTCGGCGCCGAGCCCAACGGCACCACGCTGCACGTCGCTGGCGACGACCCGAACCTCATGGACGCCGACTCCGCCACCAGGCACGTGCTCGAGCGCGCCGCGCAGGGCATGGGCCGTGGCCTGCTCTTCGCGCGTTCACACGGGAAGGCGAACGAGGACGCCACCAACCTTCGCGTGCTCATGGGACACATGGTGCAGGCAGAGAAGCTCGCTTCGCTGGGGCAGATCGCCGCGGGCGTGGTGCACGAGCTGAACAACCCGCTCACTTCGATCGTCGCGTACACCGACCTCTTGCTTCGCAAGATGACAGCGACGCCCTCGGATCCCGCGGATGTCGAGCGCCTGCGCCGCATCAGCGAGTCCGCCACGCGCATGCTCCGTTTCACGCGCGATCTGGTCACCTACTCACGGCCCTCGCAGCAGCGGACCGAGCCCGTGCGCGTGTCCACCGTGATCGATCGCGCGCTCGCGTTCTGCGAGCACGTCATCGCAGAGGCGGGCGCGGAGGTGTCGCGCGACTTCGTCACCGTGCCTGACGTCTCTGGCATGCCGGAGCAGCTGGCGCAGGTGTTCGTGAACCTGGTGACGAACGCCTGTCATGCGATGCCTGCGTCCGCGGGGCGCCTCCGCGTCACCACGTCCGTCCTCGACGACCGCGTGAAGGTCACGGTCGAGGACAACGGCCACGGCATCCCCGTGGAGAACCTCACGAACATCTTCACGCCGTTCTTCACGACGAAGAGCGAAGGCCGCGGCACGGGCCTGGGCCTGTCGATCGTGCGAAACATCGTCGAGCAGCACCAGGGAGAGATCTGGGCGGAGCCGGTAGAAGACGGAACCGGAACCCGCTTCGTGATCCTGCTCAAGCCAGTGGCGTAGGGTCGCGGCCGAGCTTCAGGTCGAGGGCGTCGCGGTTGTCGCTGTCGGCCACTCGAACTTGTCGATCAGCTCCGGGTCTCCCGTCGCCAGCATGTCGTCTTTCCCGATCACCCACGCCTCGATCTTCCCGCTCGGGTGCACGCACAGCCGCACGAAATGCTTGAACCCCGGATGGCCCAGCACTGTGAATGCTTGCTGGTGCTCGAGGCCCAGCACCGTCACAGCCACGAGGAACAGCCCGAACAGGAACGAGCCGGCGAATGCGTAGGCGATCAGCACCGCGGTGTCCTGGGCGAGATGAGGCACCACACGTGGAATCGCCATTCGCAGGAGCATCGGAAGAAAGCCGAGCGCCACACCAAACGGGAGTGACACGGCCGCGATCTTCTTCGGGTGCCGACCCTGCGCCGCGCCCACGCCGAAGAGCAACATCCAGATGAGGCCGCTCATGATGAGCGACGCGACGGCCAGCGCGGTGCCGCTTCGCTCCGCCGCGCCCATCGCCAGGAATCCGAAGCCCCCGAACGCGATGTGCACCATCAGACCTGCGCGACCCGCCATGAGCTTCAGTGGGACCTGCCACACCAGCTGCGTGGTCATCTTCGCGTCGGGCCAGACGCGCGCGGGGGCGCCCTCGGGGTAGGGCGCGATGCGTGTACCATGCAAGAAAGCGCCTCCGCCGCCGGCGATCACGTGGATGCTCTTGTCGCCGACCGCGCGCCGTTCGTAGTGGTGGAAGTCTCCCGCGAGGAAGAAGACGCGGTCATCGAGGAAGGAGAGCCGGCACGCCGCGAGCATGTCCGCGCCAGGTGCGTTCCGCTCGCCGTACGCCATTGCAGGGTCGCCGGACGCGAAGAGCACGCGCATGTCCGGGTGCTTCTGGCGGTGCTTCTTGAAGAACGTTCGCTGGCGGAAGTCCACGCGCCCGAGCTGACGGTCCGCGCCCCAGAGCTCCAGCCCGCTCGCGAGCGGCAGCACGAAATAGCTGGCCTCCTGCACGGGCTCGTAGCCGCGCAGCGCAAGACGCCGCCGGCGACGGATCGCGACGCCGCGGAAGAACGCGCGTACGGATTTGAAGATGCGCGGCAGGAAGCCGACCGCAGCGCCCACCTCGTCCAGGTGGAGTCCGCGCGCCACGAGACCCAGCTTGCGGCCGCGGCGCCGCGCGATCCGCTGCGCGAGGCGAGAGCGCTGGTCCTTGTGATCGGTTCGCAGTGGCTCGTCGACACGCTTGCGGAAGAGGCGGCCGAAGCCGTCGAGCCCGTCGTACCAGTCGTGGTTGCCTGGGACGCCGAGCAAGACGCGCCGCTCTCCGCTCGACCGCAGCTCGCGCAGCGACTCGTTCCACGGAAGAATGAGGCGCGCGTGGATCTCGTCGGCGGTCGCGACCGGATAGGCGATGTCCCCGCCGAAGAGCAGCACGTCCCCGCGAGGCAGCACCCGACCGTCCACCTGGTACACATCCGACACCATGCGGCCCACGGCGGCCGAGACGTCGCGGTCGTCACCCGTGTCCGCGGCGAAATCGATCCACACGGGACGACCGAGCGCCTCGACCAGGGAAGCTGCGGGCGGGATCGCGAGCGTGCGGCACGCCGACGCGAGCAGCTCCGCCGGTGGGTTCGGCCGCATCCAGTCGCGCGAGTCGACCGACTCGGCCGCGATCGCACGCGACACGAAATTCCGCATGTGGCCGTAGAGCGACGTGACGCCGTACCAGCGCACCCCGTAGGGTGCTCGGGCGCCCTGCTTGAAGACCAGCGGCGCGGGGCGGTCCCCCCGGGGCTTCAAGGGCACCGGAACGATGGAGGTCCGCACCGAAACCGGAAGGGCTTCGTCGTCTCCGACGCTCTCGGCAGGCGGACGGGCCGGCCGCTGCTCGCGCTGCTCGCGCTGGTCCACTATGGGAGAAGCATACCCCGAAATCTGAACGATGACGCGTTACGCTCAGTAGTGTAGTCTCGGCACCTCCCGGAAGACATGCAGAAACTACCTTCTTGCCTTGCCCTGGTTGGAGCGCTTCTGGCGTTCACCGTGGCGTCCTTCGTGGCGCCCAGCGTCTCCGCCGTGAACCCGAACGTTCGCGGGCGGATCATCGGCCATGAGAAGCTCTTCCCCGACGTCTACGTGGAGGCCGCCAAGACGGACGCGCACCGGTGGACCTGGCGCGAGCCGTCGCCCGCCGTCGACTCGAAGTTCTTCAATCTGTCAGGGAATCCGTCGCACGATCTCTGCATCGCGGCGATGTCCTCCGGCGGCGGCGCGCCGCAGGAAAAGGCCATGTTGATGAGCCTCACGGGCGGTCGCATCTACCCCACCACGATCGTGGTGGCGCCCGGGCAGAAGCTCCATTTCAGGAACTTGGACCCGTTCAACCACCGCATCTACGGGGTGGGCGTTGCCACCTTCAAGGCGGACAACCAGAGCGCTGGCGGCGTCCGCGAATGGGTCGCCCCCACGGGCGCCGGCAAGTTCGAGTTCCGCGACGAGCTCTCCCCGAGCGTGCGCACCTGGGTCATCGTCGATTCGCAGGCCGTCCAGATCACGTACCCCGGTCGCGACAATGCGTTCGCGTTCACGCTCGCAAACGGTGACTACGTCCTCAAGGCCTTCTTCGACGGCAAGCAGGTCGGGCAGCCGGTTCCGGTGGCCGCGAAGGACCGCCTCACGGAGCTCAAGGAGCCCCTGACCGTGACACCAGCCCCAGCCCCTGCAGGCGGTGGCGCAGGTGGCGGCGGCGTGGATGGGGGCGCTCCCCGATGATGATCATGTCCCGCATCTGGTACGTGCTGCTCTCGCTCGTGGTGGGCGCGGCAGTGTACGTGGTGTCGCTCGCGGTCGGTCAGTACGATCGGCGCGCGGCGCTCGCCATGACGGAGACGTTGAAGGGCGACAGCCAGGTCGTGAGCTGGGCGCTCCAGATCGACGCGCGTCGTCGCCTCGACAACCTCCTGCGCGTCAGCGCCGACGACGCAAGCCGCAAGGTCCTGAAGAACGCGAACGGCAAGGACTCGATCCCGACCTCGGCGAAGGAAGACGGTCGCAAAGCGCTCACGGCCTTCAACGACAACCTCCCGCCCGAGTACAAGAACGACGCGCTCTTCTTCGTCGACCGCGACGGACGTGTGGTCTCGCAGGTCGGCTACGACACGGCGAACGCGTCCACCGGCTTCGAGCTCGGCGGTTATCCCGCGGTGTTCGACGCCCTGCACGGCAACCTCCGCGACGACACGTGGATCTGGGACGGCAAGGTCGCGCGCGTGGTCACCCGGCCGATCGAGGACGAGATCGGCCAGCCTCCGCTAGGCGCGGTCGTCGCCATCCGCTGGATCGACGCGGGCTTCGCGAAGGAGATCGCAAAGCGCACTCGCACCAACGTCGCGTTCTTCTCCGGCGGGCAGAAGCCCATTACCGGCACGCTCGGCCAAGGTGAGGAGTTCGATGAGGCGAACTTCGGGCTGCTCGGCCCGGAGATCGCGAAGCTCTTCGATCCCGCTGGCGACAAGGGCTACAAGGACACCGGTCGCACCGACGTGACGCGGCTGTCCGTGTCCGGCAGCGAGAAGGCCGGCGCCGTCTTCGTGCGTCTCCCGGGCGATGCATGGGAGATGAAGGAGAACGGCGCGGGCTTCGCCGTCGTGCGTCCACGTGTCTCGATCGGCGGGCCCATGGGCTTCGTCACGGGCGCTGACGACAAGGACAAGGCAAGCGTCAAGCTGTGGCTCGTCATCTCGGTGGTCGTGGGCGGCTCGCTCTTCGGCTTCCTGTTCTCGTTCGTCGAGCACTCGCGCCCTCAGAAGGAGATGGTCGTCCAGGCGCAGGCGCTGCGCGCTGGCAAGATCGATGCGCTGCAGCTTCCGCGCTTCTCCGGCGGTCTTCGCGCGGTCGCCGTGGACATCAACGCGGGCATGGAGCGCGTCGTCGAGAAGGCCGGAGGTCAGGCCAAGCGTCCCGCGAACCTGGAGTCCATCCTCGGCCCGGTCCCCGCAAATCCGGCCATGAGCGCCTTCTCGTTCCCGCTCGCGGACTCCAGCGCGGGCTCGGGCCAGATCCCGAACGTTCCTCAGCCGGGCGGCTCGTCACCTGGCGGGTTCGGGCCTCCTCCTCCTCTTGGTGGTGGGCCGAATGGGCCCCGTCCGCCCATGCCTCATCCTCATCAGCCGCCCAATCCACACGCTCCCCCGGGCTCTGGTCCTGGTCAGCGGCCCGGTGGACCTCCCCCCCTCGGCGCACCCATGCATGGTTCTCCCGGTGGTCCTTCCCCTGGTGGTCCTCCTGGCTTCCCGGGCACCGGCACGCTCCCGCAGCGCGCGGCCCCCACGCCTGCCGCAGGTGCTCCCGCGCCTTCAGGGACAGGCGCCGGCCGGCCACCTCCGACGACTGGCAGCGTGCCGGTTGCAGTGCCGTCAGGAAATCCTTCGCCGCTCTTCAACCCCATGGCGCCGCTCGCGCCCGACGCCGATCGCGAAGAGGCCACGATGGTGGGCGAGCCTCCTGCGGCCCTGCTCGCCGCGGCCACTGGCCAGTACGGCGCGGCAGGCAAGCCCGGCGATGAGAACTCCGAGTGGCTCACCGTCTACGACGACTTCATCCGCACCAAGCGCCAATGCGGTGAGGCGGTCGACGGCCTGACCTTCGAGAAGTTCCAGCAGACTCTGCGCAAGAACCGCGACACCCTGATCCAGAAGCACGGATGCAAGCGCGTGAAGTTCTCGGTCTACGTGAAGGACGGTCGCGCGTCCCTGAAGGCCACCCCCGTCCGCGACTGACTAGCGCATCGCGTCATGTGCGATAGCTGGTGAAGTTTTCGACAGGGGAAGGTAGGTTCAGCGCGTGCCCATGCGCTTGCCGCTTCGTTCGCTCACGGTCGTCTCTCTTCTCGCAACTTCGCTGTTTGCGGCAGGCTCTGCTCACGCCACCAACGTGACGGAGTTTCCGGACAACGGCTCCGAGCAGTTCTCGCGCGGTGGCGCCTGGGTCGCTCGCGCTTCGGATCCGCTCGCCGTCTTCTACAACCCGGCGGGCCTTGCGGGACAGCCCACCCGGCTCACGCTGCAGAGCAACGTCATCTTCCAGCACTCGTGCTTCCAGCGCGTGCGGTCGGCCTTCGACACGTCGCAGGCTGATCCGCTCCTCGCGGGCGGCGGCAACACGTTCCAGAAGTACTGCGCCGACGACGAGCCCAACTTCGATCCCCAGATGGCGTTCACCTACCGCGTGAACGATCGCCTCGGCCTCGGCATCGGCGTCATCGGCCCCAGCGCTGCGGGCGCCGCGCACTGGCCGGATTTCGTGAAGGGCCCGAACGGCGACATGGTGCCGTCGCCCACGCGCTACATGCTGGTGAAGAAGGAAGGCCTCGTTGTCTTCCCGCAGATCGGCGCTGGCTACGAGGTCGTCAACGGCCTGCGTCTTGGCGCTGCGTTCCAGTGGGGCATCGCGAAGTTCAAGCTCGCGAACTCGTCGCTCGGCCTCAACGGGGACAAGCTCGGTCCAGGCAACGACGTCCGCGCGGATCTCCAGGTCGCGGACTACTTCGTCCCCGGCTTCACGCTCGGCGCTCTCTACAGCCCGACCGAGGAGTTCGACATCGCGGGCTGGTACAAGTGGAGCGACGCCGTGAAGGCGCGCGGCGACGTCGGCACCCAGGTCAATTTCTACACGGCGAAGAACGCCAAGGGCGACAGCTCGGGCGTGACCCACGGCGATACGATCTTCAGCGATTGCGGCACTGGTCTGGTCGGCGACCAGGCGAGCAACCCGTGCGGCAAGGGTGACAACGCCACGGTGAAGCTCGCGATCCCGATGGAGGCCAAGCTGGGCTTCCGCTACCACAAGCTCCGCGTCCACAAGCCGCACACGCGCGACCCGATGCTCACGGACAAGTTCGACGCCGAGATCGATCTCACGTGGGCGAACAACAGCGCCGCGGACGCCACGCAGGTTCGATTCCCGGGCGATCAGAACGGCAACGGAATCCTGCCGGTGTCCGGCATCCAGGGCGCGTACCTGCCTCCGAACGCGGACGTGCCCACTGGCTACAAGGACGTCTTCGGCGTGCGCGTCGGCGGTGACTTCAACGCCATGCCCGACCGGTTCGCCATCCGCGCGGGCGGCTTCTACCAGTCGCGCGGCCAGGACAAGCAGTTCCAGAACGTGCAGTTCGCGGCGTCGCAGAACTTCGGCCTCACGATCGGCGCGACGTACCGCCTGCGATTCGGCGGCTACGACGAGGACAACACGAAGACGAACGCGCTCGAGTTCTCCCTCGGCTACGGCCACATCTTCTACGCTGACCAGGACAACAAGAACCCCCTGGCCGAGGGCTTCTCCGGCACCGCGGGAACGTCCTGCAATCCGGCTGCCGACAACGTGACGGGGAACACGTGTCCCAACGGACGGACCCGCTACCGCACGAACTATCCGATCAACCTCGGCACCATCACGAACCAGATCAATGTGATCAACGTGGGTGTCTCCTACCGGTTTTGAGAGGCCGCGCGGCCTGTTTGGGCTTATGATTCTGGGCCATGAGCCAAGACGTCCGTAAAACGATCATCATCGGATCCGGCCCCGCGGGGCACACCGCCGCCATCTACGCATCGCGCGCGAACCTGAAGCCCCTCATGTTCGAGGGCCTGAGCCGCGGCGGCATCCCCGGTGGCCAGCTGATGATCACGAACGACGTCGAGAACTACCCGGGCTTCCCCTCGAAGATCGCCGGGCCGGAGCTCATGGCCGCGTTCCGCGAGCAGTCAATCCACCAGGGCGCGGAGATCCGCACCGAGGACGTCAACAAAGTCGACCTCACGAAGCACCCGTTCACGGTGTGGGCCGGTGACGACAACCTCGAATACAAGTCCCAGACCGTCATCATCGCCACCGGCGCGCAGGCCAAGTGGCTCAACATCCCGAGCGAGGACGCGCTCAAGGGCAAGGGCGTCAGCGCCTGCGCCGTGTGTGACGGCGCGTTCTTCCGAAATCAGGACGTCGTCGTCGTCGGCGGTGGCGACACCGCGATGGAAGAGTCCATGTACCTCTCCGGTCTCTGCAAGACGGTCACGCTGGTGCATCGCCGTGAGGAGTTCCGCGCGAGCAAGGCGATGGTCGATCGCGTGCTGAAGAACCAGAAGATCAAGATCGTCTACAACTCCGCCGTGGACGAGATCCTCGACGTGTCCAAGGGCGAGGTGACGGGCGCGCGCCTCGTGAACCTCAAGACCAAGGAAAAGACGGACATCGCCATCACCGGGCTCTTCGTGGCGATCGGCCACACGCCGAACACGGATCTCTTCACTGGCGTGCTCGACATGCATGACAACGGCTACCTGAAGACGAAGCCGGGAACCGCGCAGACCAACATCCCGGGCGTCTTCGCCTCGGGTGACGTCCAGGACTTCGTCTACCGCCAGGCCGTCACCGCGGCCGGCTCCGGCTGCATGGCCGCTCTCGAAGCAGAGCGCTGGCTGGCAGCAAACAGCTCGCACTGACTCGAAGTTGCTCTTTTCCGCCCTGGTTCTTGTAAACTGGGTGCGGAATGGGGCTCACGCTCGTCGTTTATCCCGCGGGGCGCTTCGATTCGTTGCGCAAGTTTCCGCTGAACGGCGAGCCCCTGACGCTCGGTGCGGGGCCGGACTCGGCCGTCGAGATCGACGCGTCCAACGTCCGGAAGCAGCACGCGAAGCTGTCCTGTCGTGGCGGCGAGTGGTTCCTTCAGGGGGACGAGGAATGTAGCGTCGGCGAGGTGCCGCTCGCCGAGGACAGCACACGCGTCGTCCGCATCGGTGATCCGATCCGCGTCGGCGACGTGCTCATGGAGCTGCGACACACGACCGACGAATCGGATGACGCCGACACCGAGGAGTTCCTGCGCCCGCCGCCCTGGCCCACCGTCCGCGTCACCGAGGGGCCGAGCGTCGGTCACGTCCTCGCGCTGAAGGAAGAGGGGCGCGTGTACGTCGTGGGCCGCGGCCCCAAGGCCGATCTCAAGGTCGAGGACCGCAACGTGTCGCGCGATCACCTCGAGGTCGTCCGCAAGAAGGAAGGCATCGTCGTGATGGATCGCACGAGCACGCGCGGCTCGTGGCTCGGCTACACGCGCCTCGTCCCTCAGCGTCGCGCGCGCTGGGACAATCGTCGCATGCTCAGGCTCGGTGTCTCCGTCCTGGTCGTGGACGAGCCCGCCGAGCGGGTCGCGGAGTTCAGCCGCCGAGCGCCCGATGTCGTCGCCCCCATCTCCGTGGGTCGCCTCAGCAACACCATACTCTCCTACGAGGACGAGGGCCGCGACGCGACGGCCAGCGGCATCATGATGGCGCCTTCGGCCATCCCGTCGTCGCCGGTGGCGCTGGGAGGCATGCCTCTCCGCCAGCGCAGCGGCCCTCCTCCCGGACCATCTGCCTTTCGGACGGTCCTCAAGGTATTCGCCTTGGTGGTCCTGGCGGCGGTGATCGCCGCGATCATCGCGCTGGTTGCGCTGCTTGCGCGTTGAGGCTCGAGCGGTGATGGAATAGTCTTGGCCCCAAAGTGACACAGCCCAACGTCAAGAGCTCGATGGACACGCTCGTACGCGAGGAGCAACTCGCGCGCGTTCCGTTCTTCGACGGTCTGACACAAGACGCGCTCACGCTGGTCGCCGCGGCGACCACGGAAGAGGCGCATCCGCTGGGCACCAAGATCTTCGGCTACGGCGATCCTGGCGACAAGCTCTTCATCATCATGGAGGGGAAAATCCGCATCTCGCGCGAGGTCTCCGGCATGGGCGAGGAGGCGCTTGCGGTGCTCGCCACGGGCGAGGTCTTCGGCGAGCTCTCGCTCCTCGACGAGTCCACGCGCTCCGCAGACGCATATGCACACGAGCGCTGCCGGCTGATCGTGATGACGAAGGACGCCTTCGACGAGCTGCTCTTCCTGCACAAGGATCTCGCCTACGAGGTCCTCTGGGCGTGCGTTCGCCTGCTCGCGGCGCGCCTGCGCGAGACGAACGACAAGCTGACGTTCCTCTCGACGAGCGGGCGCTTTGGCTGATGCGCCCGCTGCTGGCGCTCATGATCGCGGCCTGCGGGGCGACAGCGGGAGGCCCACCGGTGGGGACCACGCCGGGCACGCCACCGACCTCGACGGCGACAGCGACTCCGACCTCGACTCCGACCTCGACCTCGACCTCGACCTCGACCTCGACCTCGACTCCGACCTCGACCTCGACCTCGACCCCGACCTCGACCTTGCCCGCGACCTCGCGGCTTCCTCGCCTTCGCGCGCGCGCCATGGCGGACAAGCTCCGCGAGGCCGGGCTTGATCCTTTGAAGCTTCCTCGTCTCGACAAGATCGAACGGTCGAAGATGAGCAAGGTGATGAACACCTTCACGGCGTCGCTCGGGATGAAGTGCAAGGACTGCCACGTGGACGATTTCAGGGCATGGACGCCGCGGAAGCGGATCGCGTCGCACATGTGGAATGATCTGGTGCTCGGGCTCTCTCCCGCGGGGCAGGATGGCGACTTGGGCCCGCTCTATTGCGACTCGTGTCACCAGGGGAAGACCACGCTCGCCGACCGCACCGACCCCCAGGCGCTGCGCACGGCGATGCACGACGTGTACGTGGCTGGGCTCACGAGAAATGATGGCAAGCCGAACGGCTGCCCGACATGCCACGGCGAGCCATTCGAGCCACGGATCCTCGCTACCTGGTCGAAGTGAGCGCCCGTGAAAGCAAAAACCGCCGAGGGTTGTCCACAGCTTGTCGGCGCGGCGGTGATGGTCGTCCTTCCAGCGGGGAACGTTTGGGGAGGGGACGAAAGGCCACGGGACGCGCGTCTTCTGACGTAGTGAAAAATGATGTAGATACGTATTGTTGCAAACAATCGTTCAACTTTACTTGACGATAGAACGTGTGTTCAGTACTGTTCTACACGCATGCAAGGCCTCACTCAGCGTCAGCAGATGGTGCTCGATTTCATCCGGCAGTCCATTACCGATCGGGGCTATCCCCCGACGCTTCGTGAGATCGGCGCCCGCATGGGCATCCGGTCCACGAACGGGGTGAACGATCACCTTCGTGCGCTCGAGCGCAAGGGCTACCTCACGCGCGAGGACATGAAGTCGCGCGCGCTGCGCCCGACGGCCATGGGGACCGTGAATGGCCTGCCGCCCGGCTCTCCCTCGAACGAGCTCACGCCCGTGGCGACCGTGGACGATGACCTCGTCGAGGTGCGCGTCCTCGGGCGCGTCGCCGCCGGCCTGCCCATCTATGCAGAAGAGAACGTCATCGACACGGTCAAGATCGACCGCGGCCTCCTCAAGGGCGGGCGCGAGGTCTTCGGTCTCCGGGTCCACGGCGACTCCATGATCGACGCCGGCATCCTGAACGGCGACTACATCTTCGTGAAGAAGCAGCTCACGGCCAACCGCGGCGACATCGTCGTGGCCCTCATCGGGGACGAGGCCACCGTGAAATATTACTACCCGGAGAAGGACTACGTCCGCTTCCAGCCCGCCAACAAGACCATGGCTCCGATCCTGGTCCGCGCGATGGACTTCCGCCCGACCATGCTGCTGGGAATCGTCGTCGGCGTCTTCCGCCGCTTCTAGCTTCTAGAGGCGGCACCTTCAGGCGCCTTGCCCCGCAAGAACGCGCGCAATACCCGAATCCCGTGCTTGCAGAAGCGCACAAAGAATTGTTTACTGCCCGAAGCATGCGAAGGCTCGTGGTTGTGTCTATGATTCTGGGCGTCCTCGCCCTCACGCAAGCGGGCTGTGGAAGCGTGTATTATGCAGCGAGCATGAACTCCGCGTCGGCGCGAGTCGAGCAGGCTCGCTCCGTGGGCGCCGAGCGTCACGCGCCCTACGAGTTCTACTATGCGCAGGAGCACCTCCGGCAGGCGCAGGTGGAAGCGAGCGAGGCCAGCTACGGCGATGCCGTCAGCTACGCGGAGACCGCCGAGGAGTATGCCCAGAAGGCGATCGAGATCTCGGCCGGCAAGACGGGGACCAAGTGAACCGAATCCGTAGCGGGATCGCGCTGGTCCTGTTGACTGTCGGCCTCGTCGTTCTCTCGAACGGCTGCGCCACCGCGCCGATCCTTCGCGGTCGCATCGATGGCCTCGAGAAGATCGTGAAGGACGCAGACACCAACGGTGCAAGGAAGTGCGCCCCTCGTGAGCTCGCGCTCGCGCAGAGCCACCTGCGCTTCGCCGCGACCGAGCTCGACCAGGGAGAGCTGATCAACGCGGAGAAGCACCTCGTCATCGCGGAGCCGAATGCGCGCGCCGCTCTCGAGCTGTCGCCGCGTGACAAGTGCACGGACGACGTGGTGGTCGTCGCGAAGGAAGGCGATCGCGACGGCGACGGTATCCTCGACTCGTTCGATCAGTGCCCTGACAATCCCGAGACGTACAACGGCTACGAGGATCTCGACGGCTGCCCGGACGACCCCGACACCGACAAGGACGGCATCCCCGACTCCAAGGATGCTTGCATGATGGAGCCCGAGGACATCGACGGCTACCTCGACTCGGACGGCTGCCCCGAGCCCGATAACGATCTCGACGGCGTCCTCGACTCCGCGGACAAGTGCCCGCTCCAGCCGGAAGACCCCGACGGGTTCCAGGACGAGGACGGCTGCCCCGACAACGACAACGACAACGACACCGTCGCCGACGTCGACGACATCTGCCCGAACACCCCCGGTCAACCGGGCGGCTCACGTCCGGGCTGTCCTGGCCTCATCTCCATCAGCGCGAAGGAGATCCGGATCACGCAGCAAATCCAGTTCGACTTCGACAAGGCCACCATCAAGCCGGTCAGCTATCCCATCCTCGACGCCGTCCGCGACGCGCTCCGCGACAACCCGAACATCAAGATCGAGATCCAGGGCCACACGGACAACAAGGGCAACGCGGGCTACAACCAGAAGCTCTCGTCCTCGCGCGCAGACTCCGTCCGTGCGTACCTCGTTTCGCACGGAATCGACGTCGGCCGGCTCACCTCGAAGGGCTTCGGCATGTCCCAGCCGCTGGTGCCGAACAACACCGAAGCGAACCGGACACTGAACCGCCGCGTTCAGTTCATTCGAACCGAAGGCGCGCCCGGAAAGTAGAAGTAGAGGCTCCGTCGCCAAAGCGTCGCAAGACCAATGGGTTTGGCGATCTTTTCGCGATCGTCTCGGAAAGTGTTGTAAGGGCATGGCGCGCGCCTTCGGAGCGCAGCAACGCATCCTTGCAACGGAGACCGTCGTGAAGATCCGAAACGGCCTGCTTTTCCTCATCCTCGCGCTCCTCGGCGTCGGCATCGTGCTGACACCGCGTGAGGCGTTCGCGCAGAACAAAGACGCCGCTGCCAAGGCCCTCTCCAAGAAGGCCATGGACGAGGACTACCTGGCCACCGACTTCGCTGGCGCCCAGGCAAAGCTCGAGAAGGCGATCACCGCGTGCGGCGCCGACAAGTGCTCTGCGCCCGTTCGCGCGGAGCTGCGTCGCAACCTCGGCGTCGTGGCCATCGGCGGCATGAATGATTCCGTGAAGGGCACGGCCATGTTCGTGGAGGCCCTCAAGGCGGACCCGAACATCCAGCTCGACCCGGATCTCAAGACCAAGGAGATCGAGTCCGCGTGGGCCGCTGCGAAGAAGCAGGCAGGCGGCGGCGCAGGCACACCGACCGAGCCCGCGGGTGGACAACCCTCCGGCGACTTCACGCACACGCCGATCGCGGAGCAGACCTACCGCACGCCCGTGCCGGTCTATGCAGAATACAAGGGTGAGGAGAAGCTCGTCCGCGTCGTCGCCAAGTACAAGGGCCTCGGCATGAGCGAGTTCAAGGTCGTCGAGCTCAAGAAGATGGGCGAGACCGGCGGCTTCGGCGGCCTCATCCCGTGCGCGGACGTCCAGGTCGGCGCCATGCAGTACTACCTGCAGGGCTTCAACGATCAGAACGATCCCGTCGCCGTCGGTGGCAATCCGAAGAACACGTACAAGGTCACGATCAAGCGCGAGAAGATCGAAGGCGAAGCGCCGCACCTGCCAGGTGAGGCCGCGCCCGCTGCCTGCGCCGACACCGGCGACTGCCCGCCCGACTTCCCCGGCTGCAAGAAGAAGGTCGACGAGACCCACGGCAAGGACAACGGCGAGACCTGCGAAGAAGACGCCGACTGCAAGGGCAAGCTCTGCGAGAAGAAGAAGAACGAGAGCGAGGGCGTCTGCGCGGAGAACGTGCAGAAGAAGGCGCCCAAGATGTTCGTGGGCGTGAACATCTCCTTCGACATCGGCTTCGTCGGCTCCCAGGACGATGTGTGTAAACTACACCCGAAGGACGCGGGCGATCCGGACAAGACGTCGGCGACCCCCATCAACTCGGGCGGCTACTACTGCGTCCGCGATGACGGCTCCGACTACCCGCTGCGCTCCGGCGACGGCTCGGAGAACACGAAGATCCAGCTCAACACGGCGGCCCGCCAGACGGACCACGTCGGCGGCGGCAGCGCGCCTGGAAATCTTCGCCTCATGGCGGCGTTCGACTACGCGGTGACGCCGAACATCCTCGCGGGCGTTCGCGCCGGTGCAGCGCTCCTTGGCTATCCCGGCAGCGCCGCAGGTCAGGACGGCAAGCGCTTTGGCATCGCTCCGCTCCACCTCGAGGCACGCGGCACCTACGTCCTCGGCAAGGACGGCGTTGGCGCCGTCGGTATCCAGCCCTACCTGTTCCTGGGCGGCGGCGTGTCGACCTTCGAGACGCAGGTCTCCGTCAGTGTCGTCGAGACCGGCAACGCCACCGCCCGCAAGGTGACCGCCTGGCAGGTCACCGGGCCCGGCTTCATCACGGTCGGCGGCGGTGTGCGCTACATGCTCCCGTCCAAGGTCGTGCTGCTCGGCGGCCTGCGAACGAACTTCGCGTTTGGCAACGCCTTCGTGCCGAGTGTCGGTCCTGACATCGGCGTGATGTACGGCTTCTGAACCAGGGAGTTCGATTCTCTTCGAGAATCAACTCACCTGAGTTCAGTCCTGGTCTTGTGGGAACCTGCCGGTTCCCCTCCACGCTCTGCGTGGAGTCCTCCCCTCCGATGCTTCGCAGCTCGTGCTTCGCACGAGTGAACGGACGAACGCGTGACCGGATGCGAATGCGAGGGACGAATGCGATTCTTGGAGAATCATGTTCGATGATCCATGGGCTCCGGGGATAAACTAGCTGCGTATGGGCGAAGGCCAGGGCCTCGTGCTTCAAGTCGGCCGCTACGGTCTCTTCGGACCGATGGCAGCGGGCGGTATGGCGGAGGTCCACTTCGGTCGCATGGCGGCCGAAGGCGGGTTCCAGAAGACGATCGCGATCAAGCGGCTCTTGCCGCATGTGGCGCAGAACCCCGAGTGCCGCACGATGATCTACGAGGAGGCGCGTCTCGCCGCGCGCATCCGGCATCCGAACGTGGTGCAGCCGCTCGACGTGATCACCACCGACGACGAGGTGCTCCTCGCGATGGAGTACGTCCACGGTGAGGCGCTCTCGAAGCTGATCATGCGCGCGCGGAAGCGCGGAGAGCAGGTGCCGCCTTCCGTGGGCATGGCGATCGTGTGCGAGATGCTGCAGGGCCTGCACGCCGCGCACGAGGCGAAGGACGAGCAGGGCCAGCCGCTCAACATCGTGCACCGCGACGTGTCGCCGCAGAACGTGATCGTCGGCGCGGACGGCGTGGCGCGCGTGATCGACTTCGGCATCGCGAAGGCGACGACGAGCTCCGACCTCACTGCGGTTGGGCACGTGAAGGGCAAGCTCCCGTACCTGGCGCCAGAGATGTTCAGCGGAGCGCCCGCCACACGATCGTCCGATATTTATGCGGCCGGCTGCGTCGCGTGGGAGCTGCTCGTCGGGCGCCGGCTCTTCGAGGGCGACACGGATCAGGCCGTGGCCGCGACCATCCTTCGCGCGCCGGTCGATCCGCCGAGCGCGTTCGTGGAGAGCGTTCCACCGGAGCTCGACGCCATCATCTTGCGCTGCGTGGATCGCGACCCACGCCAGCGATGGGCCACCGCGCGAGAGATGGCGCTCGAGATCGAGCGCGTGATGCCGCTCGCTCGCGCGACGCTCGTGGGCGAGTGGGTGGAGCACCTCGCAGGGCCCGAGCTCGCGAAGAGGGCCGCACGCATCGGCGAGATCGAGCGCACACGCTTCGAGTTCACGCCGCCGCCCGTATCGATGCGGCGAAGCATTCCGCCGGGGGAGGGGACGCCGCTCTCGGCTCGCCCGTACCAGCCGCCGCCCACGCCGCCGCCGTACCAGCCGCCTCCGTCCGCGATGTTCAGCCCCGAGCCCGAGGCCGGGCCTGCGACGCCGCCCCAGAGCCTCAAGCCGCCGTCGTGGAAGGCGGACCTCAAGCCGCCGAAGGCAGGTGAGCTTTCAAAACCGGAGCTCGAGATCCCGAACGTCAACTGGCTGCCTCCGCAGCACGGGGATTTCAAGGCGATCACCATCACGAAGCCGCGCAAGGTGAGCGGCACTGCGTTCGCGCTGTTCTTCCTGCTGCTCGCCGCTGCGGGGTTCCTGTTCGCGCTGCCCACGATCGTACGCGATGGCTACGTGAAGAGCGCGGCCGCGCAGGGCATCAAGCTCACGATCGGGCAGACCGACGTGACGAAGAGCCGCGTGAAGCTCCTCGACATCGAGGTGAGCATGCCCGAGCTGCCGTGGCTGACCGCGAAGGCGAACGCCGTGGACGTTGACCTCTCCGGGCTGGATACGCAGGCGATCACCGTGCGCGGCCTCGATGTGGTGGTGACGGGGGCCCTCGCGGACCTGCAGAACGAGCTCACGCGATGGCGCGCGGCGCACGATACCGGCGCGAGCGAAACGGACAAGCGGCGTCGGCCCAAGCTCTCCGTGGAGGGCGCGCGCATCACGTGGCTCGGCGCGTTCGGCAAGACGACCACGGTGGTCGCCGAGAACGTGATGCTCGAAGCGTTCGGCGAGCAGGAGTCCACGCGCGCGAGCTCGCAGATCGTCACGCTGTCGACCGAGGCAGGGGCGCACGTCGGTCCCATTCGCGTGGACTACGAGCGTACGCCCCTCGCCACGCGGGTCTGGCTCCGCCTCGATCCAACCGGCGCGAAGTCGCAGAGCGCAGTCCTCACTGTCGACCCTTCGGGCCCCGCCAACATCGAGGTGAACATCCCACGGACGCGCGGAGACGAGCTCTGGCTCTCGCCTTCGTACGGCGTCGCGTCGCTCTCGCTCACGATGCAGGCCCGCGTGTATCCTGGCGGCAAGAGCGATGGGCGCGTGGACGGCATCGTCTGGACCACGCAGAACCAGGAGGTGCACTTCAACGTGGCGCTGTCGCCCACGGAGCCCGGCGGTCCGCTGGTCGTCACGCAGGGCACGGCCGACGTCTCCGGACAGAAGCTGCGGCCCGGAGGCTCGGTCGTCTTCGGTCCGCTTGGTCTCGACATCTCGCTCTTCGCCAGCTGCGAGCGCGGCGGGGACGCCAACGCGTTCGAGGCGACGCTCGAGACCAAGGACGTGTCCACGACGAGCAAGATCGGCATCGCGAAGGATGTTCGCTGTGGCAAGGGGGGGAAGTGAGCCCCTCGCGCCCCGAGCGGGGACGACTGTCCGCGGCGGCCGCGAAGGTGCGGCCAGGCGTCTTCGCCGAGCTCCAGAAGAAGGTGGACGAGCGCATGCAGGCGCACAAACCGCTGGTGGGCCTTCACATCGGTGACACGCACCTGTCCCCGCCGGCGGCCGCGCGCCACGCGTCGCTCGCGACGGAGTTGGATGTAGATTGCATGTATCGGTACGGTGCGACCGCGGGCCAGGTGGAGCTGCGCGCGGAGCTCGCGTCACACCTGGGCGATGCGCGCGGCGTTCCGGGGCTGGGCCCTGACCACGTGCTGCTCGGCGCTGGCGGAACGCATGCGCTCTTCTGCGTGGCCAAGGCCGTGCTCGACCCGGGAGATGAGGTCATCGCGTTTGCTCCGTACTGGCCGCTCGCGCACGGGATCTTCACGTCCGTCGGAGCCGCCGTGGTGGAGCTCCCTGTTTCGCAGCGCGCATACGCCGAGCCAGGGCTCGAGCTGCGCTCCATGCTGGAGGCGGTGCGAACGCCGCGGACGCGCGCCGTCTACTTTGTGTCGCCGAACAACCCGGACGGGAAGATCCTCTCCCGGCATGACCTCGAGGTGATCCTGGCCTTCGCGGAGGAGCACGACCTCTACGTGTTCGCGGACGAGGTCTACGCGGACATCTCCTACACGGAGCCGCCCGTGTCGTTTGGCTCGCTGCCGGGCGCCATGTCGCGTTCGGCGCTCGTCTACTCCTTCTCGAAGAGCCACGCGCTCGCGGGCGCGCGTCTTGGCTACGTCGCGGCCAGCACCGAGATCGTCGCGGCGGCGCGTCGCATGTCGGTGCATACCGTCTTCAACGTGCCCATCGCCTCGCAGCGCGCCGCCCTCGCGGCGCTTCGCGCAGGCCCCGCGTTTCTCTCCGGCGCCCTCGCTGCATACACTTCGGCGCGGCAGGTCACGTGCGCTGCTCTCGCACGGTTCTCCGGCGTACGGTTTCACGCGCCGGAAGGCGCCACGTACGTGTTCTGCGACTTCGCGGGGCGTCTCGGGGACCGCCCGCTGTCCGCGCTCCTTTCCCGCGCAGTGGATCAGGGCGTCCTGCTCGCGCCTGGCGAGAGCTTCGGCGAGGCGTTCCCCACGTGCGGTCGTATCTGCTTCTCCAGCGTGCCCGAGGCCGACCTCCTGACGGGCCTCTCCGCGCTCGAGCGCGCCCTCGGCGAACTCTGATAGCATCTTGCATCATGACGACGGAGCTCCCGGCGCAGCTTGCGCGCGGCTCCCTCTTCGCGGGGGACTTTCGCGTGGTGCGGCCGCTCAGTCAGGGCGGCATGGGCGCGGTGTACGTGGTCACCCAGCTTTCGACGGGCATGCCGCGGGCGCTGAAGCTGATGTTGCCGTCGCTGGTCGCGGATCCGCGCATGCGCGAGCGATTCACGCAGGAGGCGAAGGTAGGCGCGCGCATCGAGAGCGAGCACGTCGTCTCCGTCGTCGGCGCGGGCGTGGACACGGTCACGGGGCTTCCGTGGCTCGCGATGGAGATGCTGCGCGGGCAGGATCTTGCCACGCTGGTGCGCCGCTCCGGTGCGCTCTCGCGAGGACAGGCGCTCGGCGTCATGACGCAGCTCTCCCACGCCATCGGCGCGGCGCACGATGCGGGCGTCGTGCACCGCGACCTCAAGCCGGAGAACATCTTCGTCACGGAGAGCCGGCGCGCGGGCGGAGAGTTCACGCTGAAGGTGCTGGACTTCGGCATCGCCAAGCTTGCGGAGCTCGCGAAGACGGAGAACACGCAGGCGGTCGGCTCGCCGCTGTGGATGGCGCCGGAGCAGACGGAGGTGGGCCGCGATATCCGGCCCACTGCGGACGTCTGGGCGCTCGGATTGATTGCATACTACATCCTTACGGGCCAGATGTTCTGGCGCGCGGCGGGCGCGGACGGAACGCTGACCGCGCTGCTCCGCGAGATCGTCCTGGACCCCATTCCCAGCGCGTCGATCCGCGCCGCCCAGCAGGGCGCCTCGCTGCCCGAAGGCTTCGACGACTTCTTCGCGCACACCGTGGTGCGTGAGGCAGACACGCGCTTCGCGAACGCAAGGGCAGCGTTCGCGGCGCTGTCCGCGGTCTTCGCGGGGACCTTGCCCGTCTTCGCGCTGGACCCGTTGACGCAGGCCGCGCCCACACCGTCCATGCCGGATCTCGCCGAGGTCGCCGCGGGAACCGACGCGACGATCGCGCAGAGCGGTGACGGACCCGCGCCGCCAGATGCGTCCGGGGCCGTGAAGGTGATCTCCTCCTCGTCGGAGAAGCGCAGCACCAACACCGGCGTCGCGGTGCCCAACAAGGAAGGCACGGAGGCGGCGCACGTCTCGGAGATGCCGCCGAGCGACCACGGCCCGTCCGGGCTTCCGCAGCCGCGCAGCAAGCTCTCCATGATGGCGCTGGCCGCCGCGGTGCTTGGCGTGGGCACCGCGCTCGCGCTCGTCGCCACGGGCGCGTTGAACGGGACGACGAGCGGGGACCGCGGCGTCGACGCCGCTGGCACTTCGCCGACAGGGACTGGGTCGGTCGGACCTTCGGGCTCCGCATCGTCAGAGCGGGCTCCCGAGCTCTCGCCCCAGCCGAAGGACGCGGAGGAGGGGATGGTCGCGCTCCCCGGCGGCATGTTCCCGATGGGCTCCGACGACGGCGAGCCCGACGAAAAGCCCGCGCACAACGTGCAGGTGAGGGCGTTCTATCTGGATCGGACCGAGGTCACGCTGGAGGCGTACATGGCATGCGTCAAGGCGGGCAATTGTATCGAGCCGTCGCGCGACGTCTCGCTGCCCGTGATGGGCGCAGCGGACAAGAACGCGAGCCGCTCGTGCAACGTCCGCTATCCGGAGGAGCGCGCGAAGCACCCCGTCAACTGCGTGGAGTGGAAGCAGGCCCAGATCTACTGCCGCACCAACGGCAAGCGCTTGCCGAGCGAGGCCGAGTGGGAGTTCGCCGCGCGGTACACGCCCGGTGGTGGCATGCATCCCTATCCATGGGGCATGACTCCGCCGGACGAGTCGGTCGTGAACGCGTGCGGTCCCGAGTGCGTCGCTTTCCTGAAGCGACAGGCGATGGTTGACGGGAAGGACAAACCCGAGCCGCTCTACAAGGAGACGGACGGCTTCGCGGAGTCCGCGCCGGTGGCGAGCTTCCCGAAGGGCAAGACCGGGATGGGCCTCTACGACATGGCAGCGAACGTGGCGGAGTGGACCGCCGACGCATTCGTTCCCTACGTGGGTGACCCGAAGGAAGAAGATCGCGGCAAGGTCACCGTGCGAGGTGGCTCGTGGGGAACGCGCGCTTCTGCCCGGTCGCTGCGCACCACGCACCGACTCAAGATCACGCCCGAGGCGCAGAGCGTGCTCATCGGCTTCCGCTGCGCGAAATGAGAGCGCGGCGGGCCGCAGCGCTGCTCGCGCTTCTCCTTTCGTGCACCGACAAGGACAAGCCAACGCGTGTGCTTCCACCCGCAGACCCGGCGTCGCTCTCGCTGTCGCGCGCGGTGGATGGTGGCGTGCTTCGCTCACCGGGCTGCGGCAAGCCCAAGCCAGTGGCCGCGGGCGCGCTCGTCGCCACGGCTTCCGGGCGCACGTTCCGTGTTCATCCGCCAAGGGCCTACGACCCAGGCAGCGCGTATCCCGTGCTGTTCGCATTCCACGGAATCGACTCGAACGGCGGCGAGCTCGCGGAGCGGTTCAAGATCGAGGACCACGTGATGGGCGAGGCGATCGTCGTCTACCCGGACGCGCGCAAGACGTCGTACGGCGGCACCGCGTGGGAGCTAGGAGGCGACAAGGACATCAACGCGTTCGACGAGGTGAGAAGCGCGGTGGCGCAGGGCTACTGCGTGGACGTCTCGCGCATGTACGCCATGGGCTTCAGCTACGGCGGCAAGTTCATCAACTCGCTCGCGTGCAAGAGACCCGGCGTGCTCAGGGCCGTGAGCTCCAGTGAATCGAGCTGGGGAAATGCAAACGAGAGCACCTGCAAGCCAATGCCCGTGCTCGTCACGCATCGAACCGCTGACCCCGACGAGCTCCTCCAGTGGGGTCGGACCGCCGCCGACACGTGGGCGCGAATCGACGGCTGCGAAGGACCGAACGCGACCGATGTCACGGACCTTGCGCACGGCTGCGTGGACTATCGCCACTGCAAGACAAGCGTGACCTTCTGCGAGGACAAGTACGAGAACGCGTCCTGGTCAAAAGCAGCGAACCACACAATACGTGAAGAATACATCGATCTGATCTGGAGCTGGCTGAGGCAACGGTAGTTGTCTCTTTTACGGGGAGACGCAAGAGCCGCCGATCTGGTAAAACACCCGGCTCATGAAGCTCGCTCGCGCCCTCTCTCTCGGCTCCTTCGCGACGTTCATCCTCCTCTCCGCGGCCTGCGGCGGAGACACGCTCCCCGCGGAGTGTCCCAAGGTGACTCCACTGCCGCCGCCACCGCCGCCTCCTGTGGTCGTCAACGCGGAGCCCAAGGACGTCCCGCCCGCGACTCCCGAAGAGGCGAAGGCCTTCATGGAGAAGACGGAGAAGGATCTGCGCCAGCTCTGGATCGCTCGCGATCAGGCCGCCTGGGTCCGCCAGAACTTCATCACGGACGACACGGAGGCGCTGTCCGCGACCGGCGAGGAAGAGACCGCGGCGTACATCACGCGCGCGATCAAGGGCGCCACACGCTTCGACGCGCTCACGTTGGATCCGGAGCTGCGCCGCAAGTTCATCCTGCTGAAGCTCGCGCAGACCGTGCCCGCGCCATCCGATGACGCCGAGCGCAAGGAGCTCGCCGACATCGAGGCATCGATGGACTCGAGCTACGGCAAGGGCAAGTACTGTCCGCCGAAGACGACCAAGCTTGGCGTGTACATGAAGAGCAAGGATGGCAAGCCCAAGGAGTGCCTCACGCTCGACGATCTCTCTCGCGTGCTCCGTTCGAGCAAGAGCTACGACGAGCTCACGGAGGCGTGGGTCGGCTGGCACGCGATCGCGCCCGCCATGAAGGACAAGTTCTCCCGCTACGTGGAGCTCGGCAACAAAGGGTCGAAGGAGATCGGCTTCAGCGATCTCGGCGCGCTCTGGCGCTCCGGCTACGACATGGCGCCCGAGGCCTTCGAGGCCGACATCGAGCGCCTCTGGAAGGACGTGAAGCCGCTCTACGACGACCTGCAGTGCTACGTGCGCGGCAAGCTCGAGACGAAGTACGGCAAGGATCACTTCAAGGAGGACGGCCTCATCCCGGCCCAGCTGCTCGGCAACATGTGGGCGCAGGAATGGCAGAACGTCTACGACCTGGTCGAGCCGTATCCGGGCCAGGGCTCGCTCGACGTCGACCCGAAGATCAAGGCGAGCAAGTACGGCAAGGACCCGAAGGAGATGGTGCGGCTCGGCGAGTCGTTCTTCACGTCGCTCGGCATGGATCCGCTCCCCGCTTCGTTCTGGGAGCGCTCGCTGTTCACGCGCCCCAAGGATCGCGACGTGGTCTGTCACGCGTCCGCGTGGGACCCGACGTGGAACAACGATCTCCGCATCAAGATGTGCATCGAGCCCACGGAGGAGGATCTGGTCACGATCCACCACGAGCTCGGGCACGACTACTATTTTCATGCATACTACAAGCTTCCGATCCTCTTCCAGGCGGGCGCGAACGACGGCTTCCACGAGGGCATCGGCGACACGCTCGCTCTCTCCGTGACGCCCACGTATCTGAAGAGCAAGGGCCTGCTCGACAACGTGCCGAAGGGCGACAAGGCCGTCATCAACGTGCAGATGAAGATGGCGCTCGACAAGGTCGCGTTCCTTCCGTTCGGCCTCCTCATCGACAAGTGGCGCTGGGACGTCATGAACGGCAAGACGCCGAAGTCGAAGTACGAGGAGTCGTGGTGGGCGCTTCGCAAGAAGTATCAGGGCGTCGCGCCGCCGGTCGCGCGCACCGAGGCGGACTTCGATCCCGCGGCGAAGTACCACGTGCCCGCGAGCGTCCCGTACATCCGCTACTTCCTCGCGCGCATCTATCAGTTCCAGTTCCATCGCGCGCTCTGCAAGGCCGCGGGCAACAAGGGACCGCTCAACGAGTGCAGCATCTACGACTCGAAGGAGGCAGGCGCGAAGCTCTCGAAGATGCTCGCGCTCGGAGCAAGCCGTCCGTGGCCCGAGGCGCTCTCGGCGGTCGGCGGTGAAGATCACGCGGACGCAGGAGCGATGCTCGAGTACTTCGCTCCGCTCCGCGCGTGGCTTCAGACACAGAACAAAGGCAAGAAGTGCGGCTTCTAAAAACGGCGTCGACTCGAGGGTCGAGGTCGAAGTTGTCGTCGATGTGAAGCTCGTGTCGACGCCTTCACCATTTGTTGTCTCCCGATTGGGGCTTTCGCGACCCAATCGACCGCTCGTTTCGATGCTCTCCTTTTCCGCTTGCATCGCTTCGTTGCGGCTGGTTTTCCGGCCTTCCAGCGATCGTTCCGTGGCGTCGTCGACTGCGCTTCCAGGCTCGGTCCGATCCAGTGAGAAAATCACTGGTGGATCGGGCCTGGAAATTGATGACAAAGCGCGCAGCGAAGGTATCATCCGGCAACCATGAATCAGCCCCCCGGTGGAAACGGTTACCCCCCTGGTTATCCCTACGGTCAGCCTGGCCAACCCGGTCAGCAGCCTGGCTATGGGCAACCGCAACAGCAACAGCCGCAGCAGCCTGGCTACGGTCAGCCCGCGCCCGCTGCACAGCCCGGCTACGGTCAGCCCGCGCCCGGTGCACAGCCCGGCTACGGTCAGCCCGGTCAGCAGCCCGGCGCACAGCCTGGCTATGGCCAGCCTGGTCAGCAGCCCGGTGGACAGCCTGGCTACGGTCAGCCCGGCGCACAGCCCGGCTACGGCCAGCAGCCCGGCGGAGCTCCCCCCGCGGGCGGCTTCGGCGGACAGCCCGGCTACGGTCAGCAGCCCGGTCAGTTCGGTCAGCCCGGCGGCCAGTTCGGTCAGATGGGCGGCGCGATGGGTGGAGCCATGCAGGGCATGGGCTTCGGCGGCGGCGGCGGCGCCGGCGGCCGTCCCACTGTTCGTAACCCTGTCATGACCACGCTGATCCCCCTCGGTTGCTGGATCCTCGCGTCAGTCATCCAGAGCGTCGGCGCGTCCATCGGTGACACGGTTGGTAGCGCGCTCTCCGGCGTCGGCTCACTCATCTCGCTGGCAGGCTCCATTATCTTCATCATCAGCGTCGTCAAGATGGTGAATGAGCTGAAGGCAGTCACCGGGAACCCGAGCTTCCACTGGTGGCCGATGTTCATCCCCTGCTACAACTACTACTTCTTCTGGGTCATGCTCCCCGCGGAGTTTGCCAAGGCGAAGCAGATGCGGGGTGTCCAGCAGCCGCCGCGAGGCTTCATCACTTACTTCTTTGTACCGTTCACGGCCCTGTATGCAATGGCAGCAGACTTGAACGATATCGCCAAAGCGCCGTAAGCTTGGCGTAGTGTCCGAAGTTAAACCGGGAGTGTCTGGACATGGTCGGGCTGGTGAACAGCCGCCACTCGTCGTCGGTCGCTATGCGCTCTTCAAAGAGCTGGCGTCCGGCGGGATGGCGACTGTTCACCTTGGCCGTTTGCTCGGACCAGTAGGTTTCTCGAGGACGATCGCGGTCAAGCGGCTGCATCCTCAATACGCCAAGGATCCCGACTTCGTCTCGATGTTCCTGGACGAGGCGAACCTCGTATCGCGTATTCGTCACCCCAACGTCGTGCCCACGTTGGACGTCGTGAACTCCCCAGGCAGCGGTCTGCTGCTGGTGATGGAGTACGTTCACGGCGACTCGCTCTCGCGGCTGGCCCGCAAGTGCAGAGAGGCGCTCGTTCCGATCCCGCTCCGCATCATCGCCGGGATCATGTCGAACGTGCTGTTGGGTCTCAATGCTGCCCATGACGCGCGTGGCAACAGCGGCGAGCTGCTCAACATCGTCCACCGCGACGTGTCGCCACAGAACATCCTCGTGGGTGCGGATGGTGTCGCCCGCGTGCTCGACTTCGGGGTCGCGAAGGCCGCGGGCCGCTCGCAGACCACGCGCGAGGGACAGGTCAAGGGCAAGCTCGCGTACATGGCGCCCGAGCAGATCCGCGGCAAGGTCGACCGTCGCACCGACATCTTCGCCGCGGGGATCATGCTCTGGGAGCTGCTCGTGGGCCGTCGCATGTTCGACGGTGAGAACGAGGCGCAGATCATCGGACGGATCGCAAACGGCACGCTCGACGCGCCCGTGAAGTACATGCCGGGGATTCCGCCCGACGTGAACGCGATCGTGGTGCGCGCGCTCGCACCTCTTCCGGATGGGCGCTTCGCGACCGCGAAGGAGATGGCGATGGCCCTCGAGAAGGCCGTTGGCGTCGCGAGTCCGAGCGAGATCGGCGACTGGGTGGAGTCGCTCTCCAAGAACGAGCTCGCCACGCGCGCCGAATACATCGAGCACATGGAGCGCGCGTCCGCTGGCCTTCAGCCAACGCGCACGGACCCTCCGCCGGCGCCATTTCCCGCGCGCCCACAGTCCGGTCACTTCAACGTCGGCACCCCAGGCCAGGCGAGCTACGAGGTGGAGCTCGCCGAGCTCTCTAGCCCCGGCACGGGTCCCGGTACTGGCTCACGAAGCGGCCCCCTCTATGGCGTGCCGCCGCAGAGCAACACGACGGCGTGGCTGCTCGCGCTCGTGCTCCTGGTCGTTGCGCTCGCAGGTGTGGGCCTTCTGATCTTCGCCATCGTGCACACCAAGAGTGAAGCCGACGGTACGGCGCCCGAGCCCTCCAGTATTCCGTCGCCCCCACCAACCGCGATCACGCTTCCAAAGGGGGCTGTTTCAAGCGCGGGTGCCACCGGGAGCGGCACCACCAGCGGCACCACCAGCGCAAGTGCGTCGCCATCAGCGGGCCCACGCCGCGACCCCGCCGCGAACCCGTCCGCTGCAGGCGCGATCTCCGCGGAGCCGACCGCCGGCGTGGCGAGCGCTGCTCCCAGTGGCGCCGCGAGTGGGGCGAGCTCTGCGTTGACTGCCGGCCCCGTGCTGCACCCCGTCTGGCCACTACCCAGCGCCAAGGTGAAGCCCTCGTGCGATCCGCCCTTCACGTTGGATGCGCAGGGGCACCGTCACTACAAGCCCGAGTGCCCTCTGGAGTAAGCGATCAGCGAGCGTGATTCAGCGCCTGCTGGATGAGCAGGCTCGCCGCTATCGAGACGTTCAAGGACTCGACGGCGCCCGTTCCGACAAGTGACACGAGGCCGTCGCACTGCTCGCGGACACGGGCCAAGAGGCCCTCACGCTCGTTGCCCATCACGATGACGAGCGGGCCCGAGAGGTCCTTGTTTCGCACGTCGTCGCGCACGCCGCCGTCCGCGCCCAGGACACGCACCCCGCGGGCGCGCATGCGGGAGAGCGTGTCGACGAGATCGGTGGTGCGACACAGCCGCAGGTGCTCTGCGCCGCCCTCCGCGACGCGCACCGCCTGCGGAGACAGCGCGGGGTGAGGCGCCTGCGCGCCGAGCAGCACCGCGGGCAGACCGAAGAAACCGGCGGTGCGGAGGATCGCGCCGGTGTTGTACGGATTCCTGACGCGGTCGAGCGCGAGAGCGCATCCCTTCGTGGAGAGCAGCAGATCGAGCAGCGCCGCAGGCGTCGTCCACGTTCGCGGCTGGGTCTCCAGACAGACGCCCTCGTGGTGCTCCGAGTCCGCCGCGCGCGCCAGCGCCCGCTCATCCATCTCCGTGTAAGATACACCCACTCGCGAAGCCCACGACGACAGCGGCGTGAGCTCGGCGCGCATCGCCGGGCTCGCCGCGACCCTTCGGATGTCCTTCGGACGCACCGCGAGCACCGCAAGCGAAGCCCGAAGCCCATACACGAGCTCGCCTGTCCCACGAGGCGCAGCTCCTCGAGGCGCAGCTTCTCGGCTCTGAGCGCGGCGTTTCACGTAGCGGAAGAAAGCACGGAGTCGAGGTCGAGGTCGAGGTCGAAGTCGAAGTCGAGGCCGTCTACGTCTCTACTTGCACCAGTCGCTCGTCGTGCACAGCGGATCCCCCTTCAGGCATGCGCAGCCTTTGTCCTCGCCTCCCGCCTTCTCCGGTGACACGCGTGTCGGTCCCGCCGCGCGCCTGCAGCTGTCTGCGGCGCGGCCTCTCACGTGATCACGATCTGCTGACGCCACGCAGAAGAATGCGAGCGCGCGTGTTTCCTCGCCCAGGCGGCGTACGGGGCCGTGTGCGATGTCCTCGAATGTGGCGTGCAGCATGGGCTCCGCCTTCCATGCCGCGGGGATCTCCTGGTAGCCCGCGCTCTCCAGCGTCGCGCGGAGCTCCTGGGCGAGCGTGGTCGCCTCGGAGAGCACCTCGACCTTGCCCTCGGGCGTGGCGTCCTGTGCGACCCACGCGCTCGCGTACGCGCGGTCCGCCCGCTCACGCAGCTCGAGCAGCTTCGACAGCCACGCGAGCGAGGCAGTGTCGGTCCCCGCATCGCCATTGAGCCGCGACGAACGCGACGCTCGCGACATCGACTGCAGCTGCGTGCGCAGCGCGCGCGCGATCGTCACCTCGTCCGCGAACGACGCGGTCGGCGGTGGAGGCTGTCGCCATGCAGCGGGGAACATGGACTCGTCCGGGACGACCGGCTCCACGGTCACCGGCTTCCTGGCGATCGGTGCGGGAGGCGCGTCGTCCTTCGGAGGGGCGGGCACCACGGTCACGATCTCCGCAGGGACGATCTGAGGCGCGTAAGCCCCGTCGATGGTGCGCGCGCACCCGACGAGCGTCATGCACGCGACAAGCGCACCGAGAAAGGCACCCCGAATTCGGCGTCTCACCAGGATGGAACCCACGCGAGCGTCGTTCCTTGGGATACGTCCACGCGGTTCAAGCGCGACGCTCCCGTTCGCGTGGCAGGGGCTTTTCGACAATCATGAGATAGTTGAATCCTCGCAGGAAGAAGTTCCCCTCCTCCGCCGCTTTTCTGAAATTTCCCTGCTCGAGCTTCTTGTTGTGGCGGACCACGGAGATGATGTCCTTCGGCGTGAACATCTCCACCATGCTCAAGAAGAGCTGGAATCCCACCGGGGCGAAGCCCTTCTTCTTCTCGAAGTAGTCGCACACGTAGAGCGCGAGGATCCCGCCCGGAACGAGCACGCGGTGTGCCTCCTTGAACGCGCGGTGCATCGCCCTGAAGTACTGCGGCTGATACGCGGACAGCTTGCCGATGCACGCCGGATCGTTCGAGTAGTCGATGTGATCGCCATACGGCGGATCCATGAACACCAGGTTCACCGTGTTCTTTTCGAGCGGCAGGCTGCGCGCGTCGCCCTTCTCCACATCCGGTCGCGCCGGCGCGAGGTCGAACCCGCGCGCGTTGCGCCCCGTGTCCTTTGCGACGTCGAGCGTGGTCCCCGAGCCGCAGAATGGATCGACGATGAGCTCGCCCGGCTTCGTGTAGCGCTGGACCATGTTCCACACGATGTACGAAGGCGTCGCGCCGACATATTTGGAATCGCCCTGCATGGCCTCGCCGTAGTGCTGGGATGGGTACTCCCAGAGCGTGGTCGGCTGGAGGCGGAGCTCCGGTTTCTGCGGCCGTCTGTGCTGCATCACCTGCGTAGACCACGCCGGCGGGCCGTGCACAAGGCTCACTCACTTGCTAGAGTCCGGCGCACATGGATCGCGCGTTCTTCCTCACCCTCACCCTCGGCACAGTGGTCACGTTCGCGGCCTGCTCCTCATCATCCAGTGGCGGCGGAGACGGCGGGCTCACGGAGGGCGGGGCGGACGCGGCCACAGCGGACGGTGGGAACAACAAGGACAGCGGCGTCGCCATGGACAGCGGCAACGCGCCGAACGGGCTCGCATGGACGTCCGGCACGCGCCTCCGTGCGATCGTCGACGTGGCCGACAGCGCGAAGCTCTTCGTCGGCTGGCACGACAAGGCCCTGGACGTGGACTGCACCTACGACCTTGCGGTGGACAGCATGACTCGCTGTCTTCCGATCAACGGCGACGCCGTCTACGATGACGCGGCGTGCACGAACGCAGTCGCCGCGGTCGCGACCTCCGCCGTCGCCACGGTGAAATACGTCCCGGAGCCTCGCGGTCCGTTCTCGTGCGGCAAGGCCCGCGACTTCTACGCGATCGGTGCTGCGTACGTGCCCGCGGCCGTCTACACGAAGGGCGCGGACGGCACGTGCAACGCCTCCTCGATCGACCCGAACGCGACGTACTCGCACCTCGGCGCGAAGGTGCTGCCCAGCTCGTTCGTCGCAGAGACCGACGTCATGGATCCACGCGGAACCACCGTGTCCGCCATCCAGTGGGTGGGCGACGACAAATCGCGGCAGGATGGGACGCTCATCGACCTCGGTCGCAAGGGGGACGCGTGCGGGTCGCGCGCGAACAAGGCCGGCAGCTACTACTGCGTGCCTACCCGCGTGGCCTTCCTGGAGAACTTCTTCTCGGACGCGGCGTGCGGCACGGGGGCCGCTTACTACCCGACGGGCCAGCAGCTCACGTGCATCAGGCCGCCCACTGCGATCCTGGACGCCACCCTCACGGTCATGGACCTGTCGTTCTACGAGCCCGGCGCGAAGGTCACCGTGCCCGTGCATCAAGGCACGCCAGCGAACTGCAAGCTCTACTCGAACCCAGCGGACGTGGCCGACTACTATTCGCCGGGCGCTGCCCTTCCGCTCGCAAAGCTCCCGGCGCTCACCGTGAAGGAGCAGGGCGCGGGCCGGATCCAACAGCACACGCTCGTGACCGACAAGGGCACGCTCGCCACCATCCTCGATTTCTACGACTCGCAGAAGAGCACCGTCTGCCGGCAAGCGACGACAACGGACGGCGTCACGCGATGCGTGCCTGTTGCCGACAAAGCGGTCTACAGCGACATCAATCTCTTCCTGGATGCGACCTGCAAGCAGCCCATCTTCCAGCGCTACGTCACGAACCCCGCGCCCGCGGCCGGCGGCTGGGCGCATGCGAGCACCGACACGTTGCGGATCGCCGCGATCACGATCGGCGCCAAGCTCGCCACGCCCGGGGCTCTCTACGCGCTGTCGGGCGGCGTCTGCAACCCTAGCGCGGTGGACGGAGCGACCGAGTACTACGCGACCACCGTGGTGCCGCCGACCGACTTCGTGCAGATCACGCGCACCGTCGAGTGACGGGCGTTTTGAACGAAATATGAAAACGTTCATCCTTCCGGGAGCATCGTAGGGAGCGTCACGACGCGCGAGCCCGCGCACGAAAGGTTCCCATGTCCGAAGACCTGCTGTTCTCCCCGTATACCCTCGGCTCCATCACGCTGAAGAACCGGGTCGTGATGTCGCCCATGACGCGGAACCGCTCGCCCGGAAATGTGCCGGGCGACATCGTTGGGAAGTATTACGAGCAGCGGGCGGCGGCTGGGCTGATCATCACGGAGGGCACGGCGCCCTCTGCGAATGGAACCGGCTACGCGCGCATCCCCGGCATCTATGCGCCGGAGCAGGTCGCGGGATGGAGGAAGGTGACGGATCGCATGCACGCCGCGGGCGGTCGCATCTTCGTGCAATTGATGCACACGGGTCGCGCGTCGCATCCCGACAACCTTCCAGTGGGCGCGCGTGCAGTGGCGCCCTCGGCGATCGCGCTGCCGGACCCTGTGTTCGTGGACCCCGACGGACCGAAGCCCGTGCCGGCGCCGCACGCGCTGACGAAGGACGAGATCGAGGCCACCATCGAGGAGTTTGCGCAGGCGTGCGCGAACGCGATCACCGCAGGCTTCGACGGCATCGAGCTGCACGGCGCGAATGGCTACCTCATCGAACAGTTCCTGAACACGGCGTCGAACACGCGCGACGACGAGTGGGGCGGCTCCATCGAGAACCGCAATCGCTTCGCCGTCGAGGTGAGCAAGCGGTGCGCCGCGCGCGTCGGCAAGGACAAGGTCGGTATCCGGCTGTCGCCGTTCGGCAAGTTCAACGGCATGCAGAGCGACGACACCACCGAGCAGCAGTACGAGGACCTGGCAAAAAAGCTCTCGGCGATCGGACTGCTCTATGTCCACATCGTGGACCACAGCTCCATGGGCGCGCCCGAAGTGAAGGCGACCACGAAGCAGAAGATCCGCGCTTCGTTCCAGGGCGCGTACATCCTCTCGGGTGGCTACGATCGCGCGCGCGCTGAGGCGGACCTCCGCGAGAAGAAGGGGGAGCTCGTGGCATTCGGTCGCCCGTTCCTTGCAAACCCGCGGCTCGTCAGCAAGCTGCGCGACAACAAGCCACTCACGGCGCCGGACTTCCCGACGTTCTACACGCCAGGCGAAAAGGGCTACACCGACTACGCGGAGTGACCACGCGTGGCGAGCGGTCTGCGTTCTTTGCGCGCGGTGACGGCGGTGCTGTATGCTCGCGCGATGCGGCGCACCGCGAAGATGATGTCGCTGCTCGGCTTCGTCGTGATGGCGGGGGCCGGCCCGGCGTGTGGTCCGCCTTCGGAGCCGGCCGCAACGCCTCCGCCACCCGCTGCTGTCGCGACCATGGGCAAGTACTCGGTCGCTCTCGGGCGCTCGGTGCAGGAGATCCTCACGGGCGCCGCGCCTCCGCAGTGGCTCACCTGCGCCGACCCCAAAACGGACATCCGTTCAACGCAGAAGAGCGAGCGAGACAAGTTCGCGATCCTCGGCCCCGCGCCGCAGCTCGTGATGTCGGGGCTCAAGGTGTCGCTCTCTTCCGGTGGCAAGGAGTCGAGCGGCGCGTTCGTGGATGGGCGCACGCTCACGGGCCCGAACGAGAAGGTGACCTGGGTCGAGCTCACGGGGCAGACCGGCAGCATGCGCGTGCCCTTCGACAATCGGGCGAAGCTCGCAGACCTCGCCGCGCCGCTGGGCCCCGACCTGCAAGCGTTCGTGGGAGGCCTCTCGGGCTCGTGTCAGGCGTCGCTGCTCGAAGAGGCAGATCTGGACGCGCTGCCGTACGAGGTGAGCAAGGACGAGCGTGACGCGATCATGGTTGGCATGCGGCGGGTGAAGGACAACCTCCGCGGCTCGTGCGGCGCGGCAGCGGCAGGGCAAGGACCGTGGGAGGTCCATTTCCACCACGCCGATCTCGTATTCCGCGGCGCGGGCCACATGGCGCGCGTCCGCACGCGTCTCCACATCGAGGGGACGTCGGTCTGCGCGGGTCCGATCGAGATCGAGCAGCTCATCGCGGGGTAGCGGAAACCCGGCGTTTTACGGTGTTTTCCCGATCGCGGGACGTGCTCCGTCTCATCTCGTCGGTGTCGGAAGTTATCGGGTGCGTTCGGGAAACGAGCGGGGCAAGAAGAGCCGCCATGAAGAAGCGGCTCGCGCATCTTTCCCTCCTTGCCTTCGCCCCCCTCCTTGCCCTTCCCAGCTGCAAGTCCAGCTCGGATACCGGCTCGGGAGGCCCGGCGACCCCAGCGCCGCCGCCTGCGATCTGCAAGCCCCACGCGGACCTTCCACAGACCGCCTATTTCCAGGAGGTCACGGCTGCGGTCGGCGTCACCGACGTCATCGGCATCCGCATCTCGTCTGCTGATCTGGACGGTGATGGGCTGCCGGATCTGGTGTTCCACGGCACGGGTCAGGCGCGCGACGATCTCACGAAGGGGACGCTGCTCCGCCGCGTGTTCATGAACAAGGGAGGCACGTTCGTCGACACCACGAAGGAGAGCGGGCTGCTCGACTCGCGCGACGGCGCCGGTACGGGCAGGCTCGGTCACATGGCGGTGTTCGCCGACGTGGACAACGACGGTGACATCGACCTCTACGAGGGCGTGTATTCCGACGGCACCGCGGTCGCGGCAGCCAAGACCGACCGCAGCGAGATCTTCCTCAACGACGGGCACGGGCATTTCACGATGGCGCCGCGCAGCGGTCCGTCCGCACGCATGCTCCCGTTCGCGGCCGCGTCGTTCGCAGACATGGACAGGGACGGCGCGATCGATCTGTTCGCCACCACCTGGTACTCGGGCAACGAAGGCGCCGGAAACTACCTCTACAAGGGCGACGGCACGGGCGCCTTCATCGACCTCTCCAAGTCGTCCGGGCTCCTGCGTCCCGCGACGGACGGCGGCGTCGCTTCGATGATGTCTGGTCAGAACCGCAAGCCCGCGTATGGCGCCACCACGTGCGACCTCGACAACGACGGCGACCCCGACATCATCGTGAGCTCCTACGGCCGCGCGTACAACGAGCTCTGGCGGAACGACGGCGCCACCTTCAAGGAGATCGGCTACGGCACCACCTTCGCTGCCGACGACGATCTGAAGTACGCCGACAACGAGTTCTACCGCTGCTACTGCAGCATGACCGCGGGCGCGTGCGACCCCAGTGTCCCGAAGCCCGTCATCTCGTGCGACAACACAGCGTGGACGCCGGGCATGGATGACCAGGCGCCGCGGCTCGGCGGGAACAACTTCTCGTCTGCGTGCGCGGACCTCGACAACGACGGCGACATGGACGTCATCCACGCAGGCATCAAGCACTGGCACATCGGTGAATCGGCGGACACGACGCAGATCCTGAAGAACAGCCTGGAGAGCGGAAAGCTCGGTTTTTCCCGCCTTCCGAACGGGCCGGACACCCTGCAGCGTAACCACACCATCAGCGGCTGGAACGAAGGCGACATCGTCGTCGGCGCATTCGACTTCGACAACGACGGACGCAAGGACATCTACATCGGCTCGTCCGACTACCCGGAGACCTACGGCTCGCTCTTCCACCAGAAGCCGGACGGCGGGTTCGAGAACGTGGAGGACAAATCCGGCGCGAAGCACTACCACGCCGTCGCGTACACCTCCGTGGACATCGATGGTGACGGTGATCTGGATCTCGTGGTCGCCACCAGCGGCGCGCGCTGCGCGGGTGATGCACACTGCCCCGCCACTCCCACCGCGAAGGTCTACAAGAACGTCGTGGGCGACACGCGCAACTCGATCCGCATCCGGTTGCACGGCGCGGGCCTCGGCGCGTCGAACGCGGCGGGTGTTGGTGCGCGCGTGTCCGTCACCGCGGGCGGTGTCACCCAGGTGCAAGAGGTGAGCGGCGGCTACGGCACGTTCGGCGTGCAGCACGACACGATCCTCACGTTCGGCCTGGGCGACGCATGCGCTGTCGACAAGCTCGAGGTGAAGTGGCCCAACGCGCAGGGCACCGTGCAGACGTTCGACGCCGTGCAGGCGAACTACCTCGTCGATATCGCAGAAGACACGCAGAGCACGTCCGACGCACCGGGCGCGCCCGGGAAGGGCCTCACGTACGTGGTGCCGCCGGCAGTCACGCGCTGATCTCTATGGGCCGATGCCGATGAGCTCGGTGTCGGTGGTGACGTAGATGGCGCCGTCGCCGCCCATGGCGGGCTGCGCACGAACGGGGCCGAACACGGTGACCGCGAAGCGCAGCTTGCCGGACGGCGCGATCGCGTAGAGGTGGCCGTCCTCGGAGCCCACGTAGACGATTCCGTTGGCGTCGACGATGGGCGCGCTGTTCGCGCCGAGCGTGGCGTAGGTCCAGCGTAGCTTTCCGCTGGGCTCGAGCGCGAACACCTTGCCGTCGCTGGAGCTGCAAAAAATGGCTGCATCCAGGCCCGCAGCGCAGCCGCTCACCACCGGCGAACCGAGCGGCGTGTGCCAGCGTTCCTTCCCCGTGTCGGGCGCGAGCGCGTACACGGTGCCGCTCTGATCCGCGGCGATCACGGCTCCCGTGCGATCCACCAGCACGCCCGCGGTGGCGGCGATGGGCGCGCCCGTGGCGAAGCTCCAGCGCCCAGCGCCGGACTTGTCGAAGGCATAGACGTGCTTGTCCGCCGAGCCAATCAGGACCAGCTCGCCGTCGGCGATGGCGGGCGAGGTGGCCGCGTTGACGTCGTGTGTAGACTGCATCCAAACGGGGATGCCTGTCGCAAGGGAGAGCGCGTAGAGCGTGCCGCCTGCGGAGACGTAGACGTTGCCGCTGGGGCCGATGACGGGAGAGGAGACCAGCGGTGTACCCACCGTGCGGGCCCACGACGCTGTGCTGGTGACGGCGAACGCGTACGTCTTGCCGTCGGACTCTCCATACACGAGCTGCCCGCCCTTGCCGATTGCGATCGAGGTGCCGGTGGGAAATGGGCCCGCGTCGTTTCCGCCGGCAGCGTCAGTACCACCGTCGTTGCTTGCGTCTCCGCCGTCGCCGGCGTCCGACGAAGGCTGGGCTCCAGCATCCGTGACGCCGCCACCGAGATCCACACCGACGAGTCGTCCGTCCGCGGTGGCCACGTAGATGGTGCCGTCCGCGTCGATCACCGGTGACGTGCCGCCGGCCGGGACGCTCGCGCGGAAGCGTATCGTGGTGGAGTGCGGGCCGGCGACCTGGGTGACACCGCCGCGCTTCGGGCAGCCGCCCGCCATGGGCCATGCTGCGTTGGCGACCAGACCGGAGCGATCACCGCACGGATCGCCGGTGAGGCCGGCCTCTGCGTCTGCCCCGCCATCGTCGTTCGCGGCCTCCGCGGTCCCGTCCGTCGATGCATCGCCGCCAGGGTTCTTGCCGCCACCAGATGAATCGTCGCCGCACGCGGCGTACAGCGCTGGCGCGACGAGAGCTGCGAGGAAGGGAAGCCACCGGCGTCGCATGGAGAAGAGACTAGCTGCTTTTCACCATGTCGCGGCCCATGACGATCTCGCCGTCGCGGCTTGTCCCCTTCGCCTCCAAAACGTCGAGCATAGTGCGGACGAGCACGTCGATGCCGATCGGCCTGTAGTCCACGGAGAAGCCGCGCAAGCCGGGGAGCACGCCCATCGCGCGAAGAGCGATGTCCATCACGGGTTGATCGTCGCGCTTGCCGTGGTGGCCTTCGTCCGCGCCCTTCGGCGACACGAGCACGCTGGGGCGAAAGATCGTGTAGCGCAGGTCGGAGTCCTTCACGATGCGCTCGCACTCGCCCTTCATCTTGAGGTAGGCGCCCGCACCGCCCGCGCCAACGGAGGAGAGCAAGAGGAACCGCGGCACGCCGGCCTCCTTCGCAGCGGCCGCGAGCGCGCGCGTGGACCCGATGTCCGAGGACTCGTAGGTGTCACCCGCAGCAAAGCGATTCCTCATGGTGCCAACGAGTGAGATGCAGACGTCACAGCCGCGGAGCGCGTCGGTGAGCGCGTCGTGGTCGTCGAGGTCGAAGATCTTCGCGCGAGGATCCTTGCCGAGCGGGCTCTTGTCCCGAGATTGGGGCCGCACGTGGAGCACGAGCTCGTGGCCACGCGCAGCGGCCTCGGGAACAAGCACGCGCCCCGTAGCCCCGGTGGCACCAGCAACAAAGATCCGCATGCGGAGGCAGCCTACCCCGTAAACGTGCCGGTTCTCCCTTGACAGAATGTCTACCGACCGATAGGCTGGTGCGTTGGCAGGGGTCCAGATGCAGACGATAGGGCACGTCAGGCAGTGGGTGAGGGACGCGGTTCACGCCAGCCGGCGACTGCGCGGAGAAGGGCCGCCGCCCGTGACCTCGACGTTCGAGACGCGAAGGCATGCGCCGAGCGCCGCCGCCGCACTGGTTGGGCGTGACGCGACCGTCGTGGCGATCATCAGACGCACACCGGACGCAGTCACGCTGCGCCTCTCTACCGGGCCGATCTCATTTCGTGCAGGGCAGTTCGTCACGCTCGCGGTGCCAGTGCTCGGCCGCGTGCACCGACGCAACTACTCCGTGTCGTGTGCGGAGGGCGCGGTCACCGAGGTCGAGATCACGGTGAAGCGCGTGCCGGGCGGCGTGGTGTCCACGTACCTCTGCGCGCACGCCAAGGTGGGTGATCGCTTCGCGGTCGAGGGACCTCATGGTTCGTTCGTGCGCCCCGTGGGGCATGTGGGCCCGCTCGTGCTGGTCGGCGCGGGCTCCGGCGTCACGCCGCTCTATTCGATCCTGCTGTCTCTTGGCGCGAGCGACCAGGAGATCGCGCTGCTCTACGGCAACCGCAGCGCAGAGGCCACGATCTTCCGGGACGAGCTCGCGGCGCTCGTGCTCACCCAGCCAGGGTTCCGCGTCCTGCACGCGCGCGAGGATCTCGCGGCCGACGTTGCGCCGCACGCAGGAGGGCCAACGCGCGCGTTCGCTGGGCGCATGGACGCGCAGGTGCTCGCTCGCATGCTCGACGCCGTGCCGTTCGTGTCCGCGCCCACCGCGCTCTTCTTCTTGTGTGGTCCGGCGCCCGTCCGCACCGCAGCGCGCGAGGTGCTGGCAGCGCGAGGAATACCGGGAGGCCGCATCCTGGAAGAGCGCTACAACGCGCAGGACGATCGCACGGACGGGGAGAGCCGCAGCGGGATCGACACGCCAGCGCAGCCTGTGACCTTCAAGGCCATGGGCGGCCGCACCGTCTCGCTGACGCTGCTTCCGGGCGAGACTCTGCTCGCGGGCGCGACGCGTGGGGGCCTCGCAGCGCCGTTCTCGTGCGCGATGGGCGGATGCGGCGAGTGTCGCATGCGCCTCTGCTCCGGCGAGGTCGTGATGGAGGAGCCGAATTGCCTCCTCCCCGACGAGCGCGCTCGCGGCGAGATCCTCGGATGCGTGGCGCGGCCGCGCGAGGCGTGTGTGGTGGAGGTGCGAACGTGATCAAAGAACGACTCCTATCCGTGCTGACCCCGAAGGTGAGAAACCAGGTCGAGTCCTACGTGGACGCGGCGCACGTCCTCACGACCATGAAGGATCCACGTGTGCTCGCGGCGCTCGGGCCGTCTGGCGCGCGCGGGCTGCTTCTTCAGCGCGGCAAGCAAGGCGTCGTCACCCATGCGCGTGCGTCTTACGAGGCCGCGTTCGACTGGCAGTACCGCAGCGATCACGCGACCAGCACGGAGATGCACGATCTCTACGTCCGCGCCAAGCAAGGACAGTGGGATGGCGACAGCCTGCCGTGGCACATCGACGTGGACCCCGAGAGCCCGGAGGTCCCGGTGCTCCCGGAGTCGTTCATCGCACCAGAGCGCCTGGACGCGCTCGGCATTCATCTGTCGGAGCGCGAGAAGCGCCAGGTCCTGCACAGCCTCGCCGCATGGATGCTGAGCCAGTTTCTGCACGGCGAGCAGGGCGCTCTCTTCGCGGCCGCGCAGGTCACCGCGTCCATTCCCGTGTTCGACGGCAAGCTGTACGGCTCGACGCAGGTGGTGGACGAGGGACGTCACGTGGAGGTGTTCCACCGCTACCTGACGGAGAAGATGTGCAAGCTCTATCAGGTGAACGACAACCTCTTCACCATCATCGATGCGCTCATGACGGACTCGCGCTGGGACATGAAGTTCCTCGGCATGCAGATCATGGTGGAGGGCCTGGCGCTGGGCGCGTTTGGCACGCTCTACAGGGAGTCGAAGGAGCCGCTGCTTCGCCAGCTATTGAAGCAGGTGATCCTGGATGAAGCTCGCCACGTCCACTACGGCGTGATCGCGCTCAAGGATCACATCGCGCGCGAGCTGTCTCCGCGTGAGCGCAGCGAGCGCGAGTCATGGGCGTTCGAGGTGGCCGTGCTCATGAAGAACCGCTTCCTGGCGTTCGAGGTCTACGAAGAGCACTTCGTAGGTCGCATGAGCCGCGCGGACTGGACGAGCTTCGTGTCCGAGTCGCCAGGGATGCGCCGATTCCGCACCGTGATGTTCGAGAGACTCATGCCGAACCTGCGAACGATCGGCCTGCTCTCGCCCGAGATCATTCCGCACTACGAGCAGGCGGGGCTGCTGCCATTCGCGCACGGCAAGAGCGCGTGCGAGCTGTCGGGCCAGGACATGGTGAAGGAGCTCGACTCTGCGGCCTGAGACAGCGGTGGGCTACCGGCGGCGGATCCGGAGCGCGTAGCCGATCGCGAACAGGCCCACGGCCGCGAGCGCGAATGCAAGCAGCACCGCGAGCCACATCGGCAGCGGGCCACTCGATTTCGACGTGGTGGTCGGCTCGCTGCGTGAGGACGACAGCGGCTGCGAAAGCGGCGCGCGCAAACCCGATGAAGGGACCCTCGCGGACGAAGGACCGGAAGGGGCTGCCCGTGGCGACGGAATCGCGCCGGCAGAAGGCGGCAGGGCAAAGGGCAGCTGCGCCCCGAGCGCGAGGGTCTTGCTCGGGTTGGGCGTGGCCGCCGGGATGACGGGCGCGTTCATCATCGCCGCGGTCTTGTCGAGCGCCGGCTTCCCCGGATTGCGAACGGTGGGCGGCGCGACGGAATGGTAGGTCCGGTCTTCGCGGACTGCGCTGCGGAGCGCGGACCATGCCTCCTTGCAGTCCTGATACCGCGTACGCGCGTCCAGCGCCGTCGCGCGCGCGAACGCGGCCTCCACCGCGTCGCCAACGGTGAGACCGAGCTTCCGTGGCGTGGGCTCAGCGAAGCGCGGATCCAGCGCGCGCATCATGCCCTCCACCAGGTTCTTCGCGGGCCGGACCTTCGCGCACGTGAGCATCTCCATCGCCACGAGCGCGAGCGAGTACACGTCGCTCCACGGACCCACGGGCCCGAGCTTCTTGGAGAACTGCTCCGGCGCACCGTACGACGGCGAGGCGATGAAGACGTGGCTCCCAGTCTCTGCTCCAGCTGGCGCGTCCATGATGCCGTCGGGGTCGACGATCTTGGCGAGCCCGAAATCGAGCACCTTGAGGCGTGTGCCGGCGCGCGTGCGCGCGAGGAACAGGTTGCCGGGCTTGATGTCGCGGTGAACGACGCCCTGCGTGTGCGCGAAGCCAAGCGCCAGCGCCGCGGAGTCCAGCATCTCCACCATCTCGATCAGCGACATGCCCCCGCGTCCATCGTCGCGGCGATACGCGAGCTCGGTCGTCAGCGGCCAGCCCTCGAGCCATTCGAGCACCATGTACGGGACGAGCATTCCGCCGCGCGCAGTGAGCGTGCCGCTGGAGATGCTGCGCACGATGTCCAGGTTTCCCTGCGAGAGGCGATAGGCAATCTTCGTCTCGTCCCGGAAGCGCTTCACGAAGCCTTCGGCGAGTCGCGGGTCCTGCGCCTTCACCTTCAGGCACTTGATGGCGACGGGTTCGTCCATGCCAAGGTGGACCCCGCGATAGACGTAGCCGAACCCGCCCTCGTCGACGAGCTCGTCGAATCGAAGCTGATCCACCACGTGACCCACGAGCCCCAGCGCGTCGCCGGACATAGCCAGCAAGCATACGCCTACGCGACCAGCCCAGGGGGTTTTCGCGCATCCACTCCCGGGGGAGGGCTACTGTGGCGTTGTGGCTTCCACGCTTCCCACGCGCGAAGGACTTGAAGGCATGGAGGGTTATCCCGCCCCGGAGCGGCGCGTGTTGCGACGTGTCACGGTGTACGCGGGGTCGCGAAACGGGAACAACCCCGCGTACGCAGAGGCGGCCGCGCTCCTCGGCGCCGAGCTTGCGTCCCGCGGCATCGGGGTCATCTACGGTGGCGGCAAGACGGGCCTCATGGGGGCGCTGTCGGACGCAGTGATCTCCGCGGGCGGCGAGCTCGTCGGCATCATGCCGCGATGGCTCGTGGACAAGGAGGTCGCGCACCCAGGCGTTCTGGACTTCCGCATCACCGACAGCATGCACGAGCGCAAGAAGATGATGGCAGACATGGCGGATGCGTTCATCGCGCTGCCCGGCGGCTTCGGCACGATGGACGAGCTCTTCGAGGTGCTCACGTGGGCGCAGATCGGCCTGCACGACAAGCCGATCGGCATGCTCGACGTGGCCGGCTACTTCGCGCCGTTCGTGACGTTCGCGCGGCACGTGGCGGAAGAGGGCTTCATCGCGCGCGAGCACGAGAGCCTGTACGTCGTGGAGGCAGAGCCGGACACGCTCGTCTCGCGGCTGGCCGCGTTCGCGCCATCCAAAGGCGCGCCGTGAGCGCCACGCACCCGGGCCCGTGGGCAGAGACGGATTTGCCGCTGGTCGCCCACGTGCGCGACGTGATGCAGGGACGCGAGCCATCTCACGATTACTTGCATGTTGCACGTGTTGCATCCCACGGAGTCCACATCGCGAAGGAGGTGCACGCAGACGTCGACGTCGTGCGCACCGCCGCGCTCCTTCACGAGCTCGTGACGTTCAAGAAGAACGATCTACGCTCGGCCACGGCAGGCGACGTTTGCGCGGAGGCCGCCCTCGCGCTGCTCATCGAACGCGGAGCCGAGCCGACGTTCGCACGCCGCGTAGCCGACGCGATCCGCGATCACGCGTTCTCGAAGGGCCAGGCGCCGTCGTCGCTCGAGTCCGCGGTCCTCCAGGACGCCGACCGCCTCGACGCGATCGGCGCCATCGGCATCGCCCGCTGCTTCGCCACCGCCGCAGACATGAAGAGCGCCTTCTACGAAGAGCAAGAGCCCTTCGCCAAGACGCGCCCACTGGACGACAAAGCGTTCGCGCTAGATCACTTCGAGAAGAAGCTGCTCCTCCTCGAATCCCGGATGCACACCGCCCCAGCGAGGATCGAAGCCCGCACGCGCACCGCCTACCTCCGCTCGTACCTGGACCAGCTGCGTAGCGAACTTCGAACGTTCAGGTGAAGGGCATCTTGGATTTTGGCTCACCTGCGGGGAAGGTGCGCATGATCTCGTGGAGCTCTGCGTCGGAGAGGACGAGGTCGCCGGCCTCCGCGTTCTCCGCCAGGTGGGCGTCGTCGAGGGACTTGGGGATGGTGAAGAGGGATGGGCGGCGGACGAGGAAACGCAGCGCCACTGCGCGCGCCGAGGCGCCGTGGGCCTTTCCGATCTTCGCCAGCACGTCGAGACGCCACGAGCCTGCCTGTCCGAAGTCGCCCGTGCCGAACGGGCTGTAGCCCACGACCGCGATCTGGTTGCGCTCGCAGAAGGGGAGCAGCACGTGCTCGATGTCGCGCTCGAGCAGGTTGTAGAGGACCTGGTTGCAGACGATCTTGCCGGGCCCGACCATCTCGATCGCGCGCTCGAGATCGACGACGTCGAAGTTCGAAACCCCCCAAGCGCGGATCTTTCCCTCCTTCTGCAGCGTCTCCATCGCCCTAAACGTGTCCTCGAGCGGCATGCTCTCCGGCCAGTGGAGAAGGTAGAGGTCCAGGTGGTCGGTGCGTAGCCGACCAAGTGAGCGCTCGCACGCCAGGATGGTCCCCGCATACGTACCGTGACTCGGGAGGAGCTTCGACGTGAGGAACACCTGACCGCGATGTCCGACGATCGCCTCACCGACGATCTCTTCGACCACGCCGCGACCGTAGAGCTCCGCGGTGTCGACGTGAGTCATCCCGAGGTCGATCGCCTTGTGGATCGAGGCGACCGCGCGCTCACGCGGTGCCTGTTCCATGTTCCACGTGCCGATCCCGATGACGGGAACGAGATCGTGGAGCGGACCGAAATGGCGCTTCTGCATGCGCTACGCCTCGAACTCGAACGAGAACAGCCTCGTGGTGTCGGACAGGAGTCGCCCGTCCAGCTGCTGGATCAGATCGAGGGCAAGCTCGCGGCAAAGGCCGGTCATCCACTCGCCCGTGTGCCCCTCTCGCGTGATGCTGATGCTGAGCGCGGCGCCACTGGAAAGGAGCGCGAGCTCCGTCGGGCAGTTCGCAGCGCCGAGCGCCTCCGCGGCGATCATCCCGATGCGCCGCGCCGCGAGGTTCGTCACGGTGCGGTCCGGGCAAGCGCCTAGCCGCTGTCCGAGCGCCTGGCAGAGATCGCTCAGGTAGCGAGGCAGCTGCACGTGCGTCGTCTCCTCGCCCGTGTAGCTCAGGTTGATCGCCAGCATGCGGCGATCCATCGCGGAGAGCACGGCGCGCGCCTCCTCCGAGATCGCGACGGACAGCTCTGCGTGGATGATGCTCGACACGAGCTGCAGGTCATTCCGGATGCGGTGAACGAGTGCCCGCGTGTCTTCCACGGTTCGAAAGGCTAGCATCAGCGCGCCCTTTCCATGGCAGAAGAAGCACCCACCTCGCCGTCCACCGCGCCATGCTTTCCGCGCATGCAGATGCCGCTCCCTGCCGTCGCAGACCCAGAGGGCGCGCGTCTTCCGGAGGCGCTGCCCATGGTGGTGGACGGCCACGTGCACCTGTTTCCGGATCGGATGTTCCGCGCGATCTGGCGCTGGTTCGACGCATACGGATGGCCGGTTCGCTACAAGCTCGACGCGCCAGAGGTGCTGCGCTTCCTCTTCTCGCGTGGGGTCGCGCGCGTCGTGGGCTTGCACTACGCGCACGCGCCAGGGCTCGCGCGCATGATGAACGCGTACATGGCGGAGCTCGTCCGCGCTGAGCCGCGGCTCACGGGGGTCGCGACCGTCCTGCCGGGTGAGCCCGGAGCGGTCGAGATCCTCGAAGAAGGATTCGCCCTCGGGCTTTCGGGCGTGAAGCTTCACTGCCACGTCCAATGCTTCTCACCCGACGATGAGAAGGCGCTCTTCCCGATCTACGAGCTGTGCGAGCGAAGGAACAAGCCGCTCGTGATCCACGCCGGCCGCGAACCTGCGAGCGACGCGCTCAAGTGCAACCCGCGCGAGCTCTGTAGCGTGGACCGTACAGAGCGCGTGCTGCTCGCTTTTCCGAAGCTCCGGATGGTGGTCCCGCACCTGGGCGCGGACGAGTTCGACGGCTACGAGCGGCTGCTCGAGCGCCACGAGAACCTCTATCTGGACACGACGATGATGCTCGCGGACTACTTCCCGGAGCTCCCGTCGTTCGTGCGGCTGCTCGCGGCGCGTCCGGATCGGATCTACTACGGCACTGATTTTCCCAACCTGCCGTATGCGTGGGACCGCGAGATCATCCGCATCGCGAAGAGCATTCCCAGCGCAGTGTTGCCGCAGGTCCTCGGCACGACCGCGCTGTCGATCTTCGACGCCTGAGCCTTCGCGAGCGCTACTTGGGGCCCGGCTGCGCGCACGTGTGGTTGATGCACGTGGTGCCTGTCGATGCGTTGCAGCAGTCGGCGGCGACGTTGCAATGATCGCCGTCCTGTCCACATGCGCCCTTCGACGCGCAGACCAGGCCGCCGTCGGGGCCGGAGCCGTCGCAGAAGCCGCCGCAGCACTCGGTGCCGGAGCCGCAGCCCTGGCCGTCCCCCTTGCAGGGATCGAGCGCCCAGAAGCCACGCATGTTGATCTGCGTGACGTCCTGACCTGGAAGCAGGAACGCCGCGTGGCTCGGGTCCACGCCGGGGGTGGGGTTCAGATCGATCGCGGCGACCCAGAGCTGCTTCGTGGAGAGGATGGCGCCGACCGACGTGTTTCCGTAGGTGCGGCGGCTCGTGAACACGACCCAGAAGTATCCGCCGGACGGAACGGGGGCGAACGTGGGCTCGAAGTTATACGCGAGATCGCGTGCGCCCGCGGCGAACGGATAGCCGTCGCCGTCGACCTTGCCGAGGCGCGTCTCCTGGTTCGGCGTGGCGGTGTTCGCGAGGAAGAGATCACCCTGACCGTTGCGCGTGTCCAGCGCGCCGCGGTGATAGACGATCCACTTCGCGTCGGGAGAGACGCTCGGCCACTGGATGGCCTGGCCCGCGCCCTGCGCGATCAGCTGCGTGCTCCCGCTGGCCTTCGCGTTCTTCAGATCGAAATCGAAGACGTTGAGGGAGCCCGTGGCGGCGCCCGAGAGCGCGACATATGCGAGCTTGGTTCCGTCTGCCGAGAAGCTCGGCGAGCCCAGGTGCAGGCCATCGAGTCCGCTGTTCGCGACCTTGGTGCCGTCGCCGGTGTTGTACATGCCGTCTTCGGCGCCGGGGGGACCGGGGACCGCCGTGTTGCCGTTCTCGACGATGAACTTGCCGTTCGGCGAGAGCGCGGCGTTCGACCACTTGCGCCCTGGCCCTGCCGCGGCGCCCTTCGGGTAGATCTGCGCGTTGTTCAGGAGGTCGTACGAGCCGCCGAATCCATCGCCGCCGCTGATGAGGGTGGAGCCATCCGCGGACACCGTGTGGCACGTCATGGTGCAGCCAGCGGCGGGCAGCACGCCTGCGCTGAAGTCGTCCGGCGCAGTGGCGCCTGGCTTGATGCGCATCACGCGGCCCTGGGCGTTGGCCCAGTAGTAGATGGTGCCGCGCATGGAGGCGGGCGCGATGGTCCAGTTGAGGGTCGTGACCTTCGTCGCGGTCGTGCCGGAGTAGCGCGAGACCTCGAGGGTGGCTGCGCCGGAGGAGGAGTCGACGAACTTCTGCCAGTTCGCTCCCGTGAACGCGTAGCGCGACGGCGGCGGCACGGTGGTGAACGACTCGAGCTCGAAGCCCGCGCTCTTCACGTGCACGTAGTAGGTGTCCGCCGCGATGCCGTTGTTCCACTGGAGGAGCGGCGCGCCGAGGCCGCGCGGGAAGACGGTGCCGTCGTACGGGTACGCCCACTGGACGGTGGCATCCTTCGTCGATGCGCCCTGGAGCGCCGCGATGATCGCGGGGGAGACGTTGCTCGGGTTGTCGGTGATGTGCAGCTTGACCTGCAGGTCGCCGGTGGCCTTCTGGTTCTTGAAGCTCGCGGTGATGACGACCGCGCCGCCGACGCTGCCGCTCGCCTTGAAGAGACCGCCTGCGATCGCTCCGACCTGCGGTGCGGTCGCGGTCCACGTGACGCCAGCGCCGACGTCCGCGCTCGTGCCGTCCGTGAAGTGCGCGATGGCCTTGAACTGCTGCGTGGGCTGCGCGCCGTTGTCGGAGAGGAGCGACGCGGTCGGCGGGTCGACCGTGAGGGACGAGACCGGTTTGTCGAGGCCGCCTTCGCCGCCACCGAACAGCATGCCGCCTTCGTTGCCTCCGCCTCCGCCGCCGTCCTCGGCGCCGAGATCATCGAAGCCACGATCCTTGCTGGCACCGCAACCGGCGACCGTCCCAGCCGCCACGAGCCCAACCACCAACGCGCCCGTCAGCGCGTACGACGAGAATTTTCCAGTCCCCATGGACGCGCGTTATTCCACGAAGTCGAGCCTCGTGCACGTCGAACTGGTCGAAAGTTCACCGATTCCTCCTACATCCGCGCCCCTCCAGCCGGCAGGCCGCACCTGGGTTTTGCTTGCCAGTGGCGGGCCGCGTTCTTACGGTCTCCCTCACATGACCTTGACCAACGCCTGGATCCCCCGGTTTTTCCCGTCTCACTCGCTCGCCCTGCTCATGGCCGCCCTGGCCGTCATCAGCGCGCTCTTCGTGCCGGGATGCCAGAACTACGACCAGCTGGTCGAGAAGGACGGGATCTGCGAGCAGAAGTGGGCCGACTACGAGGCCCAGCTCCAGCGCCGCTACGATCTCATCCCCAACATCGTCTCCACGGTGAAGGCGTCCAGCAAGTTCGAGGAGTCGACCCTCACGGCGGTGACGCAAGCGCGCGCGGACGCGACCAGCATCAAGGTGACCGGTGAGGACTTCACGGACCCGGCGAAGATGGCGGCGTTCCAGAAGGCGCAGGACAACCTCAAGGGGACGCTGTCGCGCCTCATGGTGTCGAACGAGAAGTACCCGGAGCTCGCGAGCACGAAGGGCTATCGCGATCTCACCGTGGAGCTCGAGGGGACGGAGAACCGCATCCTCCGCTCGCGCGAGCAGTACAACGACGCCGTGCGCGTCTACAACACGGAGCTGCGAAAGATCAGCGGGCAGGCGGTCAACAGGGTGACGGGCAAGCCGTTCAAGGAGCGCGTCTACTTCTCCGCGTCGAGCGAGGCGCAGGCGGCACCCAAGGTATCCTTCTGAAGGAGCGATGGTGACGGCGACACCATGAAGCGAGCGCTCCACCCACTCCTCGTGCTTGCAACGGTGCTCGCGGTGGCGTTCGTCACGCTGGTGTCCCTGCCGCGCAGCGCGCTCGCATACACGCCTCCTGCGCTCGCCGGACCCGTCAATGACGCCGCGGGCAAGCTGTCTGCGGCGGAGAAGGATGCGATCGCATTGCGGCTCCGCGGCATCCGTGAGGCGAGCGGCGTGGAGATCACGGTCTTCCTTCCGCGTTCGCTCGAGGGCCTCCCGATCGAGGACGTCGCCTACGACACGGCGCGCGCGTGGAACCTCGGGAAAAAGGGCACCGATCGCGGCGTGCTGCTCATCATCGCCACGCAAGAGCGCAAGATTCGCATCGAGACGGGGAAGGGCGCGGGCGGCGACCTCACGGACCTCCAGTCGAACGAGATCATCCGCGAGCGCATCGCGCCCGCCATGAAGGCAGGCGATGTCGGCGGCGCGATCGAGGCAGGCATCGACGGCATCCAGACCGAGATGAAGCTGGGAGGTCCCACTGGCGCGACGCCAGGTCGACGCGTCGCGACGCAGCCGCAGCATCCGAAGAGCGGCTCTGGCCTCGGGTTCATCCTCGTGGTGATTTTGATCTTTGCGTTCCTCTTCATCCACTGGGTGATCCGGCGCGTGACGGGTCGCGGCGGCGGCGGCGGTGGCGGTGGCTACTACGGCGGCGGTGGTGGCGGCTGGGGTGGCGGCGGCGACAGCGGCGGCGGTGGCGGCGGCGACAGCGGTGGTGGGGGTGGCAGCGATTGGGGCGGTGGCGGCGGCGGTGGTGGGGACTTTGGCGGCGGCGGCTCCAGCGGCGATTACTAGCTTTTCCTGGCCGTTTTCGCGGTAACCTGACCTAGCCATGAGCCGCGCCAAGAGTTTCTGGGCATGGGGGTACGAGGATCGCTTCGTCACGGATGACGTGCGTGAGAAGCTCCGCACCCGCCTCTCCGCCGTGCTCGGCGTGGAGGTGGCGAAGCAGCCGCTCCCGTCCTTCGACGCGACGCGCGTGCGGCCGCCGCGTCGTGATGCGCCCACGGAGATCGCCGGCTTCGGCAGCACCGACGCGCGCGTTCGCGCGGAGCACACGTTCGGCAAAAGCTACGCGGACCTGGTCCGTGGCTTCGCGGGAGACTTCGGCAACGCGCCGGACCTGGTCCTCTTCCCGGAGAGCGAGGAGCACATCATCGCCGCGCTCGCCGCGTGCAGCCGCGAGAAGATCGCGCTCATTCCGTTCGGCGGTGGCACCAGCGTGGTCGGCGGCGTCGAGGGCGACGTGGGCACCGGCTTCACAGCGGTCGCGTCGCTCGACATGAGGCGCTTCGACAAGGTGCTCGACGTGGACCAGACCTCGCGCGCCGCGCGCATCCAGGCCGGCGCCAACGGCCCGCAGATCGAGGAGCAGCTCCAGAAGACGGGGCTCACCCTGCGCCATTTCCCCCAGAGCTACGAGCACTCCACCCTCGGCGGCTGGATCGCGACCCGCGCCGGCGGACATTTCGCCACGGGGCCCACCCACATCGACGACTTCGTCGAGTCGATCCGCATGGTGACGCCGAAGGGCGTGATCGAGACGCGTCGGTTGCCCGCGAGCGGCGCTGGCCCTTCCCCCGAGCGCCTCATCCTGGGCTCGGAGGGCTCGTTCGGTGTCATCACGGAGGCATGGATGCGCCTGCAGGCGCGGCCGCGCTGGCGCGCATCGGTATCCGTGCACTTTGCACGCTTCTCGGACGGCGTGCTCGCCGCGCGCAAGATCGCGCAGTCGGGGCTGTTCCCGGCGAACTGCCGGCTCCTCGATCCCGGCGAGGCGATGATGCACGAGGTCGCCCCCACGAACGCCGGCGCCAGCGTGCTGCTTCTTGGCTTCGAGTCCGCGGACCATCCGGTGGAGCCGTGGATGGAGCGTGCGCTCTCGCTCGCGACCGACCTCGGCGGCGACTGCGCGGAGGAGCCCACGTACACCACGTCGTTCTCGTCGAACTCCGCGGACCGGACCGACACGCTCGAGGACAACGAGCACGGCGCCTGGCGCAAGGCGTTCTTCGCGGCGCCGTACCTGCAGAGCGCGCTCGTCAGCATGGGCGTCATGATCGACACGTTCGAGACGGCGATCACGTGGGACAAGTTCGACGCCTTCCACGCCAACGTGTCCGAGAAGGTGAACGCGGCGCTGAAGAAGCACGCGAGCGGCGGTCTCCTCACATCGCGCTTCTCTCACGTCTATCCGGACGGACCCGCGCCGTACTACACCTTCGTCGGCAGCGCTGCTTCAGGCTCCGGCTCCGGCTCCGGCTCCGGCTCCGGCGCAGGCAGGCTGGGCAAGCTGGAGGCGTGGCGCGCGGTGAAGGAGGCCGCGAGCTCCGCCGTCATCGAAGGCGGAGGCACCATCACGCACCACCATGCCGTCGGCCGCATGCATCGCCCGCACTGGGAGAAGGAGCGCGCGCCCCTCATCGGCGCCGCTTTCGCTGCGGTGAAGCGCGAGCTGGATCCCGCCGGGATCATGAACCCCGGAGCGCTCCTCCCCGCCCCGAAGTGACCATGCCGGATTCCGCGGACTCGTCCCGAGGCACCCAAAACGAGGCTCCCGCCTCTGGGGCAAAAAAGGTGGCTGGGCACGGGTTCCGGCCCACGGAGGAGCAGCTCTCACTTCTGTCCCGCGTCGAGCGCCTCTGCTTCGAGGCTGGAGACTTCGCGTCGAAGTCGCCGCTCGGCGAGGCGTACCTGGACCTCGTGATGGGGGCGCTGATCGGCTCGTGCGGCTCGAATCGGTTTCACATCGTCGGACTCGAGAAGCTCGCCAGCTACGATCGGAAGCAGAGCCTGCTGCTGGTGGCGAACCACACCAGCTTCTTCGACTTCTTCACGATCACGTACATCCTCTACAAGCGCACGAAGCTCTCGAAGAACATCTTCTTCCCGACGCGCTCCACCTTCTTCTACGACCATCCGCTCGGCCCCGCGGTGAACCTCTCCATGAGCGCCATGCGGATGTTCCCGCCCATCATGCGCGACGGCAGCAAGCGCGCGTTCAACATGTGGGCGATCGAGCGCTGCGTGGCCGAGCTGCGCACGCCAGGCACCATCCTGGGCATCCACCCGGAAGGCAAGCGCAACAAGAGCGGCAACGCGTACACGTTCTTGCCCGCGCAACCCGGCGCAGGGAAGGTGGCGCTCGAGGCGAACGAGATCCCGACGATCCCGGTGTTCGTCACGGGCATGGGCAACAGCCTGCCGCACGAGTTCGTCAAGAACTGGGTGCCCGGTGACAAGACGCCAATCGACGTCTACTTCGGCGATCCGATCGACTTCACCGACCTCTTGCCGAAGAAGCACAAGACAACGACCGCCAAGAAGGCAGCCGAGCGTTGCGTCACGGCGATCGCCGCGCTCGGAAAAGACCAGCGCGCCCACCGACAGGCCAACCCGTACGAGCGAGAGCTCAGGCGATGAGCGAATCCCTCGGCCCGCCGTCGATCACGGATGGCGCTCGCGTCGCGGGGCGCTACGAGATACTGCGCCTCCTTGGGGCGGGCGGAATGGGAAGCGTGTATCTTGCACGCGACGTGGAGCTCGACGAGATGGTCGCGCTGAAGACCCTCTCGCAGGACCTTGGGAGCGATCCGGCTTCCATGGAGCGCTTCCGTCGCGAGGTGAAGCTCGCGCGAAAGGTCACCCACAAGAACGTCGCGCGAACCTACGACATCGGCGAGCACCAGGGCCTGCGGTTCCTGACGATGGAGTACCTTGCCGGGGAGCCGCTGTCAGTGGTGCTGTCGCGCGCGGGGTCGCTGCCGCTCGTACGTGCGCTCGCGATCGCGGGGGAGCTCGCGAGCGGGCTCGCCGCTGCTCACGAGGCGGGGGTCGTCCACCGCGACCTGAAGCCGGACAACGTGATCGTGGCGGAGGACGGCCATGTGAAGATCATGGATTTCGGCATTGCGCGCGCGTTCTCGTCGGGTGACGCGAAGCTGACTGCAGGCCGGCCGCTGGGCACGCCCGCGTACATGTCACCGGAGCAGGTGGAAGGAAAGGACGCGGACCATCGCGCCGACGTCTACGCCGTGGGCGAGATCCTCTTCGAGATGCTCACGGGTCGTTGCCCCTGGAGCGGGGACACGGTCTTCGCGATCGCCGCGGCACGGCTGGTCGCGCCCCCTCCTGATCCCAGGGCAAGCCGCCCCGCGATTCCTGCCAACGTCGCGGAGCTCGTCCAGAAGGCGATGGCGCGCGATCCCGCGAACCGGCACGAGAGCGCCGAAGCCCTGGGCGCGGAGGTCGCGGCGCTGGCCGCAGGCGCGACCGCGGAGGCTGTGCTCGGTCTTGGCGCAACGCAGGTGGCGCTCGACCCAAAGGCGCTCGACACCGCGGTGCAGTCGCTTCGTCTCGGGTCGCAGGGAGCTGCAGAGGGCGCGTTCCCGTTGCCAGCATCGCCATCCACGCCGCGCGCATCCGGTACGAAGATCATCTGCGTGCTCCCGTTCAAGAATGGAGGCAAGTCGGAGGACGATTACCTGGTGACGGCGTTCTGCGAGTCACTCACGGACACGCTCTGCATGAACGAAGCGCTCCGCGTGCCGTCCATGGCAGCGGCGTTGGCTGCGCTGCGTGAGGGAGACGATTCACGCGTCGTCGGCAAGAAGCTCGGAGCAGACGTCGTCGCGTCGGGCATGTTGACCCGTGACGGCGAGCGTCTGCGGATCACCGCGCGTCTCGTCGGCGTGGGCGATGGCTTCCAGATCTGGGCAAAGCGCCTCGAAGGACCGGTGTCCGACGTGCTTCGCCTGTCCGACGAGATGGCCGATGCGATCGTCGCCGGCCTGTCGGTCAAGCGCGAGACCATGAACCGCGATCTGCCTGAAGACCCCGTCGTGCTGGACCTCTACCTGCGCGCGCAGCACGCCTACAGGCAGCGGCAATCGATGCAGGCCATTTCGCTGCTCAACGAGGCGCTCGCGCGCGCGCCGAACGAGCCCGCATTGCTTGCTTCGCTCGCGCGCGCGGAGCTCACCCCGTTCAGCTTCGACATCGACCCGGTGGCGGCGGACGAGGCGGGACGACTCGCGCGCGAAGCCGCGGAGAAGGCGCTCGCGCTCGCGCCCCACGCGTCGCTGCCACATTTCGCGATCGCGGAGCTCGAGGTGGCGCACGGCAACATGCTCACGGCCGTGCGCGAGTACGGTCTGGCGCTGGCAGCGAATCCGCGTCACGCCGAATCGCTCTACAATCTGGGCCGCATCCGCGCACGGGCCGGCGACGTCGAGCCCGGGCTGCGGCTGATGAAGCGCGCCGAGCTGCTCGAGCCCAACCTGCCCTTCGTGCTCGGCGAGCAATGCGCGGTGCGGGAGCTGGCCGGGCAACACGCGATCGTCGACGAGATGCTCGCCCAGTCCGCGCAGGATCAGGCGACCTCCTTCGAGCGATGGTTCACAGTGGCGCAGGTGTGGATCTACCGCTGCGCCCGGAAGGAGGCCGCCGCTGCCCTGGTCCACATGCAGGGACCTGCGTTCGATCGCGCGCGGTATCTCCTCGAGGTGCTCGTGGCGGGCGAGATGAGCCCAGAGACCACGGATGCCCTCGACCGTCTTTCGCGCGTGGGCGCCGTGAGCATCGCGCGCACCATCTTCTTCCGCAAGATGACGTGCTCGCTCGCGATGACCTGCGCGCAAGAGGAGCTCGCGATGAGCGCTCTGCGAGACGCGGACGGGGCGGGGCTGTACGACGTGCTCTGGACCCGCGGCTGCAAGCTCCTCGACCCGCTGCGGGTGAGGCCCGAGTTCCTCGAGATCGAAGCGCGCGTCGCATCGCGCGGCGCCGAGATCGTGGAAGCGATTCGCCAGGTCCGGGTCACCTGAACTGTGACCTGAAATCTGACCTGAAATCTGGCCTGAAATGTGACCGCTCCCTGTTCCCGCGGGCCCGAAAAGGCACTAGATCTGCTGCCATGCAGATCCGAACGACGTGTGTGATTGGTGCGGGCGTGATGGGGCAGGGGATCGCTGCCCACTTCGCGAACGCAGGGCTCAAGGTGTACCTGCTGGACATCGTTCCGCCCAATCTGACGGACGTCGAAAAGAAGGACCGTGCGGCGCGAAACCGCTTCGCCGCTGGCGGCCTGGAGAAGGCCGTGAAGGCGCGCCCGGCAGCGTTCTTCCACAAGTCGAACGCGAACCTGGTGACGGTGGGCAACACCGAGGACGATCTCGGCAAGGCCGCCGAGTGTGACCTGGTCATCGAGGCGGTGCTCGAGCGTATCGACGTCAAGGTCGCCCTCTTCGAGAAGCTCGAGAAGCTGGTCCCCGCGCACGCGATCGTCGCGTCGAACACGTCCGGTCTGCGGATCGAGGACATGCTCAAGGGCCGCGGCGCGCAGTTCAAGAAGAACTTCCTGGTCATGCACTTCTTCAACCCCGTTCGCTACATGAAGCTCCTCGAGCTCGTGGCCGGCCCGGACACGGACAAGGCCACCCTCGCGCAGGTGGCGAAGTTCGGTGAGGACGTGCTCGGCAAGGGCATCGTCTACGGCAAGGACACGCCGAACTTCGTGGGCAACCGCATCGGCATCCACGCGATGATGAGCACCATCCATCAGATGATCGCGGACGGCATGTCGCCGGAGGACGTCGACAACATCACGGGCACGCCCATGGCCCACCCCAAGAGCGCGAGCTTCCGCACCGCAGACATCGTCGGCCTCGACACGTTCATCCACGTGGCGGACAACTGCTACGCGGCGCTCCCGGACGACGAGGAGCGCGAGTCCTTCAAGGTCCCGCAGTTCATCCGCGGAATGGCTGAAAAGAAGCTGCTCGGTGACAAGACCAAGGCCGGCTTCTACAAGCGCGGCGAGTCGAAGAAGGACATGTTCACCTACGATCCGGTGAAGAACGACTACCGCCCCAAGGGCGGCGACGAGGCGATCAAGAACACCACCAAGGGCCTCGCCAAGGTGGAGGACCCGAAGGAGCGCGTTCGCAAGCTCGTCGCCGACACCACCAAGGTGGGTGAGTTCGCGTGGAAGGTGCTCTCGAAGTCGCTCGCGTACTCCGCGCGCAGGATCGCCGGTGGCGAGATCGCGAATGACGTGTTCGCCGTCGATGAGGCGATGAAGTGGGGTTACAACTGGGAGCTCGGACCGTTCGAGACCTGGGACGCGCTCGGCTTTCTGACCACGCTCGAGCGCATGGAGAAGGACGGCATCAACGTCCCCGCCGCCATCAAGACCATGCGCGAGAAGGGCGCGAAGTCCTTCTACGACGGCGAGCGGGTCTGGAACCTGGCGAAGGCCGAGTACCAGGTCCGCCCGAAGGACGCGCGCTACGCGACGTTCGACATTCTCAAGAAGTCGAGCGCGCCGGTCCTGAAGAACGACGGCGCGGAGGCATGGGATCTCGGCGACGGCATTCTTGGTCTCACGTTCAAG
>JANXLV010000290.1 GCA_025355005.1 Myxococcales bacterium | reverse complement strand
CACAGCGCGAGCGCGCGGGAGAGCTGATGTCATCCGGGATGACGATCAAGGAGGTTGCGTTCGTGCTCGGCTTCTCCGAGACTAGCGCCTTCAGCCGCGCCTACAAGCGCTGGACCGGACGTGCGCCGTCGTCGAAGCGTCGCTGAGCTGCGCGACGACGGGAGATCACCAGCCAGGCGGCGGCTGCGCAAAGCGGCGGCCGGGGAACGGATCCGCGGTCTCACGGAGCTCGCGCTCATCGCGCGCGACGCGCTCCGGTCGGGGCATCACACCAATGGCCTGAAGGCCCTCGCGGTCGTCGTAGCGGAGCTGCACCATCGACGCCGGGCTCGCCGAAGCGCGCTGGAACGACGTGCTGTTGACATGTGACTCGCGCTGCTCGCCGAACTGCGTGCCCAGACCCCTGCGCTCGCTCTCGTCGCGCGAGGACCCGCGGTTCTGCGCAGACTTCTGCGGAGCGGGACGCGCATCACCACCGGCCGCCGACGGAGGCGCCGCGCGACGCGACCACTCCTGCACGCGCTCCTGGAAGAACGCGATGCCGATGACGCCGACGTTCCGGTCGCGACCGGTGCGGCCCGCGAACGACTCACGGACCGACGCAAAGCGGAACGCAGCGACCGAATCCATCGACGTGCGCCACCCATCGATGGTCACGTCGCCGAACGCGGGAACCACATAGCCACGCTTGCCCAGGCTTGCGTCCTCGCCATCGATCGCGTCGAGCCCGTCGACCGACACCACGACCTCCATGCGCGCCGCCGTCGGGTTCGTGACGTGGATGCGATAGCGCTGTCCCATGGCGCCGAGCACGAAGCGCTGGCCACCATGAGAGAAGGCCGGCAATGCTCGCTGCTCGTGGTCCAGCAGCTCCACCTGGAACGCAGGGACGGGCTCTACATGCGGCGGGGGACGCCGCCACCGCGCCGACGAAGACTCCGGAGTGTCGGCAAATGTAGGAGCCGCAAACGCGACCACCGTGAGGGCGAGGAGGGGGACGATGGCGAGGCGCATGCCGCCTCGGACGCACCACCCGAACGTTCGATCTGAAGTTTCTTGGTGAATTGGCGAATGGGTCTCAGCGGCCTCCGACACGCGCGGTGGTGCGTGGCCGTGGCGACGCGTCGTCTCTGGTCTCACCGAGCGACGAGAGGTAGCTCACCAGATCGTGGCGCTGCTCAGCCGTGAGCTGGCGCGTGTGGCCCATCTTGTCATCGTTCTTCTCCAGCACGTCGAGCAGCGTCGCATAGCGGCCGTCGTGGAAGTACGGGCCGGAGTTGCCGACGAAGAGCAGCGAGGGCGTATCGAAGTCATTTTGTTTGTCGTTCGGTGCGTTGCTGGCCACGTCGTGCCGCTCGTGATCGGTGAGCGTGCCGCCAGAGTGGCAGCCGGCGCAGCGGGTCTCCGTCGACGTGAAGAGCGCACGACCGCGCGCGATGGCATCGCTGTTCTTGCCCTGGAACCGTGGCGCGGGGATCGACTGCACGTAGGCTGCGATCGCGTCGAGATCGTTTCCGTGCAGGCCTTGTCCACCAAGACGCGTGAATGTCTGCCCGAGGTAGAGCGGCAGCGTCGGATGCTCGCCCGTCCAGCCATACGGCGCGGTCTCCGCGATGCGCCCAGCGAGCATGGGGGTCTGTCGCGGTCCGCGCGGCGTGGGCCATGTGAGCGCGTCGTCACGACCGCCGATGTGGCAATTCGCGCAGGCCACGCCGCTCGAGGAGATGCGGGGATCGTTCGTCGTGTGAAAGAGCTCTCGTCCATGCGCGATGAGCTCGGCCTGGTCGTCACGCGCGGGATGCGGGAGCTCGTGGATCCACTGCCGCCACGGGTTGCGGGCCAGGCCAGCTGCCGACGCGGCCCAGTGCGACGCGGTCTGGACACCGCCATCGAATGGAAGCACGGTCAGCGTCTGCGTTGCCGGAGACCAGACGAGCAGCGTGTGTTCGTCGTCGACGAGCGCAAGGCCGGTGGGGGCGTCCGCGACCGCGAAGGGAAGCCCCCATGCACCGTCCACATGGCAGCGCTCCTTTCCGCCGAGGTCGATCTTGTAGACCCGGCCTGGCCCTTCACAGGCGACATAGAGCCACTCGTTCGCTTCGTCGACGACAGCCGCGCGCGGCAGCCGGCAGTCGCGAGGACCGAGACCCGCCGCGGGGCTTGTCTGCGAGGTGAGGATGCTTCGTCCGAGCGTCTCGCCGCGATCGTCGCCGCTGCGCAGGACCGCAACCTCGAAGTGCTCTTCCACGTTGCCGGAGCCGTAGTACTGCACGCGGGTGTCGTTCGGATCGCCGGTCGTCGCGACCACGCCGGAGACGTAGAAGGTGTCGCCGACGCGCGCCAGCTGGTTCTGCAGGATGGGGGACCACTCCCTATCGCGCTCCATGACGAACTCGGTCCGCGAGCGGCCGCGCGAGTCCACGGCGGTGCGCGTGCGCCGCGACTGTGTCGGCAGCGTCGCGTTGACGTGGAGCCCGCGAGGCGTCACCTGGCGCGAGTGCAGGTCGACCATGCTCATCACGCCGCCGACCTCGTGCGCGACTGCGGCCACCCCGTCGTCCGCAGAGAGCGTGAGCGTTCGCGGCGCGCGCGGAAGCGAGACGGAGAACTCGCGATCGAGCGTCGACGTCTTGAATACCTCGAGCGTGTGCCCCCAGTTCGACACCACGACGAGCGTCGCGTCGTCCTTCGTGAGCGACAGCGCGACGGGCTCCGACTCCGTGGAGATGCGCCCGGTCTCCTGCAGCGAGACCGGCGCCCCGTTCCCCGCCCCCCTCGCCACCTCGAGCACGACGACCGCGGCCTCGGTCGGGAGCGTGACGAAGATACGCCCGCGCGCATCCATGACCATCGCCCCCGGCGCGCTCGCGAGCTTCGCGGACAGGACGTCTGGTGTGTCGCCGAGCGGCGCGCTCGCAGCCGGCAGATCGAGAGCACGCACGGAGCTCTGCTCGTCGTCGGAGACGATGGCGAGTCGCCGGCCTCCGAGCACGCCAGTGATGATCGTGGAGCCGTCGCGAGAGCTACCAAGACGGGAGAGCTTTGCGTCGGCGGGGATCGGGCGCACTGCTGGCGCGCGATGGAGCAGCAGGTACCCAGCGATGGGCGCAAGAAGGCTGACAGCGCCGACCAGCACGGCGAACGCGACCGCGAGCCTGCTTCGTGTGGGACGCGGCGACAGCGTGTTGGTGGTGATCTGGGCGCGACCGAGGAGCTCCGTGAGCGCGAAGGCCGTACGCGCGTGCACGCCGGAGATCGACAGCACGAAATTGTCCACGAGCGGAAGCGAGCCGCCGCTTCGAAGGCCCAGCTCCACGCGCTTTCCGTTCAGCGGGCCACACGGACCAGCGACGACGACGACGCGCTCCACGTCGCTGGCGGCGAGAGACGAGCGACGTTTGACCAGGAAAAGGCCGCGTTCCACGACCTCCACGACGCCGAGCGTCATGTCGAGCGAGACGCGCACGCGCCGGCGCATCATCACGAGCATCGCTGCAGACAGCGCGCCGAAGTAGACCAGCGCGCTCCGCGAATAGTCGTTCCTCATCACGATCACAGTCACCGAACGCGGCGCGCCGCCGGTGTCGGGTGTGAGCGCGCACTGGCCGATCAGCGAGCGAGCGGCGTCTGGCGTGATGCGATCGCTCGGGTCCCACTCCTTGGGCGCAACGACGGTGGGCGCTCCGCCGCCGTTCACCGGGCGTCCGTTGATGATGACACCAGAGCCCATGACGACAGCGCCGTTCGAGACGGCGCTCTGCGGCTTGCAGTCGACCTTGCTCTTGTCCTTGCGCTCGCAGCCCGCCATCGACTCGAACGGCATTGCGGGCATGGACGGAAATTCGACCTGCGTCGCCGTGATGTGCGGCACCTGGAAAGGGTTCTTCGGCTCCAGCAGCGCCTCGAGCGCCTGGGGAGTGTCCCGGCACGCGACCATGCTCACACGACCAAGCGCGGCCCCGTCCGACGAGGCGCACACCTTGGCCTCGGCAGGCCGCACGTCCATCGTGTTGCACGTGACCGTCGCGGGCGGGAGGTTCCGTCGCGCGAGGTACGCGCCCGGTACGGCGACCAGCAGCGCGAGCACGAGGGGCCAGATCCCGAGCCCCGGAATGTAGAGGACGCTGTCACGCGTCTGCCCACGACCCCGCACGACGTTTCGATACGGCGAACCCATGCGCGATGATACGCAAACGACACGCCGAACCTTCGCTCGAGCGATCTACGCGGAATCATTAACTTCGCAAGATGCCGACCGGGTGTTTTGCCCGGGCGCGCTCCTCGAAGGGCCAGCACTCAGCCGCGCTGGTGGAGCTCGATGACGTTGCGATCCGGGTCGCGCACGAACAGGCCCTGCGCGTGCTCGGTGAACCGGATCGGGCCCCCGCTCGGCGTGATGCCCGCGGCCTCGAGCTGCGCTTTGGCCACCGCGATGTCTGGGCAGAGAAGCGCGATATGCGTGATGCCGGGATGCTTCTCCGGGACGTCCATCAAGATGTTCGGCGCAGCGGCGCTGGAGGAGTTCAGGATCAGGTTCAGCTCGATGCCGGCTGGATGAAGCAGGATCGCGACCGGCTCTGGCCCGATCGGCCCTGCGGTCTTCTTGAAGCCGAGCAGCTCGTAGAACTGGACGGAGCGATCCAGGTCGTGCACGCGGATTCCGATGTGGGCAACGCCGCTGATGGCGATGGGCTCGTTCATCGGCCCAGTATACGCTCGACGAGTGAGATCTCCCGCGTGGGCGATGTGCCTGATAGGCGCGATGGTCGCTGCCTGCGCGAGCAAGCCTGTCGCGGCGCCCGCTCCTCCGGCGTCCTCCGCGGAGTCCGACGATCAGGACGACGCAGGGCCGGACGAGCCCGAGCAATCGCCCGACGCCTCCGCGCCCATCTTGGTGGACATGCCGGAGCGAACGCGCGCGCCATCGACGGCGAGCTACGAGCAGGCGCTGTCGACGCCAGAGCCGCTCAACGTCAACGATGATGGCTTGCACCTCACCGACGCGCAGCTCACTGGGCCGGTGCGCAGCGTCCTCAACGGATGCCCCGTGCCACCGCGCGCTAAGATCACGATCAAGACGGTCGTGCTGCAGGGCCGAGCGATCGGCGTGACCGTCCTCGTGCGGATCGACAAACCCAAACCGCCAGCGAAGCCGCCGAAGAAACCGCCGAAGCCACCATCGAAGGCGGCCGCGAAGAAGGAGGCGAAGGCGATCGCCAAGGCCACCGCGTGCGTGGACACCGCGGTGCGCGCGGTCGTCTGGCCGCCGAGTCGAAGGCGCGACTCGTTCACGACCGAGTTCTGAAGCGAACTAGCCCTACTGAGCGCCGCCGTCCGCCTGCTCGAACGCGAGCGGGACACTGAGCCGCACACCAGCAACACCCGGCGCGCGGAAGTGTGCATTGTGCACGACATCGGCGAGGCAGCTCGCGAGTCCCTTCGAGAGCGACGATTTCAAGGGCGTCGCAGTCTCCACATGACCGTCGGGTGCGATCGACGCGGAGATGGTGACAGAGCCCGACTCGTTGCGGTTCACCTTCACGGCGTTCTGGTAGCACGCGACGAGCGCCGGACCGACCGCGTCCAGACCGGCCTCGATGTCGCGCTGCGTCCACTGCGGCTTCTCCTCGAGCTGCGGCTCATTGGCGGGCGGCGCTTGCTGCTGACCGCTGCACGCGGTGACGAAAGCAATCGCGGCGATTGCCGCTGCTCGAAACGCCCCGGACCCTGTCCGCGTGAACGTCGTTGCCATGGGATGCTGCCTTCCGGGAGTCACCTCAAAGGTAGCACGACGACCGGCCGCGAGCCCGTGGGCCGTAGTAATTCTCAGCCCTCCGTGAGCGCCTTGAACCAGCTCGCCGAGAGGACGGATTTGAAGTCGGTGTCCTTCTTCGCGCGCGCCTTCACCTTGTCTCCGGCGAGCGCGATCGCGAGCTTCAGTGCCTTCTCCGCGTTCGTGGCGTCGCCGAGCAACGCGTATGCACATGCGAGGTTGTAGGGCGGAAGCGGCGCGCGTGGGTTGGCCCACGTCGCCTTCAGGAACAGATCGCGAGAGCCTGCGTAGTCCTTCTTCTGATGATGACGAAAGCCGGTGTCGTTGAAGACCAGGCTCGCGATCTCGTCGTAGCGGACGCGCGTGATCGTGAGCTCGTTGCACCACTCCATGCAAAAGAAAT
>JANXLV010000284.1 GCA_025355005.1 Myxococcales bacterium | reverse complement strand
CACGTGCGCGGCCGCGATCGTGACCGTCTTGGTCGCGTCGCGAACGGTGCCGCCCTTGGCGATGTCAGCGTAGGAGATCGCCTTCGCGAGCCCCTTCTTCGACTGCACCTTCACGAGGGCCGCCGTCAGCGTCGTCTTGCCATGATCGATGTGACCGATCGTGCCGACGTTGACGTGGGGCTTGGTGCGGCTGAACTTCTCCTTGGCCATCGAGCTATCTCCCTGACGGTGTGCGGCGTGCGCCGTTCTCGACTTCTTCTCGTTCGCGCTACTGGGAGCCCACCATCGGATTCGAACCGACGACCTCTTCCTTACCAAGGAAGTGCTCTACCGACTGAGCTAGGTGGGCGATGTACTGCGGGGCGGCTGCCCGCCGCCCCTGATCAGGGACGGCCTTGTACTGCAACCCGGGCCCGATAGGCAACCCGGAGTGTGGTGTGCAATCAGGATTTTGGGGCTGGGGCCCCAAAATCCCACTCATTCGAGCGGGCGACCGGGTTCGAACCGGCGACGTTCAGCTTGGAAGGCTGACGCTCTACCAACTGAGCTACGCCCGCGGCTTGTGGCTGGCCGCTGGTTGAGGTCCCGCTTCGTGCCGGGATCTCAGTGGAGGGTGATGGATTCGAACCATCGAAGGCATAGCCGGCAGATTTACAGTCTGCTCCCTTTGGCCACTCGGGTAACCCTCCGGATCGTTGGCGATTCTCGATTGAGAACCACACTGGTGTTGGCGATTCGGTGAACTTCGATTGTCAAACAACAGATAAGGAGAGGAAGAAAAGAGGAAGTCAGAGAAGAGAAAGACAAGAGTGCGTATTCGTGAGTCCCATCGGGCAAGAGAGCTAGCGAGTGGACTTGAACCTCTAACCGCCGGTTTACAAAACCGGTGCTCTACCGATTGAGCTACGCCAGCGAAGGGGGGCGGAAGCTACCCTAGGCCGGGCGGGTGCGCAAGCTAGACGAGGGGGGACGCAAGCAAGATGGAAGCCAGCATTAGGTAGAAGGGGGGTAGAAGGACGAAACTAATGTTCAGTCCTGGCACCACCAGGCAGAAAGGGAGACTGCACACACATCAGCGCAGGTTGTAGGCTAAGAATTCGGCGACAAGTCGACCGGACCCTCGCTTGGAGGGACGGGCCGCTCGGTAGCGCGGTGCGTTGTCAGTGTCAAGGACGGCCTTGGCTCAGCCGTCAACGTGGCTTTATTTGCAGGAATACTTGAGGTTGGGGCGGGTTGCGTGCGCATGGTGGAAGCATCTCGATCACGCAAGGCCCTCCACGGAGTCGCTGCCCTCCTGCTTGGCTCTGGCCTGTTCGGCTGCGATCACGCGACAAAAGAAGCTGCTTCAGCCCTCGCGAACCAGCCCGCGCATTCACTCATCGCCGGCGTCCTGGAGCTGCGTTATGCCGAGAACCACGACACGGCGTTCACCCTCCTGCGCGACCTCGAGTTCCCCTACAAGGCGTCGATATTGCTCGGGCTTACAGCGGCGGCGACCCTGCTTGTCGCGCTCGTGTGGCTCCGTCGGGCATCCAGAGCATCTGGCTGGGAGCACGCAGGGCTGGCGATGATGCTCGCCGGGGCGATCGGGAACGTGGCGGACCGCGCGACGCGGGGCTTCGTGATCGACTTCATCCACATCGAGAGATGGCCGATCTTCAACGTGGCAGACGTCGCGGTCGTCGCTGGTGTGATCGCGCTGGGCATCGCAGCGGCGCGCGCGCGGCGAGCTAAGGCGCGAGGGTGACGCGACCGCCGGGCGGCGACCACGAGAGCAGACCGCTGGAGGCGCCGTTCGATACGTCCGTGCGCTCCACGCGCAGCCCGAGCGTCGACGGCGGGTCGAGCGGGCCTAGCGAATCGAGCGGGATCGAGAGCTCCGCGACCCATTCCTCGTCGCTTCCTGGCTGGTCGAGGACGCCATCGAGATCGATCCCCACCTTTGCAGCGCTCTCCCACGATGCGTCGTTCGCAGCCCCCATGCGTGTGTAGTCGCTGAGGGTGCCCGCTGGTGATACCTCCACCACGTACTCGCGTCCGTCCCTGCGCGGCGTAAGGATCACGCGCATGGCGTCTGCGGTCCACAGAGGTCCGTCGTGCGAGACCGGCGCGGCGTGCAGGTCCTCATCAGCGGCGTACAGCAACACGTACAGGTTCCCATCGCGCACGGTGAAGCGCGCGTCGGAGTAGGGACGCTCGCTGAAGGCCGGCGTCCGCAGCAGCTCCTTCGCTGTCCAGGCCGGATCTTCGGGCTCGCCGTCGATCTTGATCGCGGTCGCGGCGCGCGGCACCACGAGCATCGCGCGCGCGCTTCCAGCCGCGATCGCGGGTGCGGACGTGGCCTCCGGGAGGACCGGCTTCTGCGCCACCTTCACTCCCACGACGAACCCCGACACGCTGCCCAGCCCGACGAGCGCCAAGATGCCCCACCTCATGGCGTGGGCGTTCCGTCCGCTTTCACCACGAAGTGGAAGTAGCCATCGAGCGCCTTCGTGGTCGCATTCACCATGTCACCGACGAGCGCGCCGTCCGCGCGCTGCGAGATGATCGCGTAGCCGTAGCTCTTGCTCGTCAGCGGCGCGCCACCGTTGCCCACCAGGACCTCCTTCGAGTTCTTGTAGTGGTAGTACGAGTGCGTGTGACCGACGATCTCGAGCGTGTAGGGGTGCTTCGCGAGGATGATCTCCGACGCGCTGACACCAGCAGGCGCGGGGCTCGAGTTGAGTGACTCGTGGCGAACGAAGAACGTGTACGTGGTCGGCCGTGACAGCGCGGTCTCCAGCCACGCGGCCTGCGTGCTGTCCCACGCGTTGCCGGCGACGTAGATGAACTTCGACGTCCACGACTTGTTCGTCGCGTTGATGTCGACCTCGTAGTACGGCTTCGTGTAGCCGAGCGGCTGGACCAGCTGCTTCATGAACGCGGTGTAGTTGTTCGTGATGCCGTCGGTGTTGCCGACGCCGCAATTGCTCACGTCCGCGCCCGTGCACTCGTGATTGCCGAACGTCGGAAATACCGGGTTCTTGTAGGCGGCGCGCGCCGTGACATAGAGGCCGACCTGGACCGCGCACTCTGCGCTGTTCGGCGACGCAAACTGGTAGTCACCCGTCGTGACCACGAACGACGGCTCAGGGTTCAGCGCCGCGAGGTCGTTGTAGATGCCCGTGATGACCGAAGACGGGTAGCCCGCCGTGTCGTTGATCATCGCCGGACGCGTGTCGCCGACGACGGCGAAGAGGAGGCGCGACACGCTGCCGCCAGCGCCCGTAACTGTGCCGACGACCGGACCTGCATCCGGTGAAGGAGGAGGGGGCGGTCCCACTGCGTTGGCGTCGGGGCCCGCATCGACGTCGTAGCCGCCGCACCCGCTCCCCGTGCATACGGTCCCGCCGTCGACGGGCGCGGTGCCAGCCTCGCTCACGGCTGCGTCCTCGTGGCTCGCGGTGCCGCAGGCGACCTGTGTGATGCCGAAGGCAGCTCCGAACGAAGCTACGAGCGACACGTACGGGAGCGCCGTAGCCCACAGCCTTTTTTGATCATCTAGTGTCATGCGAAGCCTCAACCCTCGGCCTTCCGGAGCGTGCAACGACGTGCTCCTCTGCGGACCTCACCAGAGCGTAGCGTACGACGGCGCAGACCTCGAATGTCACCACGACCGCATCTTAATCTCATCATGGGCTTGTTCGTGGTGAGCGTCACCTCGAGCGCACGCGCCGATGATACGACGAACTTCGGCGCGCCGCGCACTGTGATGGTGTCGGTGGAGCGCGTGTCGCCGCTCGTGGTGCTCGAGGCCGACCGTACAGGCCGTGGCCGCATCGACGAGTCGCGCACCCTCGTCGGCACGCTGGGCGAGACACCGACTGCACCGCCCGCGGAGCGGCTGCCTCGGCTTGCGCTGGACTACGGGATCGGTGGCAACTGGACCGTGGGTGGTTCCATGCATATTGCACACGTCTGGGGGAAGCAGGGGCAAACGCCAGAGACGCGCGCGGCGCTGGGCGACGACTTCGGCATCGCACCGCGTATCGGGCGCGTCTTGCGCATGGGCAAGACCGCCGTGTTCTGGCCGCGCGTGGGTGCTTCGTACGACGCGCTGCGGACGGAGACGGGCACAGAAGCGCGACTCGAAGGCACGGTCGAGGGCGCGTTCGGGTTCTTTCCCGCGCACGATGTCGCGCTCACGCTGACGACCGCGCTCGACATGGGGCTGGCGTCCAGCGCGCCAGCGTCGCCCGCATCCACGGGTCGGTTCCTGGTCACGGTGGGTCTCACGACCGCGCTTCCCGATCCCAGAGACGGCGACGTGCGCGACGATAGCGCGACGTCCTCCCGGAGCGATGCGCCGACCGTCGCACCTGCGCGCGCGCTCGCACGGGCCGGACGCGCGACCATCTCTGCCGACCGGCTGATGCCGCTCTTCGACTACGCGAAGCCCGACGGCGCGGACGCGGTGGTCACGTCGGGGACCACGCACGCCTTCACCCGTGACCGCGCGCTCTTTCCGCGGTTCGCGGCGGACGTCACGATGTCGCGCGGTCTCACGTTCGGCACGTCGTTCGCGTTCAGTCTCACGCCGTGGGAGAACGTGCAGACCTACGCATATCCGCAGGGTGGTCGCCTTCAGCCGGGGCCGCGCGCGAACCAGGATCTCCACGCGTTCTCCATCGGCGTCGAGCCGCGGGTCGGTGTCGTGCGCGCGCTCTCGGACAACGTGGCGATCTGGATCCGCGGCGGCCTCACCTATGAGGCGTCCGGAGTGCTGCAACAGGGCTATCGCGCGCCCACGACGACCCCGGCCGGCACCACACTGTCGGCCGACACGTACGACGGCAAGGCCGCGCACCGGCTCAACCTGTCGGCAGATCCGGAGCTCTGCGTGTACGTGACGTCCGGCTTCGGCGTGACCGTCGGGCCCGTGCTGGACGTGACCCTCTTCGCCCACGGCAACGACCCCACCGGATACCCCCACGGTCTACCGGCCGGAGGCGTCCTGCACCTCGGCGCAGTGGCTGGAGCCCTGCTGTCGTTTTGACAGCGCAGCAGAAATAAGCCTCCGGGAAGGTGATCTCCCCTCGCGGGGTTCGCTACGCTGCACTCGTGAAGAACGTCTCGGGGGTGCTCCTGCTGATGCTCCTCGTCCACTGTGGACGTGGCGACGCGGACGCGCGCCCGGATGCTTCGGGCACGACGATCTCCTTCAGGGACTCCACCGTGGATGCCGCGCCCGACGCGCTTCGTGCGGATGCGCCGCCGCTGGAGCCCTCGGGTCCGCCGGGGCTCTTCAAGATGGGTCGGATGGTGGAAGGGAAGAAGGGGCCACGGTTTGCGTGGTCGGGCTCCACGATCCGCGCGCGCTTTAAGGGACACTCCGCGCGTGTGCGCCTCGACGACGAGCTCGGTCACAATTTCTTCCGCGTGAAGGTCGACGACGCGGTCTCCGTGTTCGAGACGAAGCAGGGCGAGCACGTGTACCCGCTCGCCGCGGACCTCCGCGACGGCACGCACACGGTGGAGCTCGTGAAGCGAACGGAGGCTCGCTCTGGCGAGGTGGAGCTCGTTGCGCTGGAGCTGCCCGACGGTGAGCTGCTCGCGCCCCCTGCGCACACGAGCCGCCACATCGAGATCCTGGGTGACTCGATCAGCACTGGCTATGGCGTGCTCGGCGTGGAGGACCCCGGCTGCCCGGACGCTGCGAAGCTCACCGACGAGACCATGACCGCCGGCGCGCTGCTCGCCGACATGTTCAATGCGGAGCACACCACGGTCGCATGGTCAGCCAAGACCATCCGCGAGGTGTCGGAGCTCTGGGAGCGCACACTGCCCGCGCACGAGAAGAGCCTCTGGGATTTCTCGATCGCGCCGGACGCCGTCATCGTGAACCTGGGCACCAACGACTTCTACACGGGCGATCCCGGTCGCGAGGCGTTCGTGCGGCGCTACTCCGCGCTCTTCACCAAATTGCGTGCACACTACAAGCAAGCGTGGTTCGTCGCCGTGCTGGGGCCCATGCTCAGCGACGCCTACCCCGAGAACAAGCACCACTACACGCTCGCCCAGGGACACATGCGCGCCGCCATGGAGGCCATCAAGGCCCATGGTGAGTCGCGCGTGACCCTCGTAGACTTCGGCCCCGCAGACCCCAAGGACGGCTACGCCTGTCGCTTCCATCCAAACCCCGTCACCCACCACAAGATGGCGGACGCGATCGCCCGTGTCCTCCGAGAGAACCTGTCATGGTAACCCCTGCCCGCGTCGTCCAACGTCTTGCGCCGGTCCTCTTCGTCGCCCTACTCGCAACGCTGGGTGGCAGCGTCACCGCATGCGACAAGGGCGCGCCGCCGCCGCGCGAACCGCAGTCGCCGCGGGCCACGGCCACGGAGGCGCCGCTTGGCAGCGCAGACACGAAGGACGCAGGCGCAGCGCCGAACGCCGCTGTAGAACCCGCGCCGACCGAGCCGCCCGCGAAGAAGGAAGAGACGTACGCGGAGTGGCTCAAGCGACACCTGCCGCCGGGAGGCTCGCTCGAGGGCGATCCCATGAAGGTGAAGCACATCATCGGGAAGGGCGACACGCCGCAGTCCGTCGCCAAGGCGTACCTTCCCATCTCGGACATCTACTACCCGGGGGATTTCGCGAACGCGATCGTGAAGGCGAACAAGGGCTTCGCTGGCGTGATCGAGATCCCGCACATCGTGCCGAAGGCGTTCGCGGACGACCCGAAGACGGAGCGTCTTGGCTGGCCGGCCGACAAGGCGCTGAAGGCGGTGTTCGTCACGGGCAGCTATCACGGTGTGCGCTGGGTCGACACGCTGGACAAGAGCGCAGAGCACGGGCTCAACGCGGTCGTGCTGGACGCCAAGGACTACGAGGGCGGCGTGAACTATCCGTCCAAGGCGAAGATCGCGATCGAGACGAACGCGACGAAGGTGACGTACATCCCGGACCTCGCGCGCGCGATCCGCTTCGCGCACTGGCGCGGCGTGCGCGTGATCATGCGCATCCCGTGCTTCCACGATCCGTGGGCACAGGACCACGCGCTGCGCCTGGCCATCAGGGGCAAGTGGGGCGGCCCGTTCAAGATGGGGTGGATGGATCCGATGAACGAGGAGGCGCGCTCGTACATCCTCGAGCTGGTGCAGGAGCAAATCGACGCGGGCGCGGACGAGGTGCAGCTCGACTACATTCGCTTCCCGGTCCACCCCGGCACGGACAAGGCAGTGCTTCCGGCGAAGGCAGATCGCCAGGAGGCGATCCGCGGCTTCGTCCATCGCGTCCACGAGGTGACGCAAAAGCAGGGCGTGCCGCTCTCGCTCGATCTGTTCGGTGTCGTGACGCAGGATGATCCGCTCGATCAGCAGCTGCTCGGTCAGGACATCGGTGTGCTCGCGCCCGAGTGCGAGGCGATCAGTCCGATGATCTATCCGTCGCACTACTCGGCGCACTATGCCGGCTTCGAGCACCCGGGCGATCACCCGGAGATCCACGGATGGGCGGTGAAGGGCGGCGTCGCGAAGCTCCCCGCGGGAAGCACCACGGTCATCCGTCCGTGGCTTCAGGCGTTCCCGCAGGACTCGCCGCACTTCGGCATGAAGTACGTCGGCGACGCCGCGAAGTTCAGCGACGACAACGGCGGAGTGGGCTGGCTCATGTGGCACCCGGGCTGCGAGTTCAGCTCCGTGTGGGCGGCATTCCCGAAGCGCAAGCCAGCGGCGCAGTAGTCGCGCGCGCGACGCTCGGAGGGTCAGAGGCTGATGTCGCCGGGCTGCGGCTGGATCGTCGCGGCGGGCGGCGCAGACGCGTCAGGTGAAGCGCTGGTCACGAAGCCGGTTCCAACGCTGCCGTCGCCGGGCTGCACGGCGACCTTGTCGACGCAGAGGCCCATGAGGTTGTCCTTCGCGCGCGAGCAGCGCTGCGATGACATGCACTCGGTGTCGAAGAAACACTGCTTCGCCTGAGCGGTGGGGCTCTGCACCGTGTTGCCGTTGCAGGCGAGCACGAGGACGGCGAAGCAGGCGGCGGCGCAAGCGCGGACGGTAGCGATCTTGCTCATCGCCGCTACCTGTACCCGGAAACCAGGGCCTGGGCCAAGAGACCCCACCCATCGATGGCCACGAACAGGAGGAGCTTGAAGGGAAGGCTCACCTGCGTGGGATTCAGTTGCTGCATCCCCAGCGCGAGCAAGACGTTCGACACCACCAGATCGATGACCAGGAACGGAAGGAAGATGAGAAACCCGATCGCGAAGGCCTCGGTCAGCTCCGTCACGACGAACGAAGGGACGAGCACCGAGATGTCGTCCGGGGCCACCTTCGCGCGCTCGGCCTCGGGCCGGGCCTCCACGGCGACCTTGTAGAAGCGGCCTCGCTCGCGCTCACTCGCGTTCGTCTTCATGAAGTCGCGCATGGGCTCGCGCACTGCGTCGATGCCCTTCGTGATGAGCACGCTGGTGTCCTTCGGGCGGCTGTCCGCGATGAGCGGGGCCGCGCGATCCGCGATCCGCTGGCCCACCGGCGCCATGGCGAGCAACGTGAGCGCGGCAGCGAGCGCCATGATCACGGTGTTGGACGGCACGCTCTGGGCGCCGAGCGCGCTCTTCGTGATCTGGAGGACCGTGGAGATCTTCACGAACGCGGTGACGCTCATGAACACGAACGGAAGCAGCGACACCAGCGCCAGCGCAACGACGAGCGCAAGCGGTCGCCCGAGGATGTCGTCGCTCATGAAGACTCACCGTCGTTGGGCGGATCCTTCGCGGCCGCGGCGCTGGGCTCCTCCGGCTCGGGCACGGTGAGCTTCGGTGGTGCGCCGCGCAGCCTTGCGAGGACGTCCTTGAACGGCGTCCCGTTCGTCTTCTCTTCCTTCGGAAGCGCGCTGTCCGCGACCTCACCGAGGCGCGCGAGCCCTGCCTCGGAGGCGCCGACGACGATCACCTGCGCGCCGACGCGCACCAGATAGATGGCGCGGCGCGCATCGAGCGGCAGCTGCCCCACGAGCTCGATCGGTCCGCGCGCGCGGCCGATCCCGAAGCGACGCGCGCCATAGAGCACGACGACCGCGACGACGCACACGAGGAGGAGCGTCACGAACGTCTCGAGCACGTAGCTGCTGTAGGAGCTGTTCATGGAGAGGAGGGGTGGGGCGGAAGAAGGCCAGCAAGGCCAAGAAGGCCAGGAGCGCGGCGACTCTACATTCGAAGCACCGTTGACGGAAGTGCGCGGCGCAAGTAATTGCGGCCCAGTCGTGGCACTCATCGTCCAGAAATTCGGGGGCACGTCGGTGGGGTCGATCGACCGCATCCGCAACGTGGCAAAGCGGTGCATCGCGACGCAGAAGGCCGGCAACGACGTCGTCGTGATCGTCAGCGCCATGAGCGGCGAGACGAACCGGCTGCTCGCTCTCGCGCACGAGGTCACGAAGGTGCCCGAGGCGCGCGAGATGGACGCGATCGCGGCCACGGGTGAGCAGGTCTCCGCCGCGCTCACTGCGATGGCGATCCAGAACGAGGGAGGGCGCGCGCGGTCGCTGCTCGGTCATCAGGTGAAGATCCTGACGGACGACGCGTTCACCAAGGCGCGCATCAAGGCGATCGACGGGTCGAAGATCTTCTCCACGGTGCAGAACGGCGAGATCGCCGTGGTCGCTGGCTTTCAGGGCGTGGATGAGAACGGCGACATCACCACGCTGGGTCGTGGTGGGTCGGACACGTCGGCGGTGGCGGTGGCGGCGGCGATCGGCGCGGACGCGTGCGAGATCTTCACCGACGTGGACGGTGTCTATACGACCGACCCGAACATCTGCCCGACGGCACGGAAGATTCCGAAGATTTCCTACGAAGAGATGCTCGAGCTGGCATCGCTGGGCGCGAAGGTGCTCCAGATCCGCAGCGTGGAGATCGCCATGAAGTATGGCGTTCCCGTCCACGTGCGCAGCTCTTTCTCCGACGCGGAGGGCACCTGGGTGAAAGCAGAAGACAAGACGCTCGAAGACGTGGTGGTGGCCGGTGTCGCGTATGACAAGAGCGAGGCGCGCGTGCACCTCGTGGGCGTTGCGGACAAGCCCGGTGTGGTCGCGGAGATCTTCAGCGCCATCGCGGAGAAGAACATCTCGGTCGACATGATCATCCAGAACGTGAGCTCGTCAGCCACCGGGCAGGCGGACGTGACGTTCACTGTTGCGAAGACGGACCTCGCGCGCGGAAAGCCGTTCATCGAGGAGACCGCGAAGCAGGTGGGGGCCAGCGCGGTCCGCTACGACGAGGACATCGTGAAGGTCTCCATCGTCGGGCTCGGCATGCGCTCGCACGCGGGGGTCGCCGCCAAGATGTTCCGCATCCTCGCGAAGGAGAACATCAACATCCAGGCGATCTCGACCAGCGAGATCAAGGTCTCGTGCCTGGTAGCTGCAAAGTACACGGAGCTCGCCGTGCGCGCGCTGCACGACGGCTTCGGACTGGACGTTCCACCCAAAGAGGGCTGAGGAGTCGTGGCAGGCGGCAGAAGGCGCGACTGGGCGATGTTCGCCATCGCCGGATCCGTGCTCATCGCGTGCGTGCTTACCTATGGAGCGTTCTCGAAGGACGCGCCCGAGCCGGGCCATGGCGCTGTCGCCGCGGGCGCCGCCGTGGACGCAGGAGCGCTGCTCGCGCAGCTGGGCGTGCTCGGAGAGGCGCACATACTTCCTGGTGGCGGTACGGAGCCGCGCGTCGAGCTCACGTTCGCGCTGAACCCGGACCTGATGCCGGACGATCTCGGGTCGATGAGCCTCACGAGCCCGTTCGTCATCGGCCAGATGAAGACCGGCACGTCAAGCGAGCGGAGCAACGCCGGCCTCGTCCGCGTTCGCGTTCACCACCACATCCTGCCTGCGGTCGCCTGGTTCCAGGACATTGCGGCGCAACGCAACCGAGTATGGTTCGGCGCGTTGCTGCAATGGGAGATGGACGTCACCCAGCGCGAGCTGCTCGCCCTCTACCCGGACGCAAGCATCCCCGAGGCCGGCATCCCGCAGCCTCCGGCGCTCAAGATCACGGGCACCGTGGTGAGCTATCCGGGCGCGGTCAAGATCGCCCCGGCCCTTGCAACCCCCGCAGCGCGCAAGTACCTCTGCATGGGTGAGGACACGTGTGACGACGCCTTGCTGTCGAAGGTCCTCGTCATCATCGTCGAGTGACACGTCGTCGAGTGACACGCGGGGCCGCTCAATGCCCGCATCGCTTGCCTTCCCACGCGGCGACCTCGAAGGTTGCGTCGATGTCGAGGCCGTGCGGCGACGTGATGCGCGACTCGATGCGGCCAGCCGAAACACCTGCTTCCACGAGCCTCTTCGTCACCAGCGCTGCGCAGTCCTTGTCGGACACGACGACGGTGAGCGTGGTGAGCCGCTTTTCTTTCTTCATCTCTGCTGCGATGTCGCGGAGCGTGGCCTGCGTCCGCGGGTCAAAGACGCACTGCGGTCCGAGCGCGAGCTCCACATCCGGACAGCCATCCGTGTCCTCCGAGCCCGGGCAGCCATTCGCGATCGTCGGGCATCGGTCGTTCGGATCTGGAAGATCGCCGGACTCGACGGGGGATGGCTGGGTCACTGACTTCCGCTGCGAGCCGCCGCATGCGATCACCGCCGCCAGCGTGATCGTGATCGCGAGGTGACCTCTGGAACGTTCACTCACCCAGCACCCGGCGTGGCGGACCGCCGTCCAGCAGGTCGACAGGGCTGCACTTGTCGATGTGTCCGAGCAAGCCGCGATAGATGCCGTAGCCCACGAGCTTGCGGAGCCGCGGCGAGAAGCCTTTCGCGACCTCGCGCGGGATCCCGAGCTGCTGGTTCTCCTGCTGCCTGATGTAGCCCGCGCAGTAGTTCATCGCGATGCCAACGCGCGTGTCGCCGCTGCGGTTCGCGCCGCCACCGTGCCAGATGCTGCCGTTGAAGACGAGCACGCTGCCACGCGGCATCACAGCGGGCACGGAGCCTTCGTAGCTTCGCCCGAGCTCTGGATTGTCGGGCGACAGATGCGTCCCCGGCAGCACGCGCGTCGCGCCGTTCTCCTCGGTGAAGTCGGTGAGCGCCCACATCGTGTTGCAGACGAGCGGCACGTGCGGACGCGGGATCGGGATGAGCATGTCGTCCGCGTGTATGGGCTGCGCGGCCTCACCGGGGCCGATCGAGATCGCCGAGAGCGACGACACGAGGCAGCCGCGATCGAGCACCTCCTCCACGATCGGCAGCACGGAGGCGTGCTCCGCGATCCGCTCGTAGATCTTGCCGTGCGCGAGCAAGTTGTAGACGCGCACGGTGGCGAGGCCCTCGAAGATGTTCTTGCCTGGCCCCTCACCCAGCACGCGCGTGAGCCGCTCCAGATCGGCGAGCGTCTCCTCGGCAAACGCCGCGTTGAAGACGTTCGGCACGATGGTGAAGCCATCCCTGGCGATACGAGCAGCGTGCTCTGTGGCGGTCGACATTTTCGGAGCCTACCCCTCTATGCCCGGGTTAGCCTGGAAGGATGCACGGGCAGTCGGATACGCAAGCCAGCTTCTCCGTTCCTCGCATCGTAACGACACGGCTCCTGCTGCGCGAGCATCGCCTCTCGGACTTCAACCGGTTCGCGGACGAGGTCGCCGACCCGATCTCCCGCGCGTCCGCGAACGGCGTCATGGACAGGCGCACGGCGTGGCGAAGCTTCGTGACCGGGATCGGAGTCTGGGCGATCCATCGTGTGGGGTGGTGG
>JANXLV010000279.1 GCA_025355005.1 Myxococcales bacterium | reverse complement strand
CACGTGCGCTCCGAGGCGGGTCCCGCACTCGTGCGGCTCACCGTGCCGCGCTTGTCGAGCCACTCGGGTCCCGACAACCAGAAGGGGTATCGCACGCCAGCCGAGATCGCGGCAGATGAGCAGCGCGATCCTCTGCCGAGGTTGCGTGATTTCATGGTGCCGAGCATCGTGAGTGCGAAGGAGTGGGAGTCGTTGCGCGAGGAGGCGACGCGCGAGGTGCAGCGCGGTGTGGAGGGTGCGCGCGCGCGTCCCGCGCCCGATCCTGCGCAGATCAAGCGCTTCGTGGTAGAGGAGCCGCTGCGCGCAGGTGAAGTGCCAGCGATGGGCGGACTGCCTGATGATGTTCTCGCGTCACTCAGGGCAACGCACGAGCTCGCGAGCGAAGGGCCGATGGTGCGCTTCCAGGAAGCGATCCGACGGACGCTCGATCAGGAGCTCGCGCGCAACTCGCGCCTGCTCGTGTTCGGCGAAGACGTCGGCAAGAAGGGCGGCGTGCACCTCGTGACGGAGGGATTGCAGAAGACGCACGGCGCGGCCCGCGTCTTCGACACGTCGCTGTCAGAAGAAGGGATTGTCGGGCGCTCGGCTGGTCTCGCCATCAGTGGACTGATGCCCGTGGCCGAGATCCAGTTCCGGAAGTATGCCGACCCTGCGATGGAGCAGTTGAACAACGCGGGCACCGTGCGTTGGCGGACGGCCAACCGGTTCGCGACGCCGATGGTGGTGCGCATGCCCGGCGGGTTCGGCAAGGACGTGGGCGACCCGTGGCACTCGGTGAGCAACGAGGTGATGTACGCGCACGCGATCGGGTGGCAGGTGGTGATGCCGTCGAACGCGGCGGACGCGGTGGGGTTGCTGCGCGCGGCAATGCGGTCGCGGAACCCGACGGTGTTTTTTGAGCACCGGTCGTTGTTGATGACGAGCGACGGATCGTCGCGTTGGCCCGGCGATGACTATGTCGTGCCGATTGGCCGCGCCGTGACGCTGCGCGAAGGCACCGACCTCACGCTCGTGACGTGGGGCGCGATGGTGCATCGCTGCCTGGAGGCTGCGGCGCAGTTCGGTGACCGGGTCGAGGTGATCGACCTGCGGTCAGTGGCGCCGTGGGACAAGGCGCACGTGCTCGCGAGCGTGCGGAAGACGGCGCGGGCGTTGATCGTGCACGAGGATACGATGACGGCTGGGTTTGGGGCGGAGATTGCCGCGGTGCTGGCGAAGGAGTGTTTCTGGGAGCTGGATGCGCCGGTGGAGCGGGTGGCGGTAGAGGATGTGCCGATGCCGTACCATCCGGAGTTGATGGGGGTGGTGGCGCCGGGGGTGGAGCGGGTGGTGGGGGCGATTGCCGAAACGCTGACCAGTTAGCTCCGTCGAGCAAGCGCGCGCGACTGTCTCCCGTTAGCCGCCGGGCGCCTCTAGGGCGTTTGACCTACTCGGAGCAGTCTCCGCAAACGGCGTGCTTGCCTTGACCTGCGCAAAGGTCTTGCGGACGTCGATGCGATGTCGCCAAACTCGACTGCGAAGCCGAGATCCGATCCGCGGGTAGGCTGGCGCTACGATTCGCAATGCATCCGAACTCTTCATCGGCGGGGGGCGCCGAGCAGTCGCAGGATTCACTCCGGGGCAACTAGTTCCCCTTAGCATCTCTTCAAGGGCAACCGTGAAAAGAGTCACCTCGTCGAAGAAGGCACTTGGGACGAAGAAGCCGAAGTCAAAGAAGAAGGCCACGGCGCGCAGGAAGCCGTCGCCCGCAGCTGATCTCGACATCCCTGCGTGGGCGGCAAACGCTTCAGGACTGTGTAGCGCCTACTCTACGGAGCTCGGCACAGCTCTCATCGGGAAGAGCGAAGCAGTGCTCGCGCGGCCTGTAGGTCGCGCGCTTCGTGGACAGGTGCAGCTCGTTTTTACCTCGCCCCCGTTCCCCCTGAATAGAAAGAAGAAGTACGGCAACAAAGAAGGACGCGCCTTCAAGAGGTGGCTCTCCAGCTATGCTGCCACTCTCACGAAGCTACTGACGCCGACGGGTAGCATCGTCATTGAGATGGGCAATGCGTGGATGCCTCGCCTACCGGTCATGTCGACCTTGGCCATCGAAACACTCCTCGCGTTCCAGCGCGCTGCCAACCTCTATCTCGTCCAAGAGTTCATCTGGCACAACCCCGCTCGCCTGCCATCCCCTGCCCAGTGGGTCACGGTCAACAGAATGCGCGTAAAAGACTCGTTCACGCGCCTCTGGTGGCTAAGCCCAACGCCCTTTCCGAAGGCTGACAATCGACGCGTGCTGGCTCCTTACAGTGGTTCGATGAAATCACTGCTCGCGTCTCAAAAGTACAACGCGGGCGATAGACCATCCGAGCACTCGATCGGTGCCAGGTCATTCTTGAAGGATAACGGTGGTGCCATCCCGCCCAACGTGTTGATGGAACTGCATGACGAGTCGTCCGACGCGAGCAACCTACTGGTTGGTGCCAACACAAGTGCAAATGACTCGTATTCGCGCTTCTGCAAAGCACAAGGTCTCGCGCTTCATCCCGCACGAATGCCAGTCGGACTTGCGAAGTTCTTCATCAATCTGTGCACTGAAGAAGGCGACCTGGTGTGTGACCCGTTCGCTGGATCGAATACGACTGGAGCGGCGGCGGATAACCTACGACGTCGATGGATCACCATCGAGGCAGATCCTACGTACGCAGCTGCAGGAAAGGGGCGTTTCCCGGAGCTCGCTGTCATGGCACCACCGAGAGAGGCTCCCCCTGAGAAACCCGGGACACCGACTTCCTCTGCTAGTGACACAGCACCCGTACTCGTGGAGCTCTAGCAATGGATGAGGCTAAGTTGCTGGCTAGTCTTCTCGCTGCGGACACGCTTGCTGAGGTTCGCGCGCTTCTCGACGAATTCGCGACGAGTCAAGCGGGATGGATCGCCTGGCGACCGGTCGGCGATCGGCGCAACAACAGCGGAACGATTCAGGCCGCCGGCGACCCGGCACGCTCGCTAATGGAGCGGGTCACGAATGGGATCGACGCAGTGATCGAGCGTGCCCATCTGGAGCACCACGGTATTCCCGAGTGCTCATCGCCCCGAGAGGCGGCCGAAACCTGGTTCGGTGTTCCAGCAGCAGGCCTTCATAAGCTCACTGCTTCCCAACGCCGAAAACTCGCACAGGGCACTCTTTGGCTCACCCTTTCGCCTGGCGACGGAAAAGCGAAGCGCACGGTTACGATTGCGGACAAGGGCACGGGCCTCACCTCGGAACAGATGCCGCATACTATTCTCAGCCTGAATGCTGAGAACAAGATCGACAAGTTCTATCTCGCGGGCGCCTTCGGACAGGGAGGCTCGGCTACGTTCGCGAGCTCCGATTACACGCTGATCGCATCCAGAAGTGTGAAGAGCCCCGATACGATCGGATTCACGATCGTGAAGCTAGAGCCCCCGCAGGGCATCAAACTTGGCAGCTATGTGTACCTCGTGAGAGAACAAGGACTTCTCACTACGACAGACATTCCGGAAGGAATGGGCGACTTCTCAACGGTCGTGAAGCACTTCGGCTACGACCTCGACGACTACCCTTCACCTCTCGGCCCAAACAGTCTCTACGGACGGGCACAGTCGACGCTCTTTGAGCCTGTCCTGCCGTTCTGGCTTGACAACAAGGTCCACGGTTGGGCGCGAACGATCAAAGGATCGCGAACTGCGCTCAATGGCGCGAAGGACGAAGACGAGACTGAGTCCAAGCTAAGCTGGAGCAACCCGCTGTTCTTCGCCGATCTAGGCGAATGGGGACGGATCGGTATCGAGTATTGGGTTCTTGAGCCCGGTGAAAAATCAGCGCCAAACAAGGCATTCGTCAGCGGAACGCGTCCGATCGTGCTAACGATCAATGGACAGACTCATGCAGAATGGCATGCCAGCATCCTACGCAAGGATGCGGGTCTGATGCACCTCTCGTCGCGCATGGTAGTACACCTCGACTGCAACCTGCTCTCGTTTGACGCAAAACGCGTCCTCTTCGTGTCGAACCGGGAGGAGAGTCGCAAGGGACTCGTCCAAAACATGATCGTTGCCGAGTTGTTGGGCGCGCTCAAGTCCGACGAAAAGCTAGCTGAGATGGAAGAGCAAGCCCGGATGGCAGGCACCAAAGAGCGTGACGAGTCGGCTGAGAAGGAGATTCGCAAGGAAGTCGCGAAGATGCTTCGTGTCTTCGGCTTTGCGGCTGCAGACGAAGCTGGCGCAGCAAAAACTGCCGAGAAAGGCGAAAAAGCGACCGGCAGCAACAAGAAGACTCGCGCCAAGCCGGAGCCAATTCAAATCAACGAGCCGCCAAGCTTCGTCGAGATCGTAGGCGACGGCCTGCTGACATTCTATCCTGGGCAGCGTCGGTACGTCCGCATCCGCACCGACGCGCACTCCAAGTATCATGATTCCTCGGCCCCCCTCAAGAGTCGCTTCAGCTTTCTCGTAGGCGGGAACGAGGTTCAGTTCAAGGGCACCACGGAGCTGCGCGACGGACACATGCGGGCGATCTTCGCCGCGAGCTCCGAATCAGCCCCTGGCGCGAAGGGCGGCATCACTGTTGAGCTGCGTCGCCTCAACGATACTACGATCTCGGCTTCCATTCCTTTCGAGGTCGTCGAGGCTCCCCCGGCGAAGGCAGGAACAGCGAAGCTCAACCTGCCCAACATCGACATTCAGGCGGTGACGGACCCCGCATCTCAGGAGTGGATCTCTCTCTCATGGCCGGAGGATCCGGCTGAAGTCGCTGCGGACTATTGGTACGAAGCCTCTTCAGACACGCTGCATGTCCGGTATTCGACCGTCTTTCCGCGTTACAAGAGCGCTCGCGACGCACTGCATTCAAAGGACGCTGTGAGCGAGGCGTCCTTCGAGAAGCGATTTGAGATATGGCTCATCACGAACGTCTTAATTCACTGGCAGGACACGAAGGACGATCCGACTCCACTCGGAGAGGCTTCTCTGGAGCCTGACCAGCTTGACGACTTTAGACGCGACGAGATGCGGCGAACGGCCAAAGCGTGCGTGATATATGCGCAGCGCGAGGTGACCTCGGCCTCGCTTCAAAGCAGCGAGGAGACCTGATCGGAACGTTCGCTCTGGCACATGGCTCTACTCTCCAGCGATTGTCCACGGATCTTCCTCTTTCTCCGCGGCGACTCATCGCCCGTGAGTTCGCGCGCGGATTGAATTCCCGCCTCTCGCAGCGTGTGACGGCACGTATGCCTCTTTCCCTACTCTGGTAGGTGGAGAGGTGGTTCGGACGCTCCTCACGCCGAATTGAGCGTTGGGGCGTCGTAGTGCGCGGACTCCCAGCACCTCACCTCTTCATCGTGCTCATGATTGCCAATGTCTTGGATGTCGTTGCCGCCCCTCGCTCGGCGCGCATCGTGCGTGGCAAGCTGAGCGTGCGACGAATCGAGGCGACTTTTGCCGATCTACGTCTGGCACTTGGCGCCCACACGTCGCATAGGCAAATTCGGCAGAGGGACGTCCCTTCCGCTGTTCTGTGGTCGTTGTGGATTGGCCGCTTCCAAAAGGCGGCTCCATGGCTCAGATCAGGGAGACTGCAGGAGACCCGTTACGGCTGCCTTCTGCTCCTCGAGTACCGCGGATTCGTCGGGGTGCTTTCCAGTAACGTTGGAGACGTTGCTGACTCAGTGGCAGACGAGCAGGTAGGGTACGAGAGGTTTCTCGCCGTGTACTCCGGCCCGGAAGCTGAAGTTGAATCGATCAGTACCCGAAACCTTCGAGCTGCCCGGGCGGGCGTAACGAGAAACACGCAGACAGGTCGCCAGCTTCAAGATGTGATTCCGCGCGTCGGGGCCAATCAGGCAGCGCTTTCGCAGCTTTCCCTTCGCAAAGCCGACAAATCTCGACGGGTGTCGCCTGGATCGGGCCGGATCACTCTCTCGGGAGGCCGCGCCACAATTCCCGAACTCTGCTCATGGTTCGCCACGACGTGTGGCGACATTGAGACGGCGACTGAGCCGAGCGATTTCATCAAGGCGTTCGCGCATCCGGTGGCACTTTCCGGACTCTCCCAGAGCGTCTTGCCCACCGCGCTTCAGCTCGACCCCTCCGTGGTCGACGATCTCATCGCCGAAGGTGCGAACTTCTCGAGACTAGACGTTGCTCTAACGGATGGCGAGCTCGAATCGCTCCAACAGATCATTCGCGATCTTTGGCTTGCCGATGAGTCGCGCACGCAGAACGACATTGATGCAGGTGTGTGGCGTCTTCGCGCGCAAACGACAGAGCTTGGTCGCGTGATGAGACGTTCCAGCAGGTTCAGCTTGATGTCCGATGTGCTTTCA
>JANXLV010000239.1 GCA_025355005.1 Myxococcales bacterium | reverse complement strand
AGAACATGAGTGGAAATCCGACGAAGAGCGCGGGCAAGTGCCCGGTGATGCACGGATCGCACGCCCCCACGGCGAGCGCGTCGACGGCGAACCAGCACTGGTGGCCGAAGCAGCTGAACCTGAAGCTTCTCCAGCAGCCGTCGCCACACGCCGACCCCATGGGCGACGATTTCGATTACGCCACGGAGTTCAAGAGCCTCGATCTCGATGCAGTCATCAAGGACCTAGACGCGCTCATGACGGCGTCGCAGGAGTGGTGGCCGGCAGACTACGGGCACTACGGGCCATTCTTCGTGCGCATGGCGTGGCACAGCGCGGGTACGTACCGCATCCACGATGGTCGCGGCGGCGCGGGCGCCGGTACGCAACGCTTCGCACCGCTCAATAGCTGGCCCGACAACGTGAGCCTCGACAAGGCGCGCCGCTTGCTGTGGCCGATCAAGCAGAAATACGGCCGCAAGATCTCCTGGGCGGACCTCATGATCCTCGCGGGCAACCGCGCCCTCGAGACGATGGGCCTTCCGACGTTCGGCTTTGCCGGCGGGCGCGCCGACCTATGGGAGCCCGAGGACATCTACTGGGGACCCGAGGACACGTGGCTCGATGACCAGCGCTACACGGGCGATCGCGATCTCGAGAAGCCGCTCGGCGCAGTCCAGATGGGGCTCATCTACGTGAACCCGGAGGGACCGAACGGCAAGCCCGACCCGCTGGCCTCCGCGAGGGACATTCGCGAGACGTTCGCCCGCATGGCCATGGATGACGAGGAGACCGTCGCGCTGGTCGCTGGTGGGCACACGTTCGGCAAGGCGCACGGCGCCGCCGACCCGAGCAAGTACGTCGCCGACTCGCCCGCAGGTGCCGCCATCGAAGAGCAAGGCTTCGGCTGGAAGAACAGCTTCGGCACCGGCCACGGCAAGGACACGATCTCGAGCGGGCTCGAGGGCGCGTGGACCACGAACCCGATCAAGTGGGACAACAACTACTTCGAGACCCTCTTCGCCTTCGAATGGGAGCTCGTGAAGAGCCCGGCGGGCGCGCAGCAGTGGGCGCCCAGGAACGGCGGAGGGGCGGGCACGGTGCCCGATGCGCACGACCCGTCGAAGAGGCATGCGCCCATGATGTCGACAGCGGATCTCGCGCTCCGGGAGGATCCGATCTACGCGAAGATCTCGAAGCGCTTCCATGAGAACCCCGCGGAGCTCGCCGCCGCCTTCGCGAAGGCCTGGTACAAGCTCACGCATCGTGACATGGGCCCGCACGTGCGGTGCCTCGGTCCCCTGGTTCCCGCGCCGCAGCTCTGGCAAGACCCCGTCCCCGCCGTGGACCACGCGTTGATCGACGACGCAGACATCGCTGCGCTGAAGGCGAAGGTCCTCTCTTCGGGTCTCTCGATCTCACAGCTGGTGTCAACGGCGTGGGCATCGGCGTCCACCTTCCGCGGCACGGACAAGCGCGGTGGTGCGAACGGCGCACGCATCCGTCTTGCGCCCCAGAAGGACTGGGTCGTCAACACGCTCGCCGGTGTGGGGCCCGTGCTGGATGCGCTGTCAAAGATCCAGGCGGACTTCAACGCCGGGCAGTCGGGCGGCAAGAAGGTGTCGCTCGCCGACCTGATCGTCCTTGGTGGGTGTGCAGCTGTCGAGCGCGCGGCGCAGAATGCCGGTCAAGTCGTGCAGGTCCCCTTCGTGCCTGGGCGCATGGACGCGTCGCAAGAGCAGACCGACGCGCCTTCGTTTGCCGTGCTTGAACCGACCGCGGACGGTTTTCGCAACTACCTCGCGAGCGGACACCGGAGGTCAGCGGAGGAGCTGCTCCTGGAGCGCGCGCGATTGCTCACGCTCACCGCGCCCGAGATGACGGTCCTCGTGGGCGGCCTGCGCGTCCTCGGCGCCAGCGTCGGCCAATCCGACCTCGGCGTGCTCACCTCGCGTCGCGAGGCGCTGACGACGGACTTCTTCGTCAACCTGCTCGACATGAGCACGACGTGGCAAGCGGCGGCGACCTCGCAAGACGCGTTCGAGGGCCGCGATCGCAAGACGGGCAAGATCAACTGGACCGCGAGCCGCGTGGACCTCGCCTTCGGTTCGAGCTCCGAGCTCCGCGCCCTCAGCGAGGTTTACGCATCCAACGATGCGCGGGTAGCGTTCGTTCATGACTTCGTGGCCGCGTGGACCAAGGTCATGAATCTCGATCGCTTCGATCTGAAGCGTGCCTGAAATCTACTTCGGTGCGGCGCTGGGCTCGAGATCGCCGTGCGCCGCGTCTATCTCCGAACTGGCGTGTGCGCGGCTTCCAGTGTCTTTGCGAACGCGGGCTCGAAGACGCCGTCCACGCGGATCGAATAGCGGAAGCGCGGCGCCGCGGCGACGCCGTGGTAGTCCATGTCGTTGAACCAGAAGATGGGCGCGTCGATGGTGGTCTCGCTGCCGCCGTCCGCGTCCTTCAAGTAGAGGCCCTTGCCGCCGCGTGGGTCGAAGCTGATGGACTGCGCCACCGCGAGCGCTGCGCCCGGCTCCGTGTCGCGATGCGGCGGCGCGTGGTCGTTCGGCTCGAGACCGAAGAGCACCGCGCGACCGATCTCCTTGAAAGGGAGGCTCTCGATGAACGCGACCGTCTTGGGCAGGTGCTCGCGCGCGTCGTCATCGAAGGCCTTTCCGCTTCCGTGGTGCTTGTCTTCCCAGCGATCGTTCTCGAGCAGGTGAAAGCAGACCTTCCACGGGAAGTACACACCGTGGCGGAACGAGAGAAAGCGCATCTGCGCCATCGTGAACGGATGGTCGGTCTCGTCGCCGAAGGTCAGCGGGCCGTCGAGCGCGAGCTCCGGATCGTCTCCCAGCGCGACGAAGCGCCCGAGCTCCTCGCGCGAGAACTTCTCGATCGCGTGCATCGCGTCCACGTAGCCGTCGTCCATTGCCCACGGAGCCACGACGCCCATCCACTTGAGCGTCGCGCCGGTGTAGCTCGTCTGAAGCGTGGGCAGGGCGAGGCTCAGCTCATCATCCAGCGCGGCGAAGCACGACGTGTCGATGAACGGCGACAGATCGATGAACGGCCGGCCCCAGATGCCGACGAGCCTCTTGTTGCTCATGCGAGGTGCCTCCGCGCGATCATCTGCTCGAACGCGTGCACGCCTTCGTCCACGGTCGTGTACGGCCCAGGCACGAAGCCCAGCGAGCTCACGCCCACCTGCTGCGCCTCGCAGATCGCCTTGTCCTCTGCATTGATCGTGTCCCACAGATCGAAGACGTCCGGGAACGACTCCGCTTTTGCGGCTGGATGAAACAGCACGTCGGCGACGACGCGTGTGCGCGTGGCGGACAGCGGCTCGAGGCGATAGGTCAGGAAATAGTCCGGTTGAAGACTCGTGAGCAAGGTGGGGAAGAGCATGGCGTCGCATACGCGCCTCGCTTCCTCGCGCACGATCCGCGGCCGCCCTTGTAGCTTTCCGGACCGCGACACGGTCTCCGCCTCAATCTCCATCGTCCCGCCGAGCCACTGCGAGCCGGGCGGGTGATGCGTCATCGCGCTCGCGTTGGGCGTCAGCTTCTCGAGCTCCGGATGCACGCGCGTGAAGTGGTGCGACTCCTGGAAGTTCGCGACGAGCCATTTCCAGTTCGCGCCAGTCTCCCAGCGCGTCGTGCGACCGCTGACCAGATGCCCGAGCGGCGTCTGCGCGAGCCACGGCGGGAGCGTCCCCATCCACGCCGTGACGGGCGGAGCCTCACGGTCGCGCGTCGCGAAGACAAAGCCTTGCCAGGTCTCGACGCGGAGCGGACGTAGCCCGTGCGCTTCACGCGCGAAGCCGGGCGGGGTGTGCGGCGCCGAAAGGAGGCGTCCCGTCGTCCCGTACGTCCACCCATGATACTGGCAGGTGAGCGTCTGGTTCGCGCAGCGGCCGCTCTCGCTCGAGAGGAGCGGCACGCCGCGATGCACGCATAGGTTGTAGAATGCACGTAATTCGAGGTCGTCGCCGCGCATCACGATCACCGAATCGCAGGCGATCTCTGCGGTGATCCACGACCCCGGCGTCATGACGTCGCTCTCGCGGCCAAGGCACGTCCATCCCGCGGCCAGGATCGCGCGACGCTCGAACGCGAGCACGGAGTCGTCGGTGTATGCGGCCGCCGGAAGCGAGCGCGCCTCCGCGAGCGGCAAGAGCACCTGCTCCAGCGACGCACGGTCGAGCGGTGACGTCCGCTCACGTCCGCTCACGAGAGCCTCTCCACGATCCAGCGCGTCACGCGCGCATCGCTCACCATCAGCTTGTGGAGCGGGACGTTGAACGTCCTGTTCTCCTTCGCCGCCGGGATCATCGAGCTCGTGCTCGGGAGGATCATGAGGTCGAACGGCGTGCGCGCGGCGAAGACCTCGACGTCGCCGTAGGGCTCACTGTCGGCGGCGAGATCGCGGAGGAGCTCGCTTCCGCGCCGCATCTGCCTCGCGCCGGGCGTCCATCCGAGCGCGCCAAACACGGTCCCTTCATGAGGGCCCGAGAGAGAGACGAAGCGGCGCACGATGCGCTTGCCGCCGCCGCGCTGGATGAAGTAGCGGCTCACCAGTACGCCCATGCTGAAGCCGATGAGGTCGACGCGTTCGTGGCCCGAGGCTTGTTGGGCGCGCGTGACCGCGGCGGCCACGTCCTCGGCCATGGAAGCGATCGACCTCGAACCGTCTGGCGGCACGAGGTCGATGGCATCCACGGATTTTCCCACCTTCGTGAGCGCAGCGCCGAGCTTGTCGAAGATCTTCCCGTTGTCCCAGATGCCGTGCACCAGAACGACGGGCGTCATGAGACTACTTGGCGCGCTTGTCGACCGGGACGTACTGGCGCTCCGTGGGGCCAGTGTAAATCTGACGGGGACGACCGATCTTGGTCGTGCTGTCCTCCATCATCTCCTTCCAGTGGGCGATCCAGCCGGGGAGGCGACCGATGGCGAAGAGCACCGTGAACATCGTCGTGGGGAAGCCCAGCGCGCGATAGATGATGCCCGAGTAGAAGTCGACGTTCGGGTAGAGCTTGCGCTCCACGAAGTAGCTGTCCTTCAGCGCCGCGTCCTCGAGCTGCTTCGCGATGTCGAGCAGCGGGTCGTTGATGCCCAGCTTGCCGAGGACCTTGTCGGCCGCGGCCTTGATGATCTTCGCGCGCGGGTCGAAGTTCTTGTAGACGCGGTGGCCGAAGCCCATGAGGCGGAAGCTTCCGTTCTTGTCCTTCGCCGCCTCGACGTACTTCTTCACGTTGCCGCCATCCTTGCGGATGATCTCGAGCATCTCGATGACTTCCTGGTTCGCGCCGCCATGCAGCGGACCCCAGAGCGCGAGGATGCCGGCGGCGATCGATGCGAACAGGTTCGCGCGTGAGCTGCCGACCAGACGCACGGTGGACGTGGAGCAGTTTTGCTCGTGGTCTGCATGCAGGATGAAGAGGAGGTTCATCGCCGCCTCGACGTCGGGGTCGACCTCGTACGGCTCGGCGGGGACGCTGAACATCATGTTCAGGAAGTTCGCGGCGTACTTCAGGTGGTTCTGCGGATAGACGAACGGCTGGCCGATCGACTTCTTGTACGCATACGCCGCGATCGTGCGGACCTTCGAGATGAGCCGCGCGATGGTGACGTCGAGCTGCTCCGTGTCGGAGATGTCGTGCTCCTCCGGGTAGTACGTGGAGAGCGAGCACACCATGGAGGAGAGCACTGCCATCGGGTGCGCGGTTGACGGGAAGCCGTCGAAGAAGTGCTTCATGTCCTCGTGGATGAGCGAGTGACGCGTGAGCAGGTTCGAGAACTTGTGGAGCTTCTGCTCCGACGGGAGCTCCCCGTAGATGAGAAGGTACGCCGTCTCGACGAAGGTGCTCTTCTCCGCCATCTGCTCGATGGGGATGCCGCGATAGCGAAGGATGCCCTTCTCGCCGTCGAGGAACGTGATGGCGCTCTTCGTGGACGCGGTGTTCATGAACGCAGGATCCAGCGTCACGAGCCCCGTCTTCGCGCGAAGGTTCGCTACGTCGATGCCCTTCTCGTTCTCGGTCCCGACGATGAGCGGCGCTTCGAACTTTGTGCCGCTGTAGTTGATCTCGACTTTATCGGTCACGATGGCCTCCGAATGGGTCCGGGGATATCTCACGGGAACGTGTCACGCACCGCGTCACGATCGTGTGTAGGGCATTTGCGTCACGATTTCCAGCGCCGCCGCTCGTCTGCCTGAAGGAGGCCAAGACGACGCTGCTCCTGAACGAGCGCTCCGTATGAGCGGGGGACCCGCGGATCGCGGCCCAACGCGAAGAGCACCATCAGCGCGGCCTCGGCGTCGTCGGACGCCCGGTGGGCCTGCTCGAGCTTCACTCCAAGGCGCGCCGCGACGTCCCCGAGGGTGCGCGAACGCTCGCCGGACTGGATGTCGCGGGCCCAGACCAGCGGATCCAGCCAGTCGACCTCGCGACGGAGCCCCGGCGAATTGGCGACGCCGGCGATGGGCGCGATGTTGGCGCGGGCGAACTCGTTGTGGATGAAGGCGCGATCGAACTGAGCGTTGTACGCCGCGGGCACGCAGCCCTCGAGCGCGGTCCGGATCTCGTGGGCGATCTTCTCGAACCGCGGTGAGCTCGCCACGTCGGCGTCCTTGATGCCGTGGATCGCGGAGGAGTCCTCGGGGATCGGACAACCTGGATGGATGAGCCAGTTGTAGCGGGCGATCACGACGCCCTTCTTGCCGACCGCGATGCCCACCTCGATCACGCGCGCGCTGGACGCATCCACGCCGGTGGTCTCCACGTCCAGGAGCGCGATCGGGATCTCGTCCCAGATGTCGTCCGCGGTGAACTCTTCCGCGATGCCGCGGATGACCACCTTGAGGAGGTGCGCGATGCCCGGGTAGTGACGCCCCGTCGGAAAACAGCCGCAGGCGTCGCTCGCAACGGCCTTCAAGATACGCACTCCCGAGCCCGCACGCTCATCGCTTGCCGGAGTCCGCGGGCACGATCATCATCGCGCCAGATGCGGAGGGCGCGGCGGATGCCGGGGCGATCGGCTTGGGCGCCTCGATCTTCTTTCCTCCCATGCCACCCATCATAGCGAGCTCCAGCGCGAACCAGTCGGAGAGGTCTTGCTGCGGATCGTACTCGCGCCCGTTGATGTAGATCGTGGGCGTGCCCTTCACTTCGAGCGCGTCGGCAGCTTTGCGGTCACGCTCGAGCCGGTCCGCCGTCTCCTTGGACTGCATGTCCGCGTGGAAGCGCGTGATGTCCAGGCCAAGGTCCTTCGCGTAGCTGTCCAGATCCGCCTGCTCCAGGTTCAACTGGTGCGAGTAGATCTTGTGGTGCATCGGCCAGAACTTGCCCTGGCGGTGCGCGGCAATGGCGGCGCGCGCGGCGGGCTCCGCGTGCGTGTGTCCCTTGAGCGGCATGAACTTGTAGACGAAGCGCACGTCGCTCGCGCGGTCATCTACCGCCTTGTCCAGGCGTGGCGCCATCAGGCCGCAGTGCGGGCACTCGAAGTCGGCGAACTCCACCATGACGATGGACGCGTTCTCCGGTCCGCGCGAGGGAGACTCGTCGATGATGACGTTCTTGATCTTCGCCGCGTCGAAGCGGTTCTTGAACGAGGTCTCGACCTGCTCCCGCGCTTCGCCGTCGCGCACGCTGCGCAGGATGTATTTGGCGGCTGGCACGCACTTGTCGCACGCGCGCTTCTCCTTCACGCACTGGGAGATCGGTACCGGCGTGTCCGCGCACGGCGCGAGCATCTGGCCGACATAGGCGGACCACTCCTTCTTCTCGCGCGGCGTGAGCATGCTCGTGTCGACGCCCTCGAGGGTGACGTCTGCGCCGGTGGTGTCGCTCGCGCCGGGGTCCTTCGTCACATCGCCGCTGGACGACTGGCCGCGACAGGTGGAGCCGTAGAGGGCGAGGGAAGCAGTGAGGATGATGCCCGCGATGCGAAGAGCCATGGGAATGCGCGCGAGCTTAGCAAAAACCGCTGGTGGTCGGCGACCAGCAATCGTCATTCGGACACCATCACGACCCAGGAAACTTCGGCCCCGGTTGCGAAAGCGCGCGACCTTGGCCCTTCTTGATGCGGCCGTCACGAAACCCGCGATTTTTTCGGGGAGAGTGCTAGCTTCCCGTCGCTGTGCGGAGCACCGTTTTTCGCTTCGAAGATTTCACCGCGCTGGCGCTGGCGCTGAAGGACGCCGACGGCTCCGAGCTTCCCGCGCCCGAGGGGGAGACGGGGCCGGACGGCGAATGGGTCCTCGCGATCTTCGAGGTCGGGGAGCGCCGAAAGGCGACCGCGGCAGCCTCGCGCATCGTCGTTAAGGGGGGCAAGCGCGTCGTCCTCTTCGAGGAGCGTGACTGGGAGCGCCTCATGACGTTCGCCTTCGCCAGGAGCGGCCACTTCAAGGCCTCCATGCCGTCGAGCGGCCGTCCCGGGCTGTCTGGCGCCAGCAGCTCCGGACCCTTCCCGGTGCTCTCCGCGGACGACACTGCGCCTCCGCCCACGTCCTTTCGTGACACGCCGCCCGTGTCGAGCCGCATTCCCAACGCGCGCGTGCTCGTCGTGGACGACGACGACACAACGCGAGACTTCGTCACGAAGACGCTCGAAGGCCTGGCGCTCAACGTGGTCGCGATGTTGTCCGCGGACGACGGCTCCGCAGCGCTAGCAACACGCGCGTTCGATCTGGTCGTGGTGGATTTCGGGCTACCGCGTGGCGCTGGGCTCTCGCTGGTTCGCGCGCTCCGCAAGGCGGAGACCACGGCGCAGACGCCCGTACTGTTCGTGGCCGAGCCCGGCGGTTCGCGTGACGCCGTGGAGGCCTTCGCCAGCGGTGCGGACGACTTCGTGACCAAGCCGCTGCGCGCATCGGAGCTCTCCGCGCGGATCGTGGGGCTCTTGCGCCGCGCGCGCCCGTCGCAACCCCCGGAGAAGCGGTAGCGGCGAACGGCATGAGCCTGCCCCCGGACGACTCCCCAGACTCGCTCGACGAGTCCATCGACGTCGACGCAGAAGAGGCGCCCGAGTCCCTGCGCGGCGCGCGCAAGCTCCTGGTCGTTGGCGGCGGTCGCGGCGGCGTGGGCAAGAGCATGCTCGCGCAGAACGTCGCCGTGTACTTCGCGCAGCTCGGAAAATCCGTGGTCCTCGTGGACGCGGATCCGACTGGCGCCAACGTGCATGCGCAGTTCGCGCTGCGCGCCGCCACGCAAGAACCAGAGCTCGACGTGACCGGCTACCAGAGCTTCGAGCGCGCGCTCGTGCAGACCAGCGTGCCGGGCCTCAAGCTGCTGCCGGCCGCACACGACGCGATCATCGCGCCGCCCGCGTTGCGCGCGGGTCGCAAGGCGCGGTGGCTCGCACGCCTGCGGAGCCTGCCTGCAGACTATCTCGTCATCGATGTGGGTCCCGGCATCGGTCCGCTCGCCGTGGATCTGATGCTCGCTGCGGACATGCCGCTCGCCGTGTGCGTGCCGGAGCCGCCGGCGATAGAGACCACGTTCCGCTTCTTGCGCGCCGCGTATCGCAGGCGCGTGCGGCGGCTCCTCGGCAAGGATCGCTTCTACGTCACCATGCTGGACCGCGCCCTGGCCGAGATCGGGGAGCTCGCGCGCCCGGTGGAGCTCGTGCGCGCGCTTGCAAAGATGGACACGAAGGTCGCGGAGCTCGCGTGGACGGAGGCGGCGCGCCTGCGCATGTTCCTGGTCGTCAACCAGACACGCGTGCGTGCGGACGCGGAGCTTGGCGCGTTCCTGTGCGCGCTCGCGAAGCGTCATTACGGCATCAACCTGGAGGAGCTCGGTCACGTCGAGAACGACGACAGCGTCTGGCTCGCCGTGCGCCGCAAGAAGCCGCTCCTGGTCGACAGCCCCGCGTCCAAGGCAGCGCGCAATCTGGAGCGCATCGCTCGCCGCGTGGTCGCGCTCACGACGTCACGCGATCATCGCGGCACTGTCCCGCCGCCGCTCCCGCTGGAGGCGCCCACGCTGTACACGGTGCTCGGCACCACGCGAACCTCCAGCGACGAAGAGGTGCGCCGCGCGTACAAACGCCAGCGCGAGGTGTACGCGCTGGACGGCCTCGCCGCCGCGTCGATCTTCGACGAGGAGACCCTGAAGCGCGAGCTGTTCCGCCTGGACGAGGCCTACGACACGCTGCTCGACCCCGTCCGCCGCCGCGCGTACGACCTCTCCACCTTCCCCGACGCCGACGACGAACGCGCGCCTACCATTCAGCGTCCCGCGCTCGCCGCGGAGCAGCTCATGCTCCAGAGCGAGCTCATTCGCGAGATCGGTCCGGACACGGAGTTCACCGGCGCGCTGCTCCGCAAGGTGCGTGAGTCGCAGGGCGTCGAGATCTCGGAGATCGCCGCGCGCACCAAGATCGCGCGCTCCCACCTGGAGGCGATCGAGGAGGAGACCTACGCCAGTCTGCCCGCGCTCGTGTACGTGCGCGGCTTCGTCCTGGAGGTCGCGAAGTACCTGCGGCTGGACTCGGCGCAGGTGCAGCGCACGTACCTTCGGCGCATGCGGGAGAAGGCCGAGGCGTGAGCCCAGAAGGCGAGAAGCCCACTGCACTGGACGTCGCGTTCGGCTGCCTCCTCCTCCTCGCCGCGTTCTGGCTCCGCCTGGTCGTCGCGCAGGCGGTCTCCGCGGAGCCCGTGTGGGACGGCCACTACTACGACTACGGCGCCAAGCGCATCGCCGCGGGCCTGGGCTACTCCGACGACGTGCAGGTGCTCGGCGTGCCCGTGTGGCATCCATGGTGCCACTACCCCGTGGGCTACAGCGCCTATTTGGGTGCATTCTACAAGTTGTTCGGGGCAAAGCTGTCGGTCGCACGCTTCGTGAACGCGCTGACGGGCGCCGCGCTTGCGCCCGTGACGTGGCTCTTGGCGCGTCACCCGCTCTCGACCACACGTTCGCGCGCGGCGGGCGTGCTCGTGGCGCTTCACCCCGGGCTCGTTCTTTACTCCGCGCTGGTGATGACGGAGCAGCTGGCCGCGCTGACCACGTTGCTTTCGTTCCTGCTCGCGCTCTCCATGAAGAAAAAACTGCACGGCGTCGTGCTCGGGGCGCTCGCGCTCGGCGTGTCGGCGCTGGTCCGCCCGCAGGCGCTCCTCTGCGCTCCGTTCCTGCTCTTCGTGTTGCACGCGAAGTGGCCGGGCGTGAAGAAGGTCATCGCGCACACGGCGGCGATCACGCTGCTGTCGATCCTTCCGGTGCTCCCGTGGACCGTGCGCAATTGCCAGGTGATGGATGGCTGCGCCCTCGTGAGCACGAACGGCGGCTGGAATCTCGCCATCGGCGCGTTCCCGCGCGCCACGGGCCGCTTCGAGACGCTGCGCTCGTCCGACGGCTGCCGCGACGTGACGGGTCAGGTCCAGCAGGACCGCTGCTGGTTTGCGTACGGGCTCGGCCAGATCGCCGCGCATCCGATCCACTGGGTCGCGCTGGTCCCGAAGAAGCTGGGGTACACGTTCGATCACGAGTCATTCGTCGTCGGCTACCTCCACGAGGCACGTCCCGACGAATGGCCCGACACGCGCGCAACGAAGGTCCGCGAGGCCCTCACGTTCGGTCTCCGGCTGCTCGCGTGCGCGGCGGTGCTCGGCTGCATTGCGTTCGGTGGAACCCAGAAGGGCAAGCGCGGGCAAGTCGCGCTCGGCGTGGGCGCCGCGGTGCTCGCGTACGTCTCGCTGTCCGCGGACGAGCCGCATGCCTGGCCGCTGGTCCTGCTCGCGTCTGTCTTGCCGTTCGTGCCGCTCCGTGGAGCTCCCGCGTTCGCGCCCGCGTGGAAGCTATGCGCCGCGCTCGTCGGCACGACGGCGCTCACGCACGCGGTCTTCTTCGGCGAGGACCGCTATCACATGGTCGTGATACCTGTATTCTGCATCTACGTCGCAGGCGCACTGCGAGCGCCGGGACACAAAAAGGAAAACGGCGCGCCCCTCGAGAGGGATGCGCCGTCTTCGGCCTAAGCGACGAAGAAGGATTACTTCTTGCCGGCGGGCTTGACCGGGGGCTTGACCGGCTTCTTGCCTGCGTCGCCCGCGCCGGCGTCCATTGACATCGGCATCGCGGAGGGAGCCGCGCTCGGCATTGCGCTCGGCATCGCGGTGGCGGTGTCCGGGGCGGAGGGCATCGAGCTCGCCATCGACGAGGGCGTCGCGCTGGGCATGTCGGGCGCGGTCGCCGACGGGGTCGGGGGCATGTCGGTCGGCGGGGGCTTGGGATCGCCGCCGCAAGCGACGAAGAAGCCAACAGCAGCCGTAACGGCGAAGGGGGCGAGGACCAAGAGTTTGATGGTGCGCATGTTCCTTTTTCTCCGGACGACGTTAGGAGGAGGCCGCCCTATCAGTGGGAACGCGGTCTATCCGCTCGACGCGAGATTGACAACAAAAAAGCAAAGGGCGCTTGTATGGTGCACCTAAGATGATCGGCAGGCTCACCGGGCGTGTGATCGCCGAGGACGAAGACGGCGCCATCGTCGTGGACGTCGGCGGTGTCGGGTATGAAGTGACGACTCCGATCGGCACGCGGGCTCGGGCGCGCGTCGACGACGGCGTCGTGACGCTCTTTATCCATACCCACGTTCGCGAGGAGACTTTCTCGCTCTTCGGATTCGCGACGGAGGTTGATCGCACGGCGTTCCGGACGCTCATCGGGGTGTCCAGCGTCGGACCGAAGACGGCGGTCGCGGTGCTGTCGGCGCTGCCGGGGGCCGAGCTCGGGCGTGTGATCGCGAGGAAGGAGCTCGCGCGCCTCACGTCGATCTCCGGTATCGGCAAGAAGACCGCGGAGCGCCTGCTCCTCGAGCTGGAAGGCAAGCTCACGACCACCGACGTACGCGCCAGCGGCGACACGTCCGCAGCCGTCGCCGCGAGGAAGGGCGAGGGGGACAAGGCGGAGCTCCTGCACGGCGCGCTCACCCGCATGGGATATCGCCGCGAGGAGGCCGACCGCGCCGTGAAGACTCTGGAGACCGAGATCGAAGGGCGCACCCTCGCCGAGCTGCTTCGAGAGGCGCTGGTGATCCTCTCGCGTTGAGGCTAATACCGACGCTCGATGGCGAAGGAGAAGTCCAAGGACGCGAAGGCCCAGAAGCCGAGGAAGCGAACACGTCAGGAGCGTCGGTTCCTGCCGCAGTCCTCGACGAACCACCTGCTCGTCTACGTGATCGGCGGGCTCGGCGCGCTCGGCCTGGGTGCTGGCGTGTGGGGCTACTGGTTCGGACACCTCACTGCGCCCGAGGGCCAGGCCGTGTCGCCCGTCTTTGTCCTGTCGGTGAGCGGAGCGCTGCTCACGGTGATCGCGATCTGGCTCGGCACCAGCGGTGAGGCCGCGTTGCGCGTTGGTGATGCGGGCATCGCCCTCGAGAAGGGTGAGCTCCAGCGCATGCCCTGGTACAACCTCTCCACTATCAGCTGGGAGTCGGGCGCGGGCGCGCTCGTGGTGTCCGGCAAGGACGAACACGACAAGGCAGTCACCTTCAAGGTCCCTGCGCGCTCGCATGGCGTCGCGGCGGCGTGGATCCTGGCAGAGACGCAGGAGCGCGTGCCCAAGGCCGTCGACATGCCGAAGGAGGCGATCGAGAAGCTCTCGCCCGCGCCGCCGAACGAGGGACAGCTCATCGGGCTGCCGCCGACGCAGGTCGTGGGAAAGCGCTGCGCGAAGAGCGGCGTGCTGATCGGCTACGAGCCCGATGCGCGCGTCTGTCCGCGCTGCGAGCGCGTGTACCACAAGGCCTCCGTGCCGCCGAAGTGCAAGTGCGGTGAGAACCTGCGCCACCTCCGCGGACGGCTGGAGGAAGAAGAAGACGCGAAAGACGCGGACCTTGCTCCCGACTCCTCCGGCGCGGAACTGACTCAGTAGCGGAACCCCGCGAAGAGCTGCGGTCCCCAGATGAACGGCCCGCCCTGTCCATTGCCTTGATACGTGTCCATGTCGATGCGGCCGCCAAGGTACGCGCCGTGATCGTCACGCGGCCCGAAGTCGTACACGTCGACCTTCGCGGAGAGGAACGCGCCGACGCTGAGCGCCTCCATCGGAGACTGGTTCGTCACCCGCGAGACGCTGAGGTACCCAAGGCGCGCGCCTCCGCCGAGGCGAACGAACGACAGCGCGCGGTAGAGCACCTCGAAGCCCAGCGAGCCCGTACTGGTATGCAGCCCCGCCGTGCCCAGCGAGCCGATGCCGTAGTCCGCGATGACGAGCGCGCCAATCTGGTTGTTCTGGACACCGAGTCCGAGCCGCGCGCCCGTCGTCTGGAGCGGCATGTTGTAGAGGCGCAGGAACGCGTGATCGATCTCGAGCCCCAGCACGGCCCGCGCCTCCGTGTCCCTGGACGGCTTGCGCGCCGCGTCCAGGGTCTTCGCGAGGTCGTCGTTCGCAGCGCCGTTTGCGGTCGGCGTCTGGGCCTGCACCGGCTCGGCCGCAGGCTCCTGTGCGCGCGCGTGCGCGGACCATGAAGAGAGCCCAGCGAGCGTGAGCATGACTGCCGCGGTCCGGTGACGCGGCCTCATGGGCACACCGCGCGCGAGCCGCCGGTCGTGCTGATTCCGCCGCCGTCCGCGTCCTCGGAGATGCGCGGGAGGATGGTGTCCGCGCGATCACAGACGCCGGAGCTCACCATTCCGCCGCAGTCGAGCGCGAGGATGCACTTGCTCGTGCCCTCGTCGATAGCCGGGTACTGCACGTGCACCGAGCACTCCGTGGAGTTGTCGACGAACGAGCACTCGATGGTGCGCGGGTCGAACGAAGGACAGCACTTGGCGAGTCGCGCGGTCGCCTCCTCGCAGAAGATCTCGTCCTCGCGGAAGCCTGCGGACGCGCCGTAGGAAGAAAAGATGACCGCAGCCACCACCAGGGAAGAAGATAAGCGTTGCATCTACGGGCCGATTCGCAAGGACGGTGCCACGCCCGACACGCGCGCGCGGCCCACGTTCAAGCCTATTTTTCGGCAGAGCGTGCGCCGAGCGTGGCCCGCGCCCCCGCCCACCCCTGATCCGAACCGCCGCTCCACGACGCCACTGTCAGGGCTTTACCCGGAGCGGGCGGAGCGGGCGGTCAGGCGGTCTCGACGCGGTTTCGTCCGCGGTTCTTGGCGGAGTAGAGCGCTTTGTCGGCGCGCTGGAGGAGATCCTCGATCGACCACGCATTGTCGAGCGCGCTCGCGAGCCCGATCGACGCGGTTGCTTGCACGCCTTCACCGTTCGGGAGCGGGTACTTCGCGTCGCAGATGGCGCGACGAACGCGCTCGGCCGCGATACGCGCGCCGGCCTCCGCGGTCTGCGGCAGCGCCACCACGAACTCCTCGCCGCCCCATCGCGCCACGACGTCGCTCTTGCGCGCCATGCTCGCGAGCACCTTCGCCACCCCCTGCAGCACTGCGTCGCCGGCGTCGTGGCCAAGCGTGTCGTTCACCTTCTTGAAGTGGTCCACGTCTATCAGCAGCATCGAGAACGGCATCAGCGCGTTCTGCGAGCGCTCGCGCGCGGTCTCCAGCGCGTGCGCGAACGCACGGCGGTTGAAGAGGCCCGTCAGCGAGTCAGTCGACGCGAGGCGCCGCGACTCGTTCATGAGCGAGACCATGCGCAGCGGTCCACCGAGCTCCGTCGCGGCGATCGCCATGAAGCGCCGGTCCTCCGAGGACGCGCCGCGACGACCAGGAGAAAGCGCGATCTGACCCAGCACCGAGCCGCCGAAGCGAACCGCCTGCTGCACGGGCGCGGCAGCCCACTCCGCCTCCACCGCGCGCAAGTCCGAGATGAGGTGCAGCGTGTGGTCCTTCTCCTTGCGCCGCTCCGGGAGCTTGTGCACGCCGAGCGCGTCGCGCGCCTCACGCTCCGCAGGCTCTGCGAGCGCGGTGTGCGTGTGGATGTAGAGATGCGGAGGCTGCGTCTCCGTGACCAGCGCGACCCATCGGTAGCCGATGACGTCCGATGCGAGCGTGGCCATCTCCGCCCACAGCGCCTCGACGTCCTCCGACGTCTGCGACAGCGCGCGTACGGCGCCGGCGATCGTGGACTCGTAGAGCGCGATATCGAGCAGCTGCGAGAGGCGTTCCGGGATCGAGCCGCGCGTGGGGCTTGCCTGCGTGCTGGGCGCCGGACGCGACACAGTGAGCGACTCCGCGACAATGGCGAGCAACCGATCGATCTCACCCTTGGTGACGTACGCGGTAGCGCCAGCATGCTTCGCCCAGAACCGCGAGCGACGGTCATCCGATGCGGTGAGGAGCACCACAGGAACGTGCGCCGTCGCGGGCTCGGAGCGGAGGAGGCGACAGAGCTGGAGGCCGGAAATTCCAGGCATCCAGAGGTCCGTGACCACGGCGGCGGGCGGCTCTGCGAGCGCCTTCTCGGCCGCGACGGTCGCCTCCGCCACCTCGATAACTTCGTACCCCTCGTCCCTGAGCTTGCCACCCAGGAGCTTCCTGGCGCTCGCACTGTCGTCGACGAGGATGACTTTTGCCATTCGGCCCCTTCTGGCTGGAGAGTATGCTGCGCCCTCTCGTCGGACAATAAAGGAGATCACACGTGGGCGTCTCGTACACCGTCACAGTGCTTGGCACGGGCACCATGGGCCAGGGCATCGCGCAGGTCACGGCCGCCGCAGGCCACGAGACGCGGGTCTTCGACGTGGACGAAACCCGCGCGAAGGCCGCGATCACCCAGATCGCAGCCACGCTCGAGAAGCTCATCGTCAAGGGCAAGATCAAGGAAGAGGATCGCCGGCGCACGTTGGATCACCTGTCGACCGGCCCTTCGGCAAAGCTTGCCGCGGATGGGGCCGATTTCGTCATCGAGGCCGTTCCGGAGAACATGGACCTCAAGGTGCAGCTCTATCGCGAGGTCGTCCCCGCCGCGGCGCCACGCGCGATCTTCGCGAGCAACACGTCGTCGCTGTCGATCACGGAGCTCGGAACCAAGATCGGAGAGCCCGCGCGCACCATCGGCCTTCATTTCTTCAACCCACCTCCGGTCATGGAGCTCGTGGAGGTCGTGCGCGGCCTGGGCACCAGCGACGACACGATCGATCGCGCGCTCTCGTTCGTGCGCGCGTTGCCCAAGACGCCGATCGTCGTGCGCGACGTTCCGGGCTTCGCCACGAGCCGCCTCGGCGTGATCCTCGGCGCAGAGGCGATGCGCATGCTGGAGATGGGCGTCGCCTCGGCCGAGGACATCGATCGCGGCATGGAGCTCGGCTACCGCCACCCGATGGGGCCGCTCAAGCTCACGGACCTCGTCGGTCTCGATGTGCGCCTCGCCATCCTCGAGCACCTCCAGAAGGAGATCGGCGACCAGTTCAGGCCGCCCGCGATCCTGCGCTCCATGGTGCGCGCGGGGAAGCTCGGAAAGAAGACCGGCGAGGGGTTCTACCTGTGGACCGACGGCGTGGCGGTCCCCCACGCAAACCCGAAGAAGTGACTCTCTAGAAGGAGCCCGAGAGCCACAGGGTGGTGGGCGAGGCGTCCACGTGAAGCGCGCTCACGCCGCCAGATTGGACCGTCTTCGTGCTCTGCATGGTGCCTGCGCTGCCGGTGGTCGCAGACTTGTTGCCGGTGTTCGCGAGCACCGTGG
>JANXLV010000209.1 GCA_025355005.1 Myxococcales bacterium | reverse complement strand
CATGACGATCGAAAGCGATGCCTCCGATATGCTGAAGTTCCTGGCCGACGTGAAGCAGGGCGAGAACGATCCGCAAATCGGTCGGTACCAACTCGGTGGAGAGGAGATCTTGAAGTGGGTGGAGGGGCTCACTGCGGAGCGACTGAATGATGCCGTCGAGCTCCTTGATGGCAACGGCTACATCACACGTCTGAACTCGCTCGGCACCAGACCGTTCACTTTTCAGCAGATCGGGGTTAGTCCCAAAGGACGCGCCGCTGTTGAGAGGGCCAAGGCGGACGCTGAGAAGGAGGCGGCCGATGAGAAGGCGAAGGCATCGCGGCTTCGCGGGCCCGGCGAACTCGAACCTCCGCTGACCGCGGACGATGAGATGATCATCGACGCGTTCGCACACGATGTTGTCCAGTACTTCGACACGCATCCAGAGTCGACCGAGGCAACCTTCTCGGTAGAGCGCGGCAGCCAGACCGAGCGCCGGCACGTCGTCCGCGCCGTCGAGAGGCTTCGCAAGGTCGGGTGGCCGGTCAAGCCCAACGCACGATACGACAGCATCGACGTGGAGCGTGGCTCAGGGACCTCGCAAGTCGCCGAAGCGACGGAGGATCCGTGGTCCGGTTATCCATCAGACCAGATGGCCGAACTCGTACCATTGCTTCGCCGCAAGCTTCTTGACGAAGATCTGGCGCGCGCTTTTACAGACGAACGCGCGGGCCGTCCTTGTGCAGTCATGATGATCGACATCGACCACTTCAAGAAGGCCAATACGGACCTCGGGCACCCTGGTGCAGACAAGGTTCTGGTCGGTGTCGCGGATATCATCCGCAGCACCGTCGGCCGACGCGGTCGCGTCTACCGATACGGAGGCGAAGAGATCTCTGTGCTCCTGCCTGACTTCACGGTCGCCGAGGCGATGATGACAGCGGAGCGCTGCCGCGATACGGTCGAACAGCGCCGGTGGGAGGCAGACGGGCTCGGTGACTTCCGAGTGACCGTCAGCATTGGCGTATCGTCGGCGGTAGCTCCGATCAGCGGAGCCGAGGTTCTGAAGCAAGCCGATGAGGCGGTCTACAAGTCGAAGGATGCGGGGCGCAACCGCGTGACAGCCCACCGGTAGGAGGCTACTTTCCCACGCCCACGAGGCATGCCACAACGGGAGCTGTTTCGCCGGATGGGCCTCGGGCTTCTCGCCCGCCACCAAGCGTACTACCGTGGCCGCAGATGAACACCGAACGCGGGCGATTCAAATCGTGCGGCTCGGCACGCTGACCGTCTACGAGGTAACGGACGACGAGCTGCGGCTGATCGAAGCTGGCGATCCGTCGACGGTGCTCTTCAACTTCGGCATCGGTTCCGCCTCGCTCGGTGTCGGAATCGGGGCGACGCTCCTGGCTAGCACCGTTACTTCGATGCCAATATTCATCGTGCTCGTTCTGCTGACCATCGTTGGCATTCTCGCCGGAGTGGTCTTGCTGGTTTTCTGGCGCCGCATGGCGAGGAAGACCAGCTCACTGATTGCGACGGTGCGCGCGCGGGCCAAGACACAGTACATGTCAGCGACCCTCGCGAGTGGGTCGATCACCACGCTCCGGCCCGGATGACACGGGTGCGCCGTGAACTACCTTCACGCGGAACTAGAAGCAGGGACGGGCGATGTCGTCGAGGTCACGCTCGCGGGAAACAGGGCGAACGTGCTGCTGATGGATGACCAGAATTTTCAGTTCTACAAACGCGGCGCCCGCTACACATACTTTGGTGGGCACTTTACGAGCTCTCCGGCTCACGTCCAGGTGCCCAGGCCCGGGCGTTGGAATCTGGTGATCGACCTTGGCGGTGGCGGCGGCTCCGTGAGCGCTTCGTTCCGCATTATTCCTGCTTAGGGCGTCGATGGCGTTGCCGTTCGCGACGGCCATGGTCACCTCGCACCTCTGAATCGGAGCACGACCGCAGCCCTCTCCCGCCTTGTCGAAGACCCGCAAGGGCCGTAGGCATGACCCAATTCCATCGCCTTAGCAACCGCTCGTCAATGTTCGCCGGAATCATGAGCGCCTTCGCAGTCGCCTGATGATCTCCTTGGCGTCGCCGAGCGTGCGCTCAAGCTCCGTCAACAAGGCCAGTCGCTCAGTGTTCGCCTGGCCGCGGTGCCAACTAGCGCGACATCTGCCGCAGCAGAAGCGCGTGCCCGAACGTGCGGATCGGATCGGACCCCTGCACTCCTCGCAGCGACGGGCGTGCTCGGGGTCACCACGCGCATGCGAGCCAGAGTCCGAAACGCGCTCTGGCTGCGTACGTACGCCAGCGTCGGGGGATTTCGGGGCCACCTCAGATCCACGCGGGTGAAGTGAACGAGCATCCGCACTGGTCACAGACGATTTCGAATCGTTCGTCGGAGTCAGGGCGGAGCTGGAGCGGAGCTCCGTCGCCCGGACAGAGGACATGGCTTACGGTCTCGCCACGGCTGGTGTCGGAGAATTGCTCTCGGAAGGCAAGGACAATGCGTTGTTGTTCGTTGGTCGTCCATTCGGGGCTCTGAGTCATGATGGTCTCTTTGTTGTGGGTCTTGGTCACGGAAGTCTTGCGCACGGAGTCAGGAAGCCCCTCGCCGACGGAGCACGATGATCTCCGGTCCGTGCGTCTTGCGTCCGGGTGTTGGCGGGGGCCCTAGTTCACCGCCACGGCCTGTGGAAGCGCCTCTTCTGGAACGGGTTGCTGCGCCACCTTCGCTCGTCGCTCCTCCGCGGCGGAGCGCTGGGCGGCCTGCTCGCGCTCGATCCGTGCGGCACGTTCGGAGAACCAGGCGCGATTCGCCGACACGGCCGCCTCGACGATCGCTGGATCGAACAGCCGTCCGCGGCCAGGCGACACGATCTCGGTGATGCCCCTCTCATTGAGAAAACGTGTGAGCGCATTCGTTCCGATGCGGAGGCGCATGGCGATCAGCTTGAGCGGCTCCAGGTTGGCGTGGTCGTCGTTGCCTTGCGTGGTCTTGGTGTCGCTGTTCATTGGCTCCTCCTCATTCGTGATGCGCGTCGCGCGCCGGGTGGCAAGACGACCTCGAATTCGCCTCCGAGAAGCAATGTCGCGAGACGGCAGCTATCCTTCGGATCTAGCCACGCCTCCGGTGGCCCTAGTTCGGCAAGCGTCGCGTCGAAGACGGCGCGCGCGTTCTCGTGCTGGCCGCCGATCGGCAGCACAATGAATTGCGCAGGGACGTAGACGCCATCGCTACGAACGAGACCGAGACGAACCTGGTGGAGCTCCGCGCGTCCGTTGCGGGGTGGGAGCGGATCGTATCCGGCGTTGCGAACGGTCGCGTGGAAGGAGCCCCCCCACTGGCTCGCCCCTTCCTCGATGAGCAACGAGGAATCTGCCAGCCAGAGGGGGCGGCCTTCACGACTTCGTACGGCGTCGTCGACCTTGTGATTCAGCTCGCGGATCGACCAGATGGGCAGGCATCGCGGGTTGAAATCCACGATGAGCAACGCCAGCGCGTCATCGCCCGACAACCCGAAGCCGCACACGAGCTTGAACGCCGCGCTCCACAGTGCCCAGTGCCCGTTGCTCCCGCTGATCGACGGAGACATTTGCGCGAGATACGCGCTCGCGCGTTCGATGAGTCGCCGCGACTCCGTCGACGTTGCGGATGTCGGTGCGACGATCAGTGCGTGCGCTTCCTCCGTCGGTTCCGCGCGCAGGGCTTCGTCCACGTCGAGAGGATCGCCCACGAGCTCGACCAACCGATACTCATCCTCGCCACCCGGAGGGACGCCGGGAACGAACCACAGTCGCGAGGGATCCTTTGCTGCTTCACCGACCGTCGGAAGCCTGCGCGCGACATGGCGCCAGCATCGACCATACTCGTCCGCGCTGATCGGACGCGACAGCCAGATGATCGCACGCAGCCGATGTGCCTCGGGGGTGTGCCGGTAGCTCGTGTAGATGAATCCGGCGTACCCATCGAGGGCAATCGCGACCAGATCGCTCTGCGTGCCCTCCGCATCGACGTCGAAGCCGATCGCATACGAAACTTCGACGTTCGCGAGGCTCCGAACGTCGTTGCGAAAGCGCGTGGGTGCCCATCCGGCGAGCGCTCGCTTGTTAGCGGCCACCACTGGGATGCGAAACCGCTCGATGACATCGGCGCGCGAGATGTGGACGCGCCGCCCCTGAGGCTCCGTGACGCTGGCCCACACCGTGGCGATGACGTCCTGCGCGGACGCGACCATCGACCGTGCTGGAGTCGGCACGTGCGCAGCCGCGAACGCAGCAGGCCTGTCATCCGTCCTGTCCCACCGAGAGGGTGTTTCGTCGAGGATGAAGTCGTCCGGGAAGCCAGGCTCGCACTGCGTGCAAATGAAACTCGGACTTCCGAGATTCGGTACGTGTGGCCGATGCTCGTGGCCGAGCGAACACAGCACAACCACCCCGCACACGCCGCACCGCAGGCAGCGGTCTTGCGAACGATCCAGCATCACGGGTCCTCCCAGGGCGGTATGGCGGGTATGGCGCAAGCTCCAGCCACACCTTCGGCCTTGTTTTTCCCAGGTATGGCGGGTGTGGCGGGCGTTTCTCTCGCACTCCCCCCATCTGTGGCGCGTCCAGCGCCAACACAGGGGGGTATGGGGGGTATTTCGATCTCCTCTCTCTCTCTCTCTTCCGTCGCCCCCTCCGTCGGCGTCCACCCGGCCGGGTAGTGCCGGTGGTCGCGCGCGTTGTGACGGACGACTACGATGCGCTGCGTGTCCTCGCAGCCCGCGATGACGACGGCGACCCTCCCCTCCGTGCAATGGATCGCCGACGCAACACGCTTGCGGAGATCGGCCAGCCCGATGCCCGGCTGCCCAATAACGACGCGCACGACCTCCTTCTCTACGTTCTTGGTCTGTTCGAGCTTCGCCGCGTCGGCCTTCGCCTTGCGCTCGTCACGCTCAGCGTCCACCTGCTTTTGCCGGCGCTGCCTGCGCGTCGTCTGGGTGTTGTCCTTCTTCCCTTCTTTTTCGTCTTCGTCTTCCGGCGTCAGAGCTGCGACGACGCTCGCTCCGCGGTCCGCACTGTTGACGTAACCGAATCCCGTGAAGCGGAGCGGCGACCACCTCGCGCCCGTTGCGCGCCCCTTCGCCGTTGCAAACAGCATCTCGCAGCCCGTGTCGCTCCACGTGTCGGGGACGCGCACGAGCACGCTCACGCTGTCGGCTGCGTACTCGATCTCACCGGACTCCTTGCCCATCCCGACTAGGGCATCGGGGTTGGCAATGCCACGATTGTTGACGTCCAGATTGAGCTCAGCGCCCTCTACCGATTTCCAGAGGTTGTACTGTGCACGTGCGACGCTGGAGATCGCGAGCACGGCCACTCCGTAGTGATCGGCGACCTCGTGACCGGTATAAGAACCACGCGCGATGCGCTCTCGGATGTCGAGCCCGTCCGGCACCGGCTTCCGACACACGTGCGTATTTCCCGCTTTGCATGGCAGGCACCATCGGCACGGCACCATCTCCGAGCCGATGAGCTGGAGATAATCTACGAACATCAAAATCGGGCGCGATCCCGGCCCATTCGTTTCGGGGTATTGCTTCCGCATTTCCTCGGCGACCGAGGCGAGCTTGCTTGCGGGCCACCCCTGCGATCGACGCGGGATGATGTGCAGGGGCACTCGCTCCGCCGTGAGAGCGCGCGCCGCTCCACGCGCGCGATCGAGATCGTGGGGTGACGCCTGGCCGGTGTAGAGCTTCGACCATGGCACTCCACCGTGGGCGCCCAGGACGCGCATGCCCGCCTCGTCGAGACGGAGTTCCAGGCCCACGAACGCGACGGGGATGCCCTCGCGCGCGGCGTATAGCGCTTGGTCCAACGCGAAGGCGCTCTTGCCGATGCCGGTCGTCGAGCAGAGGATATGGAATCCCGGCCAGAGTCCGCCGCCGAAGTGCTCTTCGAGGATCTTCCAGCGCAACGGCACGGGTTGCTCGATTCCGTCCGCGCGTCGCTGCGCGCGGTCGAGTGCGGTGCTGAGGACGGCGGGCAGCGGCGGCAGATACGCTGAGAGGTACGGACCGGGCGGCTGCACGGGCGGTTCCGGCGGTGACGTCGGCTCGGGGGGCTCAGCAGGCGCTGTGAACTCCTCCTCGTCAGGCTCACGCTGCGGGACGTCGTGCTCGTCTTCGGGCTCGCCGGCGCCGTTCGTGGTGCCGTTCACGAGGCCGCTCCGCGCAGAGAACTACTCTGACGAGATCGCTCTACCGATGATGGGGGGGGTTCTGGTCCGTCGGCGGGCGCAATACGACTGCGGCGCGCTCGCGTTGTGCGACGAGCTCGTCGAGGTGTGCGTACACGCGGAGCACGCTGAACGCGTCGGGGCGCCGACGCGTACGACGCAACAAACTCGATCAGCGGCGTGCCCGCATCGTCCTTGGCCTTCCACCAGGCGTTGGCGTTCGCGAACACGTCGCGCAGCGCAGGTCCAAGGTCAGGGGAGATGCGACGGCGAACCGGCACGTAAATGGTGGTAAGCGTCGGGAGGTCTTCGCTGCGGGCGCGTCGGCGCTCCGCGCGACGGCGGTCCTGCTTGTCGGCGCTCTCGGTCTTCGTGAGCTTGCCCGCGGACTCGCGGTGGTACCTGATCCGACCACGCCGGACTCCAGACGCCCAGACGGCGGCCAGCGCTCTCTCGGTGGCGATTTTGTGCGCGGTCGCATTGATCGCGCCGACGTCCTCCCCTAAACTTTTGATCGAGGTAGCCAAAGTGCCTCCAGGCTCGGCGCTCTTGGGGAGCGTGACGAGGCCAGTCAATTCGGTCCTCCGCGCCATTGAGCAGCGGCGGGCCGTTTGACTTTTGTACGCTGCGCAACGCAGGAGTCAAGTCGTGGAGCGGCTTGGGTGATCCGGCGGTGTCAGCGAGGACGCGATCTCCACCGAGGGGGAAGGCCTCGCGGTGCGACCGCTGCCGCCGCCACCGACTATTTGCCGATGCTCCTCGATCGCTTGGGTGCTTTCGTGGGCGGGCGCTTTCGCCGCCGCAGCATGCGCAAGATCCGCTCGCTCTCTTCCGGGGTGGCCCAGGTCACAATCTCTTCGCCGTGCGCAAATCCCTGGCCCTTGCTGAACTCCACGCGTAGCTCGCGCCCCTCCGTCTGCTCTGGCCTGTCGGCAGCTTGCTCCACGACCAGGCGAACCCACTCGCTCACACTCATGCTCGCCGCACTCGCAGCGCGTTCGATGATCGCTTTCAGCCGCGGAGAGATGCGGATCTGGAGCTGCGTAACTTGCTCTGCGCGTGGGTGCACTGACACTCGCTTGCCCATTCGAGCGGATCCTGGTTTCTGGACGCGGTGATGTCAAGACAAGTTGTATTGACGGAACGCAGTGTGGAGTTATGGTTCAGGCATGGGAGAGGTCCGCGAGTCGTTCGGCACCACGATGCTGACGCCAGTCGAGTTCGTCGCCGAGCTCGCCGCCCACGAGCGCGGGCTCCACCGTAACGCCCGTCGCGTGCGCGTGGGCAACGTTCCTCTGGCGCGCGCTTGCGCGACCGCCCCGCCGGCGAGCCGCACGTGGAGGTCCTTCCGATGAGCGAGAGAGTAGCAAGACAAGCTGCGGCCGACCCTCCGCCGACCTCCGACTGGATCCTCGTCGGCGAGCCACCGCCGATGGTGCTCGAAGTGAGCGTCGCCGGCCTCGGCGCGCTGTTCATGTGGTCGCCAAGAGGGTTTGCCGCGCAGTTCGGGCTGCGGCATGCTCGACATTGGCAGTCTTTCGAAGGCGAAGATTCGATCGACTTGCGCATGTGCACAGCGCGGTGGCTCGACGCGGCCGGGGAGGCGATACCCCAGTCCGCTCTTTCTGGATGCGCTCTCGTCTCGTCCAGAGGCGCGCGCATTCCGCTCGCCGATGCCGTGGGTCTCTTGGGCTGTCAGGAGCCTGAGGGCTTCGCTGTTGCCCAGGCCCTGGGCCTCAGCGGCGGGGTGACTTCGTTACAGAGCCCGTCTTCAAGCACTAGAGTCGGCACCGCCGATGGTTTCTACAGCTCTCGCAAGGGAGCGCTTCACCTTCCAGGCAAGTCGCGACGGTGGATGCTCGATCATGCGCGCGGGATCCCTGGCGCGCGGAAGGTCGGGCGGGACTGGATCTTGTCGCACGCCGACTACGTCCGGTGGATGGCGGAGCAGGATGCGGCTCGATGCCGAACGGGCGCGCCGACTGTCCACGACGCCGATGCGCGCACGATCGCAGAGCGCACGCTCGCGAACGCCGGACTTCGCGCGACGAGGGGGAACTGAGCGATGGCCCGGAAGCGCGAAGGATCTGTCGAGCACCGCAACGGCAAGTGGCAAGCGCACCTTTGGCTTCCGGGAACGAAGCCACACAAGCGCAAGTGGTTCGTGTTGGATCCGCAGCCGAGGGACCGCGAAACGGCGAAGGCTGCCGCGCGCATCGCCCAACAGATGCTCGACACGCGGGGCTACGTCCCCAGTGAGCGTGACATCACCGTTGCGGAGTACTCCGAGTCGCGGTGGTTGCCGATGCAAGAAAAGCGATGGCCATCCTCCTGGACCAACGATCGAAGCAACCTGCGACTCTACCTTCAGCCTGACCTCGGCGCGCTACCGATGCGCGGCATCACGAAGCAGCACGGGCGCGACTTCGTCGACAAGCTCGACGCGCTCGCCGACAAGGGGACGATCGCGCCGAAGACCGCCAACAACATCTGGCACACCGCTACGTGCATGTTCGGCGACGCCGTCACGAGCAACGTGACGGGCATCGCGATCCTCGACTCGAACCCTCTGGCGAACATCGATCCGCCTAAGAGCGGAATCAAGAGGGAGAAGCAGTTCCTCTTTCCGGACGAGTTCGTGCAGCTCGTGGCGTCCACGGAGGTGCCGCTGGTCCACGCGAGGCTCTACGCGTTCGCGGCGTACACGCAGCTTCGGCAGAACGAGATGCTCGGGCTTGAGTGGCGCGATCTCGATCTCAACCACGGCACGATAACCGTGCACCATCAACTGGCCGACGAAGACGAGGAGGATGAGCGAGCAACCAAGACGCGCACGACCCGGCGCATCAAGATCGAGCGTGAGCTCCTACCCATGCTCATCGCAATGCAGCGCGAGAGCAGCGGCAAGGGAAAGGCACTCGTGTTTTCCGCTCCTCCACCCGCGACGGGCGAGTACGGTTTGGCGAACGCGGTTCGCAAGCACATGGAGGTGGCTGGCGTCGATCGCGAGGAGCTTCGCGTCCGAACGAAGACGTCCCGGTGGTTGGTCTTCCACGATCTGCGCGCGACAGGCGCGGTCTGGAGGTTCAAGCGAAACGGACGGGAGGACGCCCTCACCGATGTGATGGAGGACGGCGGCTGGAGCAACCTCGGCACGATGCAGGTCTACATGAGGCTCGCCCGGTTCATGGGCGGAGCTCCGTTCCCGCCGCTCCCTGGGCGGCTGCTGGAGGAAGCCAAATCGATTGGCCCCGGAAAAGCCCCGCTGGGTCATTCAGGTGCCAAAAAGCCCGTGAAACTTGTGGGCGTAGCAGGGATTGAACCTGCGACTTCCTCCGTGTGAAGGAGGCACTCTACCGCTGAGTTATGCGCCCAGAGAGCCCTACGAAGTACCGCGTCGCCTCCCCAAATGCAACCCCCTCTACCTCGGGCCACGGATCGGCGCGGCGCGGCGCGTTAGCCCGGCTTGATGCCGACGAGCTGCACGGTGGCGCTCGGGCCCGCGTGCAGGCGTCCCTCGTTGACCTCGCGCTCCGCGTTGCGAAGCACAGCGAACGCGAGCGCGGAGAAGTCTTGTTTCAGCTCGTCGAGCGTGGGCAACAGATCGAGGTCTTTCGGGCCCCCGGTGTCGAGCGCGATCTGCTCCGGCCTGTAGCTCTCGATGATGAGCACGCCGCGCGGAGCAAGCGCCTTCACGATCCGCGCTGCGAGCGCGCGCCGGTCCGAGCGAAAGAAGTGCGCGAAGATCGCGATGATGCCCTGGCAACACGCCGTGCCGAGGTCGAGCTCCGTGACGTCGTGGTGCACGGATGTCACGTTCACGCGTCGCTCCTTCGCGAGCGCCTGCGTCTTCTTCACGCCCTCTTGCGAGAAATCCACCGCGGTGACCACGTGCCCCAGCGACGCCAGGTAGGCGGCGTTCCGCCCTTCGCCTTCCGCAAGACAGAGCACCTTGCCGCGCGGTATCCGGGCGGCCTCCGCCTTCAAGAATTCGTTCGGCTCCTTGCCGTAAGCGTACTCGCTGCCCGCGTACCGTTGATCCCAGAACTGCGACATGGACTCTCCGGTCGTACTACGCCGCGGTGAGCGCGTAAACCCGTGCTATCGGCAGGGCATGGGTTTCTGGGAGCGCCGCGTACTGCCGCACCTGATCGAGAAGGCCTGCAGGAGCTCGGAGATCAAGGAGGAGCGCGGTCGTATCGTGCCGCGCGCGCGCGGGCGCGTCCTCGAGGTGGGCGTCGGCTCCGGCCTCAACCTGGCGTTCTACGATCCCGCGAAGGTGACGGAGCTGTGCGGGGTCGATCCCTCGGAACCACTGCTCTCGCGCGCCCGTGAGCGCGCCCGTGATGTGCCGCTCCAGACGACCCTCGTCCGCGGTTCGGCAGAGGCGCTTCCATTCGACGACGCGTCGTTCGACACGGTCGTCGTCACGTACTCGCTCTGCAGCGTGACGGATGTGGCGCGCGCGCTGTCGCAGATGAGGCGCGTGCTCGCTCCGGAGGGACATCTCCTCTTCATCGAGCACGGACTCTCACCGGAGCCCGACGTCGCGCGGTGGCAACGTCTGCTCACGCCAGCGTGGCGCCGCGTCGGCGGTGGTTGCCGCCTGGACCGTGACATCCGTGGGGAGCTCCGCGACGCAGGCTTCACGCTCGACGATGTGTCCGCGCACTACGGTGAGAGCCCGAAGTGGCTTGGATTCACCTGCGAAGGCACTGCCTCGAAAAATCGACCCGGCGGGCCGGAAGCCGCTTGAGCTTCACCAGTTTGTCCCGTAACCGAAGTCCGTGCGCCTGCGAACACTCCTCTCACGCGTCCCGACGGGCGCGTGGCTCTGCGTCGCGTTCGTCGTCGCATACCTGTTCCTCTTCGAGGTCTACAGCGGCGCCACGTTCCACGAATCCGAGAAGCTCGGTTCGGTCACGCGCGACGTCTTCACGATTCTTCCGTACCTCGCACCGATCATCCTGATCGAGGCCGCGACCCGCGGACGCCTGCGCAAGGCACTGGTCGCCGTCTATCTCGCGCTGCACGCGCTCGTTGACCTGGCGGAGATCACTGCGCGCGGCCAGCTCGACTTCGCGTTCCTGCGCGACAACTTCGCGGAGGCGTCGTCGAACGCCGGCGCGGCCATGATGGTCGGCGTGATCCCCATGCCGGTGCGCGTGCTGGTCGCGATGGAGCTCGTCGTGATCGCGCTCTTCGTGTGGCGTGAGCCCGCGCCGCGCTCCGTGCTCGCGACGATGGCGGGCCGTGCGCGCGTGGCCCTCGGCGCCGCCGCCGCTCTGCTCTTTCTGCTCGCATTCGTTGGACGCATCCCCTCGCGCGACTCGATCACCAACTTCGGGAACTCGATGGCGCAGTACTACGGAAAGAACCAGCGCATGGCCGACGCGCGGGCCCGTACACCGGGCCTCTATCCGCTCGTGCATCGCGACCCTGTGCTTGCGCCTCCCGAGGGCGTGCTGCCTGCGACAACGGCGGCCGAGCGACCCAACATCGTCGTGATCATGATGGAGTCGTTCAGCGCCGAGTACCTCGGCAAGATCGCACCCGATGGACAGCCCTACACGCCCACCTTGAACGGACTTTACGCCCGAGGACTCTCGGCGCCGCGCTTCTACGGCAACTCGATCCAGACATGCCACGGCCATTTCTCCACGCTCTGTTCGCTGGCGCCGAGCTACCGCAAGAAGGAGACGTACATCGAGCCGCTCACGCTCGACTGCTTGCCCACGATCCTCAGGCGCCAGGGCTACACGACGTCGCTCTACGCCGGTGACGAGTCCGAGCATTTCGACGGCATCGACGAGTTCGGCGTGCGTCTGGGCTTCGAGGATACGCACACGGCCGCGCCCATCGCGATCACACCGGAGGAGCAGGCACATGTCTGGGGCTGGGGCCTAGAGGACGACTACTTTTACGCGTGGGCGTTGCGCAACGTGCTCGCGCGCAGGGATCCGGCGCGCCCGTTCTTCGTCGCGCTCGCGCCGGTGTCGAACCACTATCCATTCAACGAAGAGCCCGGGCGCGCGGACATGCCCGGCGAGCCCACCCCCGCGCGCGCTGCATACACAGCGTCGCTTCGCGCGTCCGACGTGCGCCTCGCGCGGTTCTTCGAGCTGCTCGTGGAGAAGGATCTCGCGAAGAGCACGCTCGTCGTCGTCACGGGCGATCACAGCTTCCCCGCCGACGAGCACGGCTCACACTGGAACGAGCGCGGCTTCTACGAGGAGTCCTTCCGCGTTCCCCTCGCGATGGTGTGGCCGGGCCACCTGTCGCCCCGCGTGCTCGAAGGCGCGTTCTCGCAGATCGATATCGCGCCCACCATCCTCGATCTCGTGGGCATCCACGAGGACGTTCCCTTCGTCGGTCGTTCCGTGCTCGCGCCCGGCCCACGCTTCGTCCCGCTCGTGCAACCTTACGACGGCCAGTACCTCGGCGCGGTCGCCTGGCCATGGAAGTACCGCGAGCACGGCCTGACGGGCGAGGCGCGCGTGATCGATCTCGCGTCAGACCCCATGGAGCTGAGGCCGCTGCCCACGTCGGCCGCGCCACCCGCCGTCGTCCTGAAGCTCAAGGCGGACGTCGACCGCATTCACCTGAACCAGGCGCTGCTCCAGTCGAACCAGGTGTGGCCCTGAACGACGCGTGCCACCGCTGACCTACCTCAGCTCAGGGCGAGAACGTCGACGTGTCCGCTGGCTTCGCGTCCTTCGGAGGCTTCGGCGGCGGCAGCGGCTCTGGCGTCTGCGACTTGCCGTTGCCCTTCGGCGGGTCCGCGGGCTTGCCACTCCCGCTGCTTGCGCTCGACGCAGGTCCGGGGCCACCAGAGCCAGCGGGCTTCGCGCTGCCACCGCCACCGCCGGCCGCAGCAGGGCCGCCCATCGTCTTCTGGGAGCACTCGCCCAGGATGTCGCCCTTGGCCTTGTTGCACTCGTAGCCACCCATGCAATCCGTATCCATCAGGCACCGGGAGCCGTGCGGCGTGTTGCTCGGTGACGCCACGCCGCCCTCGTTGCACGCGGCGATCACGAGGAAGGTCGCAACGAGGCCGAAAGGAGCAAACACAGCACGTCGGCGGATCATGTGGGCGACTCGCAACATACCACCTTCCTGCCGCCTTCGCGCTTGACAAGCGGCAAATAGAGTACACAGTACTCTTATGAGCATCCGGAGCGGATCAGAGCGTGATGGTGACCTAACGGACGCGCTCGTCGGGCGCCATGCTGGCAGACACGAGGATCGCGCGCAGGGGGCGCTGCTTGGTCTCGCCGTGGGTGATGCGTTCGGGACCACGCTCGAGTTCACGAGCCCCGCCGCGGTCCCGTTCGAGACGGTGCTCACGGGGCCTCACGTCTCGGTGACCGGCGGGGGGCCGTTCGCCGTGGAGCGCGGGCAGGTGACGGACCACACGATGATGGCGGTGTGCCTGTGGCGCTCCCTGCGCGCGTGCGGGCGCTTCTCCGCGGAGGACGTCGCGCCGCGCTATGTCGCGTGGGCGAAGGAGACGTTCGACATCGGCGTGCAGACCGACGCGGCGTTGCGACGCATCGAGGGCGGCATGTCGCCCCTCGAGGCCGGGCGTTCCGTGTGGCTCGCCGCGGAGCGACGCCCTGCGGGGAACGGCTCGCTCATGCGCACGGCGCCCATCGGCGTCTTCTTCGCGAACGACGCAGAGGCACGCGTGCGCGCGACGGTGACGGATTCGCAGCTCACGCACGCGGATCCCCGGTGCGTCCTCGCGTGCGCCGCGCTCAACGGCGCCATCGCTGCAGCGGTTCGCGGAGAGGCGAGCTCCGCGGAGGAAGCCTTCGCCGCCGCGCGCGCGGACGTCCAGCGCGCATGCACGCTTCTCCCGGGCGACCCGGAGGACGCGACCGCGCGCGCCGCGATCGAGTCGGATCTAGACGCCGCGTTCGCGCTGTCACCTGCGCTCTACACCGAGCAGCTGCACATGCACCGCATGCAAGGCTTCGTGCGGGTCGCGCTGCGTCTTGCGTTCTTCGAGCTCGCGTCGCGTCGGCCGTTCGCGGACGCGCTGATGAACGTGGTGAACCGCGGCGGCGATGCAGACACAAACGGCGCGATCACCGGCGCTCTGCTTGGCGCGTTCCAGGGCGAGGCCGCGATCCCCGAAGAGTGGACGCGCACGGTGCTCTCCGCGCTGGAGTCGAGCCCCAAAGGCCCGCTCCGCGATGAGTATCACCCGCGCGCGTTCCGCGAATAGCCGCTGGCGCGCGCGCTCCGGTGCTCTCCGGCGCGCTCCGGTCAGGGCGACGCTGACCCGGACGGGCCCTTCGCGACCTGCGAGAAGGTCGCCTGCGCGGGTGTAGGCTCCTCGAGCGCGGCGAGCGCCTCGGGGTCGACGTGACCGTGACGCTCGAGCCACTTGCCGAGCGTGAGGCGGTCCTTGCTGATGCGTTGCGCGCGCGGTGAGCTGCAGCCTTCGCCGCCCTCCGCGTAGACCGCGAGCGGATGTGCGGGGCACGCGCGGACGCTCTCGCGGATCATGCGCAGCGCGACCCGGGCGCCCTTCTCGGGGTCGGCCAGGATGTCCTCACCGGACCAGCCCTCCACGGTCTTCTTCTTGAACGGAAGGTGGATCTGGAACGCACCGAAGCTCTTGCCCGAGTCGCCGGTGATGGCGGTGCGGAAGGAGCTCTCTCGGAACGCGATGGCGACCATGAACGCGGCTGTCTTCTTCTTGTCCTTGTCGTCCTTGAAGATGGGCTCTGCGTCGGCGATGGCGGCAGCGGTGCCGAGCGCGAACGCAGTGTGATCTCTTCCTTGGGGAACGAGCAAGGCGCAGTAGGCGAGGACGAACGCGAGGATCATCGTCATCCTGCGATCTCCTCGTGAGAGCCACGAGGGCGCGTCGGGACGGCGGCACTCATGTGCCCAGACTTAAGCGGTTCGAGCTTCAATTCAAGGCTCTTGCGTTGGAGAGCATCATGCCAAACGCGTAAGCGGAATGATGATCGACAGTTGACGTCGCGCGCGCGCGCGAACTTTTTTGATGCGCACATGTTGCGCGTTCGTGTGCTCGCGCGCGTTCTGCAGCGTCAAGGATGATGGGTCACTGCTGATACGGGTACGCGACGCGCGTGGGCGCCGCCCATGTCTCCTTCACCGTGCGGGGTGATGCCCAGCGCAGCAAGTTGAACGCAGCGCCGGCCTTGTCGTTCGTGCCGGAGCCACGCGCGCCGCCGAATGGTTGCTGTCCCACCACCGCGCCCGTGGGCTTGTCGTTCACGTACAGATTGCCTGCTGCCTGCCGCAGGACGTGGGCTGCCTTCGCGATCGGCGCGCGGTCGCGCGAGAAGATCGCGCCGGTGAGGGCGTACGGGCTGGTCTCGTCGATGATGCGCAACACGGCGTCGTCTGCGCCGGGCTTTCCATCGTCGTAGATGTGGATGGAGAGCATCGGGCCGAAGAGCTCCTCCGCGAGGATCGGATGCGCGGGGTCCTCCACCTCGATGAGCGTGGGCCCGCAGAACCATCCGTCGGCCTTGGACCACGGGCCTTCGTACAGCACGGTGCACGCGCGATCGTGGTTCGCGCGATCGAGCCACCCGCCGAGTCGTGTGTGCGCGCGCTCGTTGATCACGGCGCCCATGAAGTGCGAGAAGTTCGTGACGTCGCCCACTGTGAGGGCCTGCGTCTCCGCGATGAGGCGGTCCTTCACGCGACCCCACATGGACCGCGGGAGGTACGCGCGTGACGCCGCGCTGCATTTCTGTCCCTGGAACTCGAACGCGCCACGCACCAGCGCCGTGACGAGCGCGGATTCGTCGGCCGACGGATGCGCGTACACGAAGTCCTTGCCGCCGGTCTCGCCCACGAGCCGCGGATAGGTGCGGTAGCTCGCGATGCGCTCACCGACCGTCCTCCAGATCGACTGGAAGACCTTGGTGGAGCCAGTGAAGTGCACACCAGCGAGCTTTGGATGTGCCAGGCACTCCGCGGCGACCAGCGCGCCATCGCCGTACACCACATTGATGACTCCAGGCGGAAGGCCTGCCGCCTCGAACAGACGCATCAGGTGATACGCGCCGAGGCTCTGATCCTCCGCCGGCTTCCACACGACGACGTTGCCCAGCAGCGCCGGCGCCGTGGGCAGGTTGCCCGCGATCGCGGTGAAGTTGAAAGGCGTGACGGCGAAGATGAATCCCTCGAGCGGGCGCAGCTCCAGCGCGTTCTGCATGCCCGGCGATGAGATGGGCTGCTCCGCGAGGCGCGATGCGAAGGAGACGTTGAAGCGCAGAAAATCGATCAGCTCGCACGCCGCGTCGATCTCCGCCTGGAACGCGGTCTTGCTCTGGCCGAGCATCGTCGCCGCATTGAGGACCTGTCGCCACGGGCCCGCGAGCAGGTCGGCTGCGCGCGAGAAGACCCGCGCGCGCTCGTCGAACGGCATCGCAGCCCACGCAGGCTGCGCAAGAAGCGCCGCGTCGATCGCACGCTGGGCCACGCCCTTGGTCGCGCCGAACACCTTCGCACGCACCCGCGCGTGCGCATGCGGCTCGCGCACGTCGAACAACGCGCCCTCGTGGACAGCGCGCCCCGCGATGACGTGTGCCACCTCGGGGCATTCGCTGCGCATCGTCGCGAGCGCCGCCTCCAGCTCCGAGCGCTCGGGCGAGCCCTTCGCGTAGTCACGGACGGGTTCGTTATGAGGCAGCGCGCGCGGAGTGGGGATGTCCAGCATGGGGACCCGAATCATACGCAAGAATCAGAACAAAGCCCGTCGGCCTTCGCAGCCACTCAGCGTCCGCCGGAGTTGCGGCGCTCCGCTGCCTCGTTGACGCGCAGGGGACGACCGTCGAGCATCGAGCCGTTCATGCCTTCGATCGCGCGCGTCGCTGCATCGTTGGCTCCCATCGTCACGAAGCCGAAGCCGCGCGATTGGCCCGTCTCGCGGTCCATCACGATGTGCACGTCCGTCACCTCGCCGTGGGGCTCGAAGGCCACCTTGAGCGAGTCCAACGTCGTGCGGAAGGAGAGATTGCCCACGTAGAGTCGGTTGCTCATGTCACTCACTCGGGGTCGGCTTAGCGCGCCATCGGGCGAACGCAACCGCAACTTTCGTGGCGTTTTCTTAAGGTTTGGTGGTGGTCTCAGCGCGTCTTCCGCGACTGGCTTGCCAGCATCGCGAGCACCAGGAGCCCCGCGAGCGCGGCGACGACGACGAGGGCAAGAAGGCGACCGCGCCTGGCTGTGGTGACGGGGATGCGGACAGTGATCGGATTCGACGCGCGGGCGGGGGAAGGGGCCGGAGAAGGGGAGGGAGAAGAAGCGGGAGGGGCTGCGCTTGGTGAGGATGGCGGCGGCGCCTTTTCTTGATTCAGCGCGTGTGTGGAGAGGGGGACTGGCGGAGTCTCCGTTGCGATCTTGCCTGGCGTCGGCGAGCCGAGGATCTCTCCTGCTTCGCGGATCACGACGGCCTCTTGCGACGCGCTCGCGTCCGCGCTCAGGAGATCCGTCAGCGATGCGGACTCTGGCGGGATCGGCGTGAACTGCGGGAGCTTCATCGGCTTGAAAGCGCCGGGGCCCGTTGGCGCGTGCAGCGTGGATGCGTCCGGTACGGGGACTGGCGGCGGGATCGTTCGCGTGAAATCGCGCTGGCGCTGCGTCGCGCGCGCGAGCCATTCGCGCTGCTTCGCCTCTTCACCTGTAAAGGCATCACGCATGTACGTGGCGAGCGCCTCCGCCATGTTGCTCTCGGCGTGATCGGTCACGAACGCGTCCAGATCCTTGCGCATCTCCTCCGCCGTCGCATAGCGCTCGTCGGGGTCGACCTTGAGCGCGCGCTCGAGGATCTTGAAGAGCGCGTCGGGGTAGGTGAGGACATGCTCGCGCGCGTCTGGCACCTCCGCTTTGCGGATCGCCTCGACGGTCTCGCGATCCGTGTCGCGCTTGAAGAGCCGCTTGCCCGTGCCGAGCTCCCACAGCGTGATGCCCAGCGAGTACACGTCCACGCGCCGGTCGAGCGTACCGAGCCGCGCCTGCTCCGGCGCGAGGTAGGGGATCTTCCCCTTGACGATGCCTTCCTCGCTTGTCGCCTTGCGGCGGCGCGCCTTCGCGAGCCCAAAGTCGATGAGCTTCACGCGCCCGTCGTAGAGCAAGAACACGTTGCTCGGATTCACGTCGCGGTGGATGACGGAGAGCGGCTCGCCGTCGTCGTCCTTGATCTCGTGCGCGGAGTGCACGCCTTCTGCCACGCGCGCGCAGATCCATGCGCCGAGCGTGAGGGGCATGCGCGTCCGCTCCTTGTGGCAGATCTCCCATGCGTCGACGAGCGGCCGCCCGAGTAGCAGCTCCATCGCGATGTAGCGGTGTGCGCCCACGCTGCCGAACTCGTGCGTGTGGATCACGTTCGGGTGCGCGAGCTTCTTCAGGATGCGCGCCTCGTCCAGGAACATGTCGATGAAGGCGGAGTTGTCGTAGTACTCGTCGCTCATCACCTTGAGCGCGACGAGAGCGCCTTCGTCCTTCGGGTCCGCGCCGATGCGCTTGCCCAGATGCACCGTGGCCATGCCTCCGCCCGCGATCTTGGCGCACACTTCATAGTGGCCAAGGACAGGAGGAAGAGGGACGCGCCGTGCTGTCATGCTCCTCTTGCTTCGCCCTACTTGACCGGGAAGAGCTCGCGGTTCTTCCACGCGGGGAGCTCCCGCATGTCGGCCCAGACCTCGCGGGCGCTCGTGTATCGGAAGGCCTCACGGCGCCGAAGCATCTTCGCGACCAGCATACCGAATGGCGTGCCCAGTGCCTCTGCGCGGCCGCGAGGGATGCCCTCGGACACGATGCGCACGAGCTCGTTGTAGGGTGCATCTTTCGGGATCGCGGGCTCGCCGGTGAGCATCCAGTAGAGCAAGAGGCCCACCTGGTAGAGGTCGCTCTGCTTGCTCGTGTATCCGGTCGCCAGGATCTCGGGCGCCATGATCGCGTGGTGCACCACGTTGGGCCTGATGGCGGGCTTGCCGCGCAGCTCGTGGCTGATGCCGAAGTCGCTGATCTTGACGACGGGCCGGTCGTCCGTGTGGGAGATGAGGACGTTGCCGCCGTGGAGGTCGTCGTGGACGACGTCGTTGTCGTGGAGGAACTGCACGGCCGCCAGCAGCTGGCGCGCCAGCTCGCAGACCAGGCTCTCGCGCATGACGGTGCCCAGCATGTCCGTGAGCGCGTGATCGCATCGCTCGAGCGCGATGTAGAAGAGGTGGTTCTGCTCGAACGCGTCGTGGATGTAGACGATGTTCGGGTGACGAAGCACGTTGAGCCGCGACTGCTCGCGCGCCCACTCGCCCTGCACCTCTGCGTAGGGGCGGTTCGCGGGGCGAACCATCTTCACCGCGTAGATCTGGTCGAACGGGCCCGTGGCCTCGTACACGGCGCCGAACTCACCCGCCCCGAGCACGTTCGTGATCTCGTAGTTGCCGCGCGGCGAGACCAGCGTGCTCCCGCGCTGTGGATACTGCACCGTGAGCACCTGCGGTGAAGGCGGGGCGCTCTGCATCTGGCCGGGCATCCCTCCCGCCGGACCGGGAAGCGGGCCCTTCTGCACGAGCGGGACGGCAGGTCCCGAGGGCGATGGGGCCGGAACGGGGCCGCCCGGCGGGGCCGCATAGGGACCGCGCGGATATTGCGGGACGAAGCCTCCGGCCAGAGGCTGAGGCGCCGGAGGGTTGGGACCGTTCGAAACGGGGCGCTTGGTATCGCTCACGCAACCAACCACGTTACCAGACTCCCGCCCTTTTGTTCAGGCGTAGAAACTCGATCTTGGACTACCATCGCGCGCCGTGACCACAGCCACCAGCGGCGCAAGCACGGGCTCGCCCACCGCCACGAACCCGAAGACTGCCGAGCACATTCGCCTGGAAGAGGCCGCCGCCGGCAAGCGCTGGCGCAGATTCGGCACCTACCTCTCCGAGCGTCAGTGGGGAACGGTGCGCGAGGACTACTCGGCGAACGGCGATGCATGGGGCAGCTTCCCGCACGAGCACGCGCGCTCACGTGCCTATCGCTGGGGTGAAGATGGGCTCATGGGGCTGTGCGACAACCGCGGCCTCTTCAACGTGTCGGTCGCGCTGTGGAACGGGAAGGACCCGTACCTGAAGGAGCGGCTCTTCGGTCTGTCGGGGCCAGAGGGCAATCACGGCGAGGACGTGAAGGAGGTCTTCTACTACGTCGATGCGGTGCCCACGTGCGCGTACGCGCGCGGGCTCTACGTCTACCCGCAGGCGGAGTTCCCATACGACGCCCTTCGCAAGATGAGCGCGGAGCGAAGCCGTGAGCAGCCGAGCCCGAGGCTTTCGGAGACCGGCGTGTTCGCGGACCAGCGCTACTTCTCGCTCGAGGTCGAGTACGCGAAGCACGACTGGGACGACATCGTCTGCAAGTGGACCGTGAAGAACCACGGCGCCGAGGCCGCGACCATCGACGTGCTGCCCACGTTCGTCTTCCGCAACACCTGGGCGTGGTCGGTGCCCGCGAAGGATCAGACCGCCGCGCTCATCGCCCAGCGACCCGAGCTCCGCGCCATGGCACCGCTGCCAACCGCGCAGGTCATCTGCGCGCGCGAGGCCTTCCTCGGCACGTTCTACATTTACGCGGAGGAGGACACGGAGCTCCTCTTCACCGAGAACGAGACGAACCAGCGCAAGCTCTACGACGTTCCGAACCGCTCCAGCTTCAGCAAGGACGCGTTCCACGAGTACATCGTGAAGAGCGACCGCCACGCGGTGAACCCCGCGCGCAGCGGCACCAAAGCGGCCGTGCACAAGCGCGTGACGCTGGCTGCCGGTGAGTCGCGCTCGTTCTACGCGCGCGTCACGTGGAAGAAGGAGACGGATCCGTTCGCGGATGTCGAAGAGCTCTTCACGAAGCGTCGCGGCGAAGCGGACGAGTTCTACACGTCAGTGGCTCCTGTGGAGCTCGACCGAGAAGAGCGTCGCGTGATGCGCGAGTCGTTCGCCGGGCTCCTCTGGTGCAAGCAGTATTACAACTTCGACGTGGAGCGCTGGCTCCGCGGTGACGAAGGTCAGCCGCCGCCGCCGGCGGAGCGGAAGGGCGGACGCAACCGCGAATGGCGACACCTCTACAACAGCGAGGTGCTCTCCATGCCCGACAAGTGGGAGTATCCCTGGTACGCGGCGTGGGACCTGGCGTTCCACGCGATCCCGATGGCGCTGATTGATCCGGACTTCGCGAAGAACCAGCTCTCGCTGCTATTGCGTGAATGGTACATGCATCCCAACGGGCAGCTCCCCGCGTACGAGTGGAGCTTCTCGGACGTGAACCCGCCGGTGCACGCGTGGGCCGCGCTGCGCGTCTACCAGATCGACCGACGCATCACGGGCAAGTCCGACCGCCAGTTCCTGGAGAGCGTGTTCCACAAGCTGATGCTGAACTTCACCTGGTGGGTGAACCGCAAGGACGCCGCGGGAAACAACGTGTTCCAGGGCGGCTTCCTCGGGCTCGACAACATCGGCGTGTTCGATCGCTCGAACGCGAAGCTGCCGCAGGGCGGTGAGCTGGAGCAGGCTGACGCCACGTCGTGGATGGGCATGTATTGCCTGAACTTGCTCGCGATCGCGCTGGAGCTCGCGGAGGAGAACAAGAGCTACCAGGACGTGGCGAACAAGTTCTTCGAGCACTTCCTCCTCATCTCCCACGCGATGAACGACACGGCGGCGGAGACCAAGCTCTGGGACGAGCAAGACGGCTTCTTCTACGACGTGCTGCACCTTCCCGGAGGCGCCGCAGTGCCGATGAAGCTGCGCTCCATGGTGGGGCTCATTCCGCTCTTCGCGGTGGAGTCGCTCGAAGCGACGGACCTCGACAAGTTCCCGGAGTTCGTGAAGCGCGCGCGCTGGTTCATCTCGAACCGGCCGGAGCTCGCGGGCTCGGCGATGTGGATCGATCGCGACGGCACGCGCGGTCGCCGTCTGCTCTCCATCCTGAGCCGCAATCGCCTCGCAAGGGTGCTGTCGCGTGTGCTCGACGAGACCGAGTTCCTGTCGCCCTATGGCGTGCGCGCGCTCTCACGCTCTCACGCCGCGGCGCCGTACGAGGTGGAGCTCGAGGGCGCAAAGTACCGTGTCGAGTACGAGCCCGGCGAGTCGCGGTCGGGTCTCTTCGGCGGCAACTCGAACTGGCGCGGGCCGGTGTGGTTCCCGGTGAACTTCCTGATCATCGAGTCACTGCAGCGCTATCACCACTTCTACGGCGACGACTTCCGTGTGGAGTGCCCGGTCGGCTCCGGCAAGTACATGAACCTCTGGGAGGTAGCGTCGGAGCTCTCGCGCCGCCTTTGCTCGCTCTTCCTGCCGAACGCCGAGGGGGTGCGCCCTGCAGACGGCAAGGACAGGCTCCCCGATCCGTTCTTCTACGAGCACCCGCTCTTCTACGAGTTCTTCCACGGCGACGACGGCTCCGGCCTTGGCGCGTCTCACCAGACGGGCTGGACCGCGCTCGTCGCGAAGCTCCTCCAGCAGAAGCCCCTCTGGGGCAGCGCGCCACCGCCCGGGACATGAGCGGCAAGCCGAGCGGGCCCGGCGGAGTCGACCGTCGGAAAAAAGCGCCGCGCGATGCGTTCGACGACACCTACTACGGTCGCTACTACGAGTCCGACAGCACGCGCGTCTATGGCCACGCGGAGCAAGAGAAGCTCGCGCTGGGCGTTCTGTCGCTCGCGTCCTACTGGGGGATGGATGTGCGCACGGTGCTCGACGTCGGCGCAGGCACCGGGCAGATGCGCGAGGTGTTCGCACGCAAGTGGCCACGCATCCACTACGTGGCCACGGAGTCGAGCGCGTTCGCGTGCCGCAAGTACGGGCTCGATCGGCTGGACATCACGAAGGAGCGCTGGAACAGCACGTTCGATCTCGTGATCTGCCAGGGTGTCTTGCCCTACCTCCCGAACGACGGCGTGACGTCCGCCATCACGAACATCGCGGCGATGGCGGCGGGCTTTCTGTATGTGGAGTCGATCACGAAGAAGGACATCCGCGACGTGGTCGACAAGAAGAAGACGGACCTCGCCGTGTTCACGCGCCGCGGAGAGTTCTACGAGTCGCGCCTGCGGAAGCCGTTCTTGAAGCTGGGAGCGGGGATGTATTATACACGTAAAGGCCCGCTGACGTTCTATGAGCTGGAGACGAGCAGGTAGGGTCGAGGTCGAGGTCGAGGTCGAGGTCGCTACTCTGCGCTCGCGTCTTGCGCTCGCTGACGAAGGTCACGAAGCCCCTCCCACGGCAGCCACAGCGCATCGCCCCTCGCGTGCCCTGAGAAGAACACCTCGCGCAGCCTCTGCTCTGTTGATGGCATCGGGCGATCGGGTCTTCCTCCCCACGGGTTGCAGACCATTGCGACCGTTTTGGCTAGCGCGCCGAGGTCGGCTCTTCTGCTCACGCTGTCGCAGGCGTCGTTGACCTCTTCCTCGTCGCCCAGAAGAGCGTCGACCGCGAGATCGTGCGTTGCGAGGATCGCGTCGATGGATGCGCCCGGCATCGCGTTCGGAAGATACGCATCTCCCGCGCGAGGTGTGAGGCCCGCTTCGTCCGTGAGCATGTCGCTTGCCATCCGGACCGCGCCCACGAGTGAGACGTGCGCACCGTTGCCCTTGCCGATCTCGTTGCCGATCTTGTCCACGAGCCGGAGCGTGATCTGGAAATCCTTTCCTTGATCGAGCTCGCCCTCGAGGACCGCATCGACTCGCGCGTTCGCGCTCACGCGTTGCATCGCCGCCGCGTCCTTCTCCTCGAAGACGGCCGAGCCCGCCGCGTGCCGCGCATTCGCGACCAACGCGGCCGGCGGGAGCGCGCTCTCCGGTCGTCCGCCGAGCCGGACGCGGATGCGATCGCATGCAAGTGTGGCCGCTGCGGCGCCCAAGAATCCGTGATGCCGGAGCTCGCTCGAGGTCACCTTCACCTGTGGACACCCCACGACCCGCACCGGTGGAGGCGCCTCCTTCGCGCGCGGTCGATCGCGCACTAACTGCAGCGTCCCGACCACCAGCGGCACGAGGACAGCGGTGCCCAGCATCGCAAAAAGGCGCCGCGAGCGCTCGCTCATGCCAGCTGCGCCGTGAGGTCGCGCCATGAGCTACGCCACGCCCGCGCTCGCGGCGTGCGTACGGAGCAGGAACTCCGCGACGGGCTCGTACACGCGGGTCTGCGCGTCCTTGCACAGGAACAGATCGCCATGAGCGATCGGGTCCCCCGGGCCACCCACCACGCAGAGCTCCTTCGTCGTAGAGCCGATCTCGTCGTACATCGCGCGCGCTGTCTCCTTGGGCACGACTCCGTCGCCCTCAGCCACCACGCAGAGGTACGGGTACGTCATCTGCGCGAGCGCAGCCGACACGTTCACGTCGCGGATGAGAAAGTCGCGACGCCTGATCCACTCGGAGATCTCCCGGTTGATCTGCGGTACCGGATCTTCCACGGTCTGCACCATCTCCTCCGTGCGTGAGAGGTCCGTGGACTTTGGGTTCAGGTAGATCGAGAGCAGAGAGGGTGTCAGCTTCGCGAGGACGGGCAGAAGGACACGCACCGCGGCCCGGGTGTTCTTGAACGGCACGCGGCCCGCAAGCTCCTTCGAGAAGAAGGCCGCGCGCACCAGCGGATGAACCTTCTTCCACGTGACGACGCCAGCAAGGCTCACCAGCGAGCCCACCTTCGCGTCGGGCACGCACGCAAGGTGTCCGAACGAGAGCGCCGCCCCCAGGCTGCATCCGATGAGATCCACCTTGTCTGCGCCGGTCTTGTCCAGCACGGCCTGGATGCCAGCGCCGACGTCCGCGATGCACAGCTCCGCCAGGCCGTAGGACGGGTTGCCGCCGATGCGCTCGCTCTTGCCCATGCCCCTGAGGTCGATCGTGAACGTGTCGATCCCGCGGGAGGCGAGATGCTCCATGAGCGACGGCCCGGTCGGATGGAAGCCGAAGATGAAGGAGTTCATCCCGTAGCCGGGGATGAGCAGGGCCGGGCGGCCCACGGGCTCGCCGTCTGGCCGGATGCGGCGCAGGCTCAGGTTCCAGCCGTTCTTGTTGGGTACGACGAACTCTTCCACGGGTCACCTCATCACGAAGAACTTGAGGTAGCGCCCTTCGGGCCACGCTGCGAGGGTAGGGTGATCCGGTGGCGGACCGAAGCTCTCTCGGAGGCGGAGGTCCGATCTCCCGAGGGCCTGGTCGTCGAGCGTGCTCGCGAACGCCGTTGCGTCCACGTGGCTAGAGCACGACGCCGCGCAGAAGATCCCGCCCTTCGCGAGGACCCTGACGCATGCAGCATGCAGCTTTCTGTATGCAGAGATCGCGCGCGGCAAGGACTTCGCGTTCGGTGCGAAGCTCGGCGGATCCGAGATGACGATGTCCCACGATTTCTTCTCGGTCGCCGCGCGGTCCAGGAAGGCGAATGCGTCCGCCGTCGCGAACGCGTGCCCTTTGGGGTCGAGGTCCGCCACGCGGAACGAGTCCATTGCTGTCTTGTGTGCCGCCGCTGCGACGTCGACGCTGGTCGTTACCGCGCCCGCGCGCGCCGCGTGGATCGAGAAGCCGCCGGCGTACGAGAACAGGTTGAGGACGGTGACGCCGCGCCCGCCCTTCTCGCGAACCAGGTCACCGACGCGCCTTCGGTTCTCGCGCTGGTCCAGGAACGCGCCAGTCTTCTGGCCGGAGAGGACGTCGACGACGAACGGCACTCCGTGCTCCATCACGCGGATCGCCTTCGCGGCGGGCGGGCCGTACAGGGTGATCGCTTCCTGCTCGCGAAGGCGCAGCACGAGCGTTTTCATCCCGAGCGGCGCGAGCGCTCGCACGAGCACCTCGACGTGATCACGCACGAGCGCCTCCGCCGCGCGACCGTCTGGCTTCACCACGCAGACGTCGTCGTAGCGATCGATGACGATGCCCGGCACGCGATCACCTTCGCCGTGCGCGACACGAAATGCGTTCGTCTGCTTGTCGAAGATCTCGGCGCGGATGCGTACGCACTCATCCAGACGTCCCTGCAAAAGACGGGAGGGAGCGACATGTGGGTCGGGCGACCACACTCGGACCGCGAGGGGCGACTCGCTATCGTAGAGACCCACGCCGACCTTCTTCTTGTCGTCGCCGACGAGCACCACCTCGCCGTGGTCGAGGTCGGGCGCACGGGCCACGGCGTCCTTGTAAATCCAGGGATGGCCGCGCTCCACGGCGCGTACGCCGGCAGTGCGAAGGATGACCTCGGGCAGTGCCTTCATCTTATTTTCGATGCCGTAGCAGATCGCGTGATCGATTTGCGTGTGCGGATCCATCCTGTGCCAGGGTGGGAGAAAAAGACGACGCAAATGTCGTGCATGAATTGACGGCGGGGCAAAGAGGGGCAGAATCCCCCGCGTAGTTTCCGAGCACGGCGTTTGCTTTCAACGGTTTGTGGCATTGCATCCCGACATCCGGACCTCCAGGAACCTCATGGCGAAGAAGAAGTCCCCGCGCAAGCGCCCCCCGGTCCCCACGACCGCATCGAAGGCGTTGTCGCAGCTCGCGGAGCGCCGCCTCGGCGAGGAGACCCGCAGTGCACGCGATAGCGAGCCCCGCGACAGCGGTACGCGGGAGTCGCGCACCAGCGGCGTATTCGAGGAGCTGTACGCCGGCGAGCTGCGTCGCCGCGCCGAGGCGCTCGCAGCGGAGGTCGGCCCCGAGCCTGCGCCGGCCCCCGCGCCCAGTGGCCCGAAGCTTCGCGAACCGCGGGAGGAGCGCCAGGCAGCCGAGGCCCGCGCCTCAGAAGCCCGCGCCTCAGAAGCCCGGGCAAGCGCGAAGCAGGCAGCGGAAGATCTGCTGGACGACACGAGCATCCCGCCCGTCGACGTGGAGGCGGAGCAGTTCTTTGCTGAAGGAGAAAGCCGCGCCTCCATGCCGCATCTCTGGGCGCAGGAGCCGGAGCATCTGGAGCTCGACGAGCCCCACTCCGATCACGTGCGTCGCGCTTCGCCGGAGGTGCTCGTGCGTCGTGCGCGTCTCCGCAAGGTTACCCAGCGCGTTGTCGCTGCGTTTGCGATCATCGCGCTCGCGGGACTCGGCAAGGCGGCGTTCACGCGCGCCCCGTCGGCGGAGCTCCCGCTGTCATCCGTGGTGCACGCAGCCGCGGCCATCGAGCAAGAGCGGCCTGCCGCCCAGGCCCCCGCCGCCCAGGCCCCCGCTGGCCAGGCACCTGCGCAGGCACCCGCTGCAGTGCGCGCCGCTGCCGCGATCCCGCCGCCGGAGCCGGCGACCATCGAAGAGCCCAAGGCGGAGGCTCCGAAGCCGACCGACCAGCTCGCGGCGAAGCCCAGCGAAGAGGTGAAGCCGACCGAAGAGGCGAAGCCTGCTCCTTCGGGAGACGCGAAGGCCGACAAGAAGGCCGCGCAGCGCGCGATCGATCGCGGCGACAACAAGGGCGCTGTCGAAGCAGGCGAGCGCGCACTCGCGGTCGATCCGACGGACGCGGAGACCTGGCTCATCGTCGGCGCTGCCTATCAACAGATGGGGCAGGGCGCGAAGGCCCGTCAGGCGTTCTCGTCGTGCGTGCGCAAGTCGACGCACGGCCCCAAGGGCGAGTGCGCGGCGTTCCGCTGAGCGCTGCGCGCTTCCATTTGCAGGTGGCCACCGAGAATCGATGCGCGCAGTAGCGCCCGCCTGCGTTGACACCTATGCCCGTGGGCGGTAGGTGGACGCTCGAAACGCGTCCATCGCCGTTGCTCTCGGAGGCCCAGTGTTCAAGAAGGTCAGCCTGTTCTCGGGTAACGCGAATCCAGAGCTTGCGAGCGCGATCGCGGGCTACCTGGAGGCCCCGATGGGGAAGGCCAAGATCCAGCGCTTCTCGGACGGCGAGACCTTCTGCGAGATCGGCGAGAACGTCCGCGGCGTGGACGCGTACATCATCCAGCCCACGTGCCGCCCCGTGAACGATCACGTGATGGAGCTGCTCATCATGGCGGACACGCTCCGCCGCGCCTCCGCAGAGAACATCACCGCTGTCCTCCCGTACTACGGGTACGGCCGCCAGGATCGCAAGGTCGCGCCGCGCACTCCCATCACGAGCAAGCTCGTCGCGGATCTCATGCAGGCCGCGGGCGTCACGCGCGTCGTCAGCGTCGATCTGCACGCCGGGCAGATCCAGGGCTTCTTCAACATCCCGTTCGACCACCTCTATGCGATGCCGGTGATGCTCGACTACCTCAAGCGAAAGTTCGACTCGTCGGCGGTCTTCGTGTCTCCGGACGCCGGCGGCGTGGAGCGCGCGCGCGCGTACTCGAAGCGCCTGAACGCGAGCCTCGCCATCATCGACAAGCGCCGCGAGCGCGCCAACGTCAGTGAGGTCATGCACCTCATCGGCGAGGTGAAGGGCCGCGACTGCATCGTCATCGACGACATGATCGACACCGCCGGTACGCTGGTCGGCGCCGCGCGCGCGCTCATGGAGAAGGGCGCGAACCGCGTCGTCGCATGCGCGACGCACGGCGTCCTGTCCGGCCCCGCGATCGCGCGAATCCAGGAGTCGGTCCTCGAGGAGGTCGTCGTCACGGACACGATCCCGCTCACCGAAGAGGCGAAGGGCTGCGGCAAGATCAAGCAGGTCAGCATCGCGAAGCTCCTCGGCGAGGCCATCAAGCGCATCCACAGCTCGGATTCCGTCTCGTCGCTGTTTGCTTGAGCGGCTTGGACGTGGTGAACCGGTAGCGGTAGCGCCAGCACAACGCAGTTTCTGCGACCTGGCCTGGTGGGCGCTCCGCGCCCCTCATTTCGCTCCGCGAAATGATCCTCCCCACGTCGGCTTCGCCATGTCGTGCGTTCGCACGACGGGGTCTACTGGCACTGGGGATCGCGTCCGCAAGCGGCCGCTCTCGAGCATCCAGCGGGCCCGCCCCCTCCGACTCCCGCTCTTCCGCCCCCTTGTTCAATCTCTCTCTCTCGAAAAAACGCTACCCAGGCCTTTGGGGCTTTGCTAACTACCCAGACCCGTTTTCGGGCGAGGTTTTTCGCCCCATTTTGCGCAGAGTTTTCAGGAGCCCCCGCCATGACGTCCGCCATGATCCAAGTCAACGCCAAGTCCCGCACCGCCACCGGCAAGAGCGCAGCCGGCCGCATCCGCGCGAAGGGCGAGGTCCCCGCGGTCGCGTACGGTCATGATCTGCCGTCCACGCTCCTCTCCGTCGATCCCAAGCAGATCGTCTCGATCCTCGCCAACGAGCGCGGCAAGAACAACGTGCTCAAGGTCGACGTCGAGGGGAAGAAGAACTTCCTCGCGATGATCAAGGAGTACGCCTACCATCCGGTGAAGCGGAACCTCACGCACGTGGACTTCGTCGAGGTGAAGCTCGACAAGCCGGTCGATGTCGAGATCCCGCTCTTCACCAAGGGCAAGGCTGTCGGCGTGACCGCAGGCGGCATGCTCCGTCAGGTCTACCGCATGGTGCCGGTGCGCTGCCTGCCGGATCGCATCCCGCTCAAGCTTGAGGTTGACGTCACCCACCTCGAGCTCGGCGAGGCGATCGCCACCAAGGATCTCCAGCTCGGCGAGGGCGTCACCGCCCGTCTCCCCGAGGAGCAGACCCTCGTCGCCGTCGTGGCGCCCGAGAAGGATCGCACCGAGGAAGACGCGGCTGCAGCAGCCCTGCTCGCTGGCGCGGCTCCCGCGGCTGGTGCGGCTCCGGCTGCCGGCGCGGCCCCCGCGGCTGGCGCGAAGGACGCGAAGGCCGCGGCACCCGCCGCCGCCGCGAAGGACGCGAAGAAGAAGTAGTCGCTTCTCGTCGTGTGGCTTCTGATTGGCCTGGGAAATCCAGGCAAGAAGTACGAACGAAACCGCCACAACATCGGCTTCGTCGTGACGGAGTCCATCCGCGACGACAAGGGTCTCCCCGATTTCCGGGACAAGTTCAGCGGGCGCTTCTCCAGAGGAGATGCGCTCGCCGTGCTCTTGCCGCAGACGTTCATGAACCTGTCGGGGGACAGTGTGCAGCCCGCGCAGGCGTTCATGAAGGTCGAGCCCGTGAGGATCATCGTCGTTCACGACGAGCTCGATCTGCCGTTCGGGCGCATCGCCGTGAAGGTCTCTGGGGGCCACGCGGGCCACAACGGCCTTCGCAGCATCATCGCGCGCCTGGGCACGCCCGACTTCGTGCGCGTGCGCGTGGGCGTCGGCAGGCCACCTCCAGGCTTTCAGGGCGACGTCGCGGACTACGTGCTCGCGGACTTCGATGCGAGCGAGCGCGCGGAGCTACCAGGCGTCGTCACGCGCGCGAAGGATGCCGTCAACGCGATCATCGATCACGGCGTGGACGCCGCCATGACCACGGTGAACCAGACCGCGTCCAAGAAGAAATAACTAGCTAGAGCGAGCGCTCGCCCTGGTGGTTGCCCTGGTAGAGGTGGAAGCAGTCGGATGACGGAGTGCCATCCGCGGTGGTCGTGCGCGACGCCGCGATGCGCAGCCGCAGCTGGTCGATCTCGCCGGTGAGATCCTTGAAGCGCGGGTGGCCGAGCAAGAGCTCCCACGCGTCATCCTGACGCGCCTCTTGCGCCCACGTGGAATCGAGCGCGATCGCCTTCTCCAGCGCAGAGAGCGCCTGCGTGTGACGGCCGACGCGCGCGAGCTCGCAGCCGTGCTTGAAATGCAGCATCGCCAGGCTGTCGCCGGCGATCTCGTGGCCAAGCCTGCTCATCTCGTGGATGGCCTGCTCGTACGCGACGATCGCCTCGTCGTGACGCTCCAGGAACGCCAGCGCCAGCGCGCGCGATTGAGATTCGAGCTGTGTCTCACCCGCCATCGAGAGCAGCGTCTCCGCCACATGCCGCGAGTGCATCGGCCCTTCGCTCGGCGCGTTGAGGAAGCTGAGAGGTCCCGTGAAACCGTCGGTTCCGCCTTGTAGTGCCATCGTCGTCACCCTGAGCCGCCATAAAGCAGGTCTCGGGCCAAGACGGAGAGCCCCCAGCGCCGCGCCTCGATCGGCCGAATATCCGCCACAGTCGACTCATTCGCGCTCGATTCGAACCGCGCGGTTGTGGCGGACGCGCCTCGGAAGTCGGAACTTTTCTTCACAGCCTGTGGCGCGTGCGGAAATTGTCTGCCGCCCGCGCGCAGGCTGACGGTTACAGCGCCGAAAGGCGTGACCGCAGGTCCGGACACGTTTGCGGGGAGAGGGCTTGTGATGCGCTGGGTTGTTCGCTAGAACGCCCTTCCCCCGCTCGTGGGCTCTTGCCGCACGGGCTACCCCGGGTCTTTCGACCTGGGAATCCAAGGAGACCGTATGACCACTACCCAAGTACTGCCCACGAAGGAGTACGAGACCATCTACATCCTTCGCCCCGATGTCGACGCCGACACCGCGGACAAGATCCAGAGCCGCGTGGCTGAGGTTGTCGGTCGCGACAACGGCAAGCTCGTCAAGGTGGAGGCCTGGGGCCGCCGCAAGCTCGCCTACCCGGTGCAGAAGCACAAGAAGGGCGTCTACGTGTACGTGAAGTACGTGGGCAAGGGCGGCCTCGTCGCCGAGCTCGAGCGCAACCTGAAGATCCAGGATGCGGTCCTCAAGTTCCAGACGGTCCTCACCAAGGCCGTCGTCGACACCGCTGCGCTCACCGTGGATCCGGAGGACGTGAAGTACACGCGCCTCGAGCTCCCGGCTGAGACGGACGAGATCGAGTCGCGTGAGCGTCAGCTCGGCCTCCTGGACCTCGGCAACGACGGCCCGAAGAGCCGCCGCCCGGATCACGGTGAGGAAGAATTTGTCGACGACGCCGAGGAAGCCGAAGTCGTCGTGGAACCCAAGAAGGAGGAGGAGGAGACCTGATCGGTCTTTCTCCCAAGGAACCCCACCATGTCGAATATGGCTTATGACGACGACAAGGACTTCGGCCGCACGCCGGACCTGAACCAAGACGCACCCGGACGCCGTCGCGGCGGTAAGAAGCGCGTTTGCAAGTACTGCGCGGACAAGACCGTGCTCATCGATTACAAAGATCCGCAGGCGCTCAAGTACTTCGTGAGCGAGCGCGGCAAGGTCGTTCCGCGCCGCATCAGCGGCAACTGCGCGCTCCACCAGCGCAAGGTGACGCTTGCCATCAAGCGCGCCCGCAACATCGCGCTCTTGCCCTTCACGGTCACGGGCTGAGGAGGACAACGTCATGCCCGCAACCATTCAAGTCATCCTGCAGTCCGACGTGCACAACGTCGGCAAGTCCGGTGAGCTCGTCAAGGTTCGTCCTGGCTTCGCTCGCAACTTCCTGCTGCCGCGTGAGCTCGCTGTTCCGGCGACCACCGCGCAGGTGAACCGCGTGAACCACGATCGCGCCGTCGCGATCGCCCGCGCGGAGAAGAACAAGAAGGAGTCCCAGGAGCTCGCGAACAAGATCGGCGCCCTCGTCGTCAAGATCGCGCGCCCTGTGGGCGAAGACGACCGCCTCTTCGGTTCGGTCACTGCGAAGGACATCGAGAACGCGGTCCACGCGGCGGGCCTCCCGTCGTTCGAGCGCAAGAAGATGCACCTCGCAGAGCCGCTGAAGACGCTCGGCACGTTCGAGATCCCCGTGAAGCTCACGGCGGACATCACGGCGACGCTGAAGGTCGAAGTCGTCAAGAAGTGAACGTCGGCGTTGTTCGCCGGCGCAAGCCGAGGAGCAGTGCGACCTCCTAGAGATCGCTCGGTCTCAGCGAAAACCACCAGCCTTCACCCGTAAGGCAACTCAGCTAGCCCTCGGAGCGATATCGTTCCGGGGGCTGGTTTCATTTCGAGGAGTGACCTGTGGAAAAGACGTGGAAGCCTCGTCGAGAAGTCGTGGACAACCCGCCTCCGGTGGAGGGGCGCGTGCCGCCGCACGATCTCGACGCGGAGGCCGCCGTCCTGTCCGCGGTGCTCATCGATCCGGTCGCGTTCGACAAGGTGCAAGACTTCCTCCTGCCCGAACACTTCTATTCGGAGCGTCATCGCCGCATCTTCGAGGCCTGCGTGGAGCTCAAGGCTGTGGGCGCGCCCGTCGACATCGTGCAGGTCGGGTCGTGGCTGAAGTCGCGTGAGCGCCTCGCTCAGACCGGCGGCATGGGCTACCTCACCGAGGTCCTGAACGCCGCGCCTGCCGTCGCCAACGTCGGCGCGTATGGCCGCACCATCTTCGAGAAGTTCCGCGTCCGCCAGCTGATCCTCACGTGCCAGCGCGTCGCCGCGCAGGGATATGGCGACTACGGGGAGGCGCAGCAGTTCATCGACGGCACGGAGCAGGCGATCTACGGCCTCGCGCGCACCAGCCAGTCGAGCTCCACCGAGAAGCTCGTCGAGGCCATCAAGCGCAGCTTCCAGACCCTGGCCGAAGCGGCGAAGCGCGGCAACCGCATCACCGGTGTCTCCACCGGCTTCAATCGATACGACGGCTTTACCGCCGGCCTGCACGACGGTGACCTCACGATCGTCGCGGCGCGCCCTGGCATGGGCAAGACCAGCCTCGTCCTCAACATGGCCGTCAACGTTGCCAGCCCGAAGAGCCGCGAGGCCGCGGGCGATCCGAACAATCGCTGGGAGGAAGAGGGCACGGGTTGCGCGGTGTTCTCGCTCGAGATGCCGAGAGAGCAACTCGCGAATCGTATGCTCTGCTCCGAGGCGCGCGTCGACGTCTCCAAGATGAGGACGGGCTTCCTCTCGCAGCAGGACTGGTCCTCGCTCACGCAGGCCGCGTCGTTCCTCTCCACGCTACCGATCTGGATCGACGACTCACCGTCGCTCACCCTCCTGGATCTCCGTGCGAAGGTGCGCCGGCTGCAGTCCGACTACGACGTGGTCGACGGTGACGGACGCCGCACGCGAAGGCTCGGTCCCGTGATCGTCGACTACTTGCAGCTGATGAAGGGCCGCGACGGCGCGCAGTCGCGCGAGCAAGAGATCAGCGAGATCTCTCGCGGCCTGAAGGCCATGGCGAAGGAGCTGAAGGTCCCCGTGATAGCGCTCTCGCAGCTGAATCGCGCAGTGGAGACGCGCTCGGAGAAATCGAAGCGCCCGCTCATCTCCGACCTCCGCGAGTCGGGAGCCATCGAGCAGGACGCCGACAACATCTGCTTCATCTACCGCGACGACTACTACAACAAGGAACAGAGCGAAGAGCCCAACGTCGCAGAGCTCATCATAGCGAAGCAGCGTAACGGTCCCACGGGCACCGCAAAAGTCCGCTTCGACAACCAATACACGCGCTTCGACAATCTAGCCGACGGCGAATACATGGACGCCCCAGAGTAACTCCCCCACCAAGCGCCGCGAGTCCCGCCGGCCAAGCACCGACCTCATCCCGCAAAGCTGGCACTGGAGACGCGGGCGCCAGCGCCCGCCGAGGCTCATCCCATCCGCCTCACCCAGGCCCCGTCCAAAGCCCCGTCAGGTCGGCGGGGGCCTTTTTGGCTGGGCGGTGCTTCATGTTCGGGCGGTGGAAATCCGAAGCCAGTAACCCCACACTTCCGGGTACCGACAAAGCACCCCCAGCCAAAAAGGTCCACGACGCCAGGGGCGGGCGTCCTGCACGGCCGGGCGCCCTGAACGAATCGTGATAGGAGAATCCAGCGTGAGCAGCGCGATCACGGATCTGATCGACAACAAGAGGGTGCTGATAGTCGCGGGTGCCGGTGGCGTCGGTAAGACCACCACGGCCGCGGCCATCAGCGTGCTCGGGGCGCGTCGCGGCAAGCGTGTGCTGTGCCTCACGATCGATCCGGCGAAGCGTCTGGCGGAGAGCCTCGGCATCACCGAGATGTCATCCGAGGCCCGCGAGGTGGACAAGGCCCGCTTCGAAGCGGCCGGCATGCAGATGCGCGGCTCGCTCACCGCGATGATGCTCGACACGAAGCGCACGTTCGACGAGCTCGTCGTGAAGTACTCCTCTACGCCCCGGAAGGCGGAGAAGCTGCTTCAAAACAAGCTCTATCAGTACGTTTCTACGTCGCTCGCCGGCACGCAGGAGTACATGGCGATGGAGAAGCTCGCGGCCGTGAAGAACGACCCGCGCTACGACCTCATCGTCCTCGACACGCCGCCCACCGCCAATGCGCTCGACTTCCTGGACGCGCCGGAGCGGCTCACGGAGGCGCTCGACTCCGCGGCCATGCGCTGGTTCGTGGAGGCGTTCCAGAGCTCCGGCAAGTTCTCGCTCAACATCATCGCGAAGGGCGCGGCGGCGGTCCTCCGCGGCATCGGCAAGATCACGGGCGGCGGCTTCCTGGAGGCGATCAGCGAGCTCATCGCGGAGCTGAACGATCTCTTCGGCGGGTTCAAGGAGCGCGCGGCGATGGTGCAGAAGTCCCTTCGCGCTGCCGACGTCTCGTTCGTGCTGGTCGCGGCCCCGTCACCCCCCAGCATCCGCGAGGCGCTCTTCTTCGCGGAGCGCCTGGCAGAGGCCAATATGCCCCGCGGTGGCTTCATCGTGAACCGCTTCCATCTTCCGCCGCCTGAGCGCGCGGGGATCACGGCTGACGACGCGCGGCGTGCCATCGCGATGCGCAAGCTCACGCTCGAGGACGACGCCGCAGCCCGGCTCTGCACCGCCCACAAGGACATGGGCCAGCTCGCCTCGTTCGACGCGTTCCACGTGGAGAAGCTCGCAGAGAAGCTCGGCGCGGACGTACCCATGCTCAAGATCGCCGCGCTCGCGTCGGACGTGTACGACCTCACGCTGCTCGGTCAGATCGCCGACGCCCTCGAATCCGGCGGCGTCAGCTAGTCGTCCGCTGCCTTCTTGTCCTTGTCCTTGCGGCCGCGGCGGCGTTCCTTGTAGAGTACACGGATCGGGATGCCGTCGAATCCGAAGTGCTTTCGCAGCTGATTCAGCACGTAGCGCTGGTAGGAGAAGTGGACCGCGTCAGGCGCGCTCGCCATGACGATGAACGTGGGGGGCGAGGTCTCTGCCTGCGTGATGAAGTAGAGGCGCGGCGCCTTGCCGCCCTGCGTGGGCGGTGAGCGGGTCTCGATCACCTGCTCGAAGAAGCGATTCAGCTCACCGGTGCCGACGCGTGAGCGGTATGCGGCGTAGAGCTGCGCGACCGTCTCCATCAGCTCGGTGAGGCCGCGGCCCGTCTTCGCGCTGATGGGGAGGATGGGTACGAACGGCGCGAACGAGATCTTCTCTCGCGTGGCCTCGATGGCCTTTGCCATCTGGACCTTGTCGAGGAGGTCGCCCTTGTTGAGCGCGATGATCATGCCGCGCCCGCGATCGTTCGCCAGGCCCAGGATCTTCGCGTCCTGCTCCGCCACGCCGTCCTTCGCGTCCACGATCAGCACGGTGACGTGGGAGCGCTCCATGCTCTTCACGGAGTGCATGACGCTCGCGGACTCCACGTCGTCGGCGGCCTTCGTGACCTTGCCCTTCTTGCGGATGCCGGCGGTGTCGATGAAGACGAACGTCTTGCCGTCGCGCTCGACGACGGCGTCAATCGCGTCGCGCGTGGTGCCAGGACGCTCGTCCACGAGCATGCGCGACTCGCCGAGGAGGCGGTTCATCAGGCTGGATTTCCCAGCGTTCGGGCGACCCACGACGGCCACGCGCGGGAGGTCCAGGCCGAGCTGCAAGGACAGCGGCATGGGCTCTGGTAGGACCTCCATGATCGCGCTCTCGAGCTCCGTCATGCCGCGTCCGTGCAGCGCAGAGACCGGGATCACGCGGTTCACGCCGAATCGATAGAGCTCGAAGGACTGCGCCTCCACCTTGGGCGAGTCCACCTTGTTCGCAGCGTAGATCACCGGCTTGTCGGTGCGTCGCAAGAGCTCGATCGCCGCGCGATCCGCGCCCGTCAGCTCCGCGGAGCCATCGCACACGAAGACGATCACGTCCGCTTCCGCGACGGCTTCGCGCACGTGCTCCGCGATGCCCGCCTTCATCGGATCGTCGTCGTCGGGATCGAAGCCGCCGGTGTCGATGAGTGTGAAGTCGCGGCCGAGGGCGTTCGTGTTTGCGTAGTGACGATCGCGCGTGACGCCCGGCTCATCATGCACAATGGCGAGTCTGCGCCGCGCGAGGCGGTTGAATAACGTGGATTTTCCCACGTTCGGGCGTCCGACCACCGCGACGAGCGGCAGGCCCGTGGCGCCCGCCGGGGTCATGCGATCGGGGAGCTGCTTTCGGTGCTTCGTCATCGGGATGTCCTCTGGTTCGCTTTCGCCCCGCTCCCGCCGCTCGCGTGCGCATCGTCGTAGCCGAACGAGCGCAGCAGCGCGTCGTTTTCGTACCACCCTGGCGTCACGCGCACGAAGAGCTCCATGTGGACCTGCTTGCCGAGGAGCTCCTCGACGCGCGCTCGCGCGGCTGACCCGATGGTCTTCATCATGGAGCCGTGCTTGCCCAGCAGGATGGGCTTGTGCGTCTCCTTGTCCACGTGGACGGTGAGCATGATGCGCGGCGTCTTCTTCTCTTCTTCGAACGACTCGACGGTGACGGCGACGCCGTGCGGTACCTCGTTCCGGGTGTTGCGGAGGATCTGCTCGCGCACGAACTCGGCGACGAAGAAGCGCATCGGGCGATCGGAGATCTCGTCCTCGGGGAATAGCGGCTCACCCAGGGGCAGGATCTTCGCGAGCTCCGCGACGATCCGCGGGACGCCATTGCCGGAGCGTGCGCTGACGGGGATGATGGCGGTGAGGCCGGGGCCGACGTCCTTGCCGATCGACTCGAGCAAGGGGAGGATCGCGGAGCGGGGCTGCACGCGGTCGACCTTGTTGAGGACGAGCAACGTGGGGATCTTCGGGAGGCTTCGCAGGATGTCCTTGTCGGGCGCCGTCAGGCCCTGGCCACGCCCGCCGAGCTCCACGACGAGGAGCTGCGCATCCGCGTCCTGGGCGGCCTGCTCCGACGCGCGGTTCATGCGGGCGCCGAGCTTGTTCTTGGCCGCGTGGATGCCCGGCGTGTCCACGAAGGCGATCTGCAGACCTTCGGTCGAGAGCAGCCCGAGGATGCTGTCGCGCGTGGTCTGGGGCAGGGGGCTCACGATGGCGATCCGCTCGCCGATCAGCGCATTCAAGAGGGTGGACTTGCCCACGTTCGGACGTCCGACGATCGCGACGCGGCCGGCGCGGCGGGGATTCTCGGTCTTCTTGGAGTCGCCCATTTTCCGCCTTCTTACACGAAAATACGGCTGCGTGACGAACGGTCGTGCATGCGCTAGACACGGTCCTCGCGATGAAGGACGACGATTCGAGCGAAGCCACGGCAGAAACCAAGCAGGCCGACGCCAAGGATGACGCCGCG
>JANXLV010000173.1 GCA_025355005.1 Myxococcales bacterium | reverse complement strand
GGGAAGTTGTAGTGGAGCAGGAAGCGCTTCCAGCGCTCGCCCGTGAGGCCGTCGATCTTCTGCTCGTCCGTGGACGTGCCGAGGGTCGTCGTGACGATCGCCTGGGTCTCACCGCGCTGGAAGAGCGCGGAGCCGTGGACGCGCGGCAGGATACCCGCCTCGGTCATGATCGGGCGGATGGTCGCCATGTCGCGACCGTCGATGCGCTTGTTCTGCGACATCACGAACTCGCGAACGACCTCGTACTTGCGCTCCTCGAACTCGGCCTTCACGAGCTTCTCGATCTCGGGGAACTTGTCGGCGCCGACCTTGGCGGTCACGGCGGCGACCATCGCGTCCTTCGCGACCTTGTAGGCCTCGTAGCGCTTCTTCTTCTCCTTGATGAGGGAGGCCTCGAGGATCGGCTTGTCGACGACCGGCGGGATCAGCGCGGCGATTTCCGCCGGGAGCTTCTTCGGCTCGAACTTGCGCTTCTCCTTGCCGACTGCGGCGCGGAGCTTCTCGATGAGCGCGAGGATCGGCTGCGCGGCCTTCTGCGCGAACATGAGCCCTTCGATGACGTCGTTCTCGGGGGCCTCTGCGGCTCCGCCTTCGACCATCACGACGCCGTCCTTGCTGGTCGCGACGACCAGGTCGAGATCGCTCTCTGCCTGCTGCGCGAACGTCGGGTACGCGATGAACTCGCCGTTCACGCGCGAGACGCGCACGCCGACCACGGGGCCCGCCCACGGGATATCCGAGATGTGCAGCGCAGCGCTTCCGCCGGTGAGCGCGAGGACGTCCGTCGGGTTCTCCTGATCACTCGAGAGGACCGTCGCGATGACCTGCGTGTCCTTCTTGAATCCCTCGGGGAAGAGGGGACGGCACGGGCGGTCGATGAGGCGCGAGGTGAGGATCTCGTCGTCACGCTGACGGCCTTCGCGCTTGAAGAATCCGCCGGGGATGCGGCCCGCGGCGTACGTCTTCTCGAAGTACTCGCAGGTGAGGGGGAAGAAATCGAGACCGGGGCGCTCTTCGCCGCTGACCGCGGTGACGAGGACCATGCTGTCGCCGTAGGAGATGAGCACGGCGCCGTGGGCTTGTTTCGCCAGGCGGCCGGTCTCAATGGTGAGGGGCCTGCCGTTGATGAGAACGGATTCACGAACGAATGACATGTGCGTGGGTTCCTTCGCGCTGGTGCGCGCTAATGCTGCTACGTGCGGCGATGACGCCAGTCTCGTGCTGTGCCTTGGTTCCTCGGTTTCCGACCACCACCTCGACACGTGAGGTCGTGGGCGCAAAACGAAGAGCAAGGCGAACGAAGAGAACGAGACCGGGAGAGAAAAAGTAAGGAGTGACGAAGAAAGTCGAATCAAGAAAAACGGGACAGTCAGAAGACCGTCCCGTCGGGGGTAAGTTACTTGCGGAGGTTCAAGGCCAGCACCGTCTTGCGGTACCGATCCAGGCTCACCTTCTTCAGGTACTTGAGGAGGCTGCGGCGCTTGGTGACCAGGCGGTGCAGGCCGCGCCGCGAGTGGTGATCCTTCGCGTGCGTCTTGAAGTGCTCCGTGAGGTAGGTGATGCGCTCGGTGATGAGCGCGACCTGCACCTCGGGCGAGCCCGTATCGGACTCGTGGGTGCGGAACTTGTTGATGAGCTCGTTCTTCTTGTCGGACAAAAGCGGCATGGAAATCTTTTCCGCGGTTCGGGCTGGCACAGAAACCCTAGAAAACAAGGGAATCCGCGATCAGCCTAGGAGTGGCTTCGAGGAAGGACCGTCCTTTCCCTCAGCGGCCGCGCAGTATAGGCGGCACCCCCCAGGGGTCAAGCCCGGAGTGCTGGAGAGGAAAGGTCACCTGTTCTTGAACGCCCGCTTCGCGGCGTACTCGCCCAGGGCGGCGAAGAACGGATTCGCGATCTCGGCGTATTCGTAGTGGTCGGACCCCACGATGGCACCTTCGTTCGTGTAGACCGTGGCCGTCAGGAAGAAGCCGCGTTTCGTGTCGGGATCGTACGCGAAAGAGTTCTCCACCGAGAACCCGTAGGCCCGGCCCGATTTTCCGTAGAGCTTCACCCTGCTGTTCCCACCGACCACGCGGTTCACGCCTGGGTAGGAGAGCCGCTGGAGCTCGTCCAGGCTCGTGTCGAAGCCCGTGAGCCGTGACTGCGATGGCAGCATCGAGAGCAGCGACAGGAGCAGGGCGCGCCCGTCGTCGTCGTAGTTCGGTAGCGCATCCTCCGCCTCCGGCAGCACGATCTTGGTGAGGAGCCGCTGGAGATCGCGGATTCCGATCCGGTTCTTCTCCGAGAAATCCATGGGCCCGAGCATGGGCACGTTTCCTTCGAAGTGGCCCCGGCCGACCTTGGTGCCGGCGTCGCGAACGGCGAACAGCATCAGGTTGCTCGCGCGCTCCGGCGTCATCAGGTCGGCGCCGCCGTCGCCAGGAACGATGATGACCTCCGGCGTGATCGTCGGGTCGTCGATGTCCTTCACGTTGCCGAGCCGGTGCCGGATGCGCACCGACGCCAGCCCGAGCTTCCACATGCGCGTGTTCATCTCGCGGTGGCCGATGAACGCGTACATCCGGTTGAACGCCTCGTTGTCGGAGATGACGAGCATCTTCTTCAGCTCGTGCGCGATGTTGAGGTGGCCAGTGACGAGCTCGGTAACGTCCTTCTCTTCGTACGCGCCCGCGGTCGCATCGAAGATCTTCATCGCGCAGTCGGGCGCATACGTCCTGCCGCGCGCGCGTCCACGCTCCGCCAGCGCCTCGAGCCCGGCGACGGCGGCGGTGAGCTTGATCGCGCTCGCGGGATAGAAGTATTCGCGGTCGACGCGGAAGGCGTGGCGAATGAGCTCGGGCCTGCCGTCGCGATGCCTGGGCGGCCGCACCTCGGTGAGGAGGATCTCCGCGCGGTACTTCTCCGGGTCGGCCATGACCCCGCGAAGCTCGGGCATCTTGCGAAGGTCCGCGACGAATGCGGCATCATCCTCGAGGAGGGGCGGCGCCTCTGGGACCTTGTCCTTCGCCTCGTCGAGCTTGGGCGGAGGGCGTCGGGGCTTGGCGTCGTTTGCGGTCCGCACCGGCATCTGCGGGGGCTCGTCCACGCAGCCGGGGACCTGGGCCAGGCAGGCCAGACAGGCGAAGAGCGCCAGGGTGGAGGTGGGCCTCCGAACGGACCGATTCGTCCTCATCCAGTTAGATAAGTTTTAGGTAGCACGCGCCCGCCCGACCTGGCCACGGAAGCCGACAGAGGAATACGGAAAAACACACGAAAGCAGCTGGATTTCGACGGCCCCTCACATTGACAGACCCCCTTCATGGACTAAGCTCCGCCGCTCGTGAATGGCCCGCGGTGCTGACGCATCGGACACCGGGACCCTCGCGCCAGAAGACCCGCATCATCCATGACCCGCCCGCACATTTTCCTGTCGGTTCCCCACATGTGCGGCCTCGAGGAGGGGTATGTCCGCGAGGCGTTCGCCACCAACTGGCTGTCCACCATCGGGCCCAACCTGGAGGCGTTCGAGAGCGAATTCTCCGCCCACCTTGCCTCTGAGGGCACCGAGCATACCGAGGGGACCGCGCTCTCTTGCGTCGCGCTCGCCAGCGGGACGGCGGCGCTGCATCTGGCGCTGAAGCTCGTGGGCGTCGGCCCGGGGGATGAGGTCGTGTGCTCGGACCTCACGTTCGCCGCCACCGTGAATCCCGTCGTCTACCTCGGCGCCACGCCCGTGTTCATCGACAGCGATCGCGAGAGCTGGAACATGGATCCGGCGCTCCTTGCCTCGTTCCTGGACGCACGCGCTTCCTCTGGCAAGCTCCCGCGCGCTGTCGTCATCGTCCATCTCTACGGGCAGAGCGCCGACCTCGATCCCATCCTCGCGGCCTGCAAGAAGCACGGCGTCGCGCTCATCGAAGACGCCGCGGAGGCGGTGGGCACGCTCTACAAGGGCCGTCGCGTCGGCACCTTCGGTGACATCAGCATCTTCTCGTTCAACGGAAACAAGCTGATCACGACCACCGGCGGCGGCATGCTCGTCAGCCGTCGCAAGGACTGGGTCGACAAGGCGCGCTACTGGTCCACGCAGGCGCGCGAGCCGGGCCTCGCATACCACCACGTCGATATCGGCTACAAGTACCGGCTCAGCAACGTGCTCGCGGGTATCGGCCGCGGCCAGCTCACCGCCATCGACGAGCGCGTGCGCCAGCGTCGCGCCGTGGCGTTCCGCTATCGCGACGCCTTCTTGGCCGTGCCCGGGATCGCCCTCATGCCGCAGGCCGCGTTCGGGCTCCACACCAACTGGCTCAGCTGCTTCCAGGTGGACAGCGTGCGCTTCGGCGCGAGCCGTGATCAGCTCATCGCCGCGCTGACAGAAGAGAACATCGAGTCGCGGCCTGTCTGGAAGCCGATGCACATGCAGCCGGTGTTCGCCTCGGCCGAGCACGTTCGCGGAGAGCGCTCGGTCGCAGCGGACCTCTTCGCGAACGGCATCTGCCTTCCCAGCTCCAGCAGCCTCACGGAAGCAGAGCAGACCCGCGTGATCGACGTCGTCCGAGCCCGTGCGGTCTCCAGTGCGCACCGCCGCGAGGAACAGCGCGGCCAGAAGCGGGCGGGTTAGGAATGGCGAACGTCCCCCGACGATGGTTCGACTCGAGTCCCCTCAGGATCGTCGCTCTTCTCAGCGCCGACGCTCTGCTCGTCACGCTCTCCCTGTGGGTGGCGTTCCAGCTTCGCTTCGAGGGCAACGTCCCCTCCACGTATGAGCACGCGTTCTGGCGGACCCTGCCGTTTCTCATCGCGCTCCGTGCGGCACTGTCGTTCGCGGCCGGCGTGCACCGTTGGTCCTTCCGCATGGCCGGCTTCAACGAGGCCGTGCGCATGGTGGTCGTGACCGTGACTGGCACCGTGGTCCTTGGGTTCGGCGTCTTCTTCTTCCGCCGCGCGGGGCTTCCGCGCTCGGTGTTCGCGCTGGAATTCTTCTCCTCCACGGCCCTCATGGCGACCGTGCGCTTTGCGCCGCGCTACGTGCTCGGCTGGTACTCGGAGCAGCAGCGCGCGCGTAGCCAGACATCGCTGAAGACGATCATCATCGGCGCTGGTCTCGCGGGCGACCTGCTCCTTCGCGAGCTGTCGCGCGCGGCTGGGCACGACTACCACGTGATCGGATTCCTCGACGACGACAAGGCCAAGCACGGCACGCAGATCGGCGGCAAGCCTGTGCTCGGCCGGATCGAGGAGCTCCCGCAGATCGTCAAGAAGCGCGACGTCGCAAAGGTGCTCATCGCGATCGCCAACCTCCCGGCCGCGCGCGTGAAGTCGATCCTGGACCTGTGCCGCTCGCTCAACGTGAGCTTGAAGATCGTGCCGGAGTCGATCACCACGCTCGGCGACCGCCTCACCGCGTCGATGCTCCACGACGTGAGCCCCGAGGACTTGCTCCCGCGCGATCCGCACGTCTTCGAGCCCGAGGATTTCAAGCAGGTGCGCGGTGCGTGCATTCTCGTGAGCGGCGCCGCTGGGTCGATCGGCTCCGAGATCGTCCGTCAGGTCGCGAAATATGGCGCGCGTGAGCTCGTGCTCGTCGACATCAACGAGAACGGCCTCTACTTCCTGCAGCGCGACCTCGAGGTCGACTTCCCGGATGTGAAGGTCCACGCGGTCATCGCCGACATCCGCGACGCGCAGACGCTGCTGCGTATCGGACAGACGCACAAGCCGCTCTACGTGTTCCACGCCGCCGCGCACAAGCACGTCCCGCTCATGGAGACGTCACCGGCGGAGGCCGTGAAGAACAACGTGTTCGGCACGCTCAACATGGCCGAGATGGCGGACGCATGCAGCGCGCAGCGCTTCGTGCTCATCTCCACGGACAAGGCCGTCGCGCCCACCAGCGTGATGGGCGCGAGCAAGCGCGTCGCGGAGCTCGTCATTCGCCACGTCGCGCAGCGCTCCAAGACGTCGTTCACCGCCGTGCGTTTCGGAAATGTGCTCGGCAGCGCCGGCAGCGTGGTCCCGCTCTTCAAGTCGCAGATCGAGCGCGGCGGACCGCTCACGGTCACGCACCCCGACTGCACGCGCTACTTCATGACGATCTCGGAGGCCGTTGGCCTCGTCCTCATCGCGGGCCTCGGCGGCTACGGTGAGCTCTGCGTCCTCGACATGGGCGAGCCGATCCGCATCGCGGACCTGGCCGCGCACATGATCACGATGGCGGGCGGCGCCGCAGGCAACGACATCCAGATCAAGTTCACGGGTCTTCGCCCCGGCGAGAAGCTCTACGAGACCCTCATGACCGAGGCCGAGGAACAGACGCATTCGGTGCGAAAGAAGATCTTCGTGGCGAAGAGCCCCTCACCGCCGGCCGATCTCCCGAAGATGCTGAAGCAGCTGATGCGCGTCGCCGAGGGTGGAAACTCCTCGGCCATCCGCGAGGCGATCAAGGAGCTCGTGCCGAGCTACACACCGACGTTTTCGGAGCCGAAGACGATCGCCGCAGCAGCAGGGACGCCCTCGACCTTGACCTCGCTCTCGACCGGCACCACCAGCACCAGCGCCATCACCAGAAGCTTGGGCGGGAGCCTGACCTCCACGGCCACGCCGTCGGAGCCGCACGCTCCGATCGACCTGAAGTCCGTGAACTAGATCTAGCCGCCTAGAACCGGGCTTGCAGGGACGTGCCGAGACCGAAACGGTTCGGGTCCTGGAAGACACGGAGACCGGAGCTGCCCTGCGTGGGATCCGTCACGACGAGCGTGCCGTTGTTGTCGCGGACGAACTGCGCCCAGACCACCGCCGCGAGCATCGGTGAGATGTCCCACTTGACGTTCGCGCGCATCTGGAAGATGGCGCTGCGCTTCGCGTTGTAGGGCAGGATCGACTCGTCGCCCTGCTGGCGAACGACGATCGTGCGCTCTGCCTGTACGCCGCCGTCCGTGAACTCGCTCCGGAACGTGGACGGCAGCTGCACGCCGCCGCCGAGGCCCGGCGTGAGTCGCAGCGACTGGATGAAGTAGTCCGCCGCGACCGCGCCGAAGAGCTCTGCATCGGTGTTGGCCGACTTGGGCAGGGTCTCGAACGGGATGAAGCCCGGGACGCTGCGGACGACGAAGTTCAGGTTGCGGTAGATGCCCGTCGCGCTCACACGGAGGAAGCCAGCCTTCACGACGCCCTGGATCGCGCCGGCATACGCGGCCTGGTCCTTGGTGGCGCCGGCGGTGTCGAAGTCCTTCAGGTGCTGCTCGAGCAGCGAGCCTTCCGCGGAGACGCTCCACGCGATGGTGCCGGGGTTGTAGACCTCCGGCTTGAAGAGCAGCATCGGCTTCATCGGGTCGTTCTTGTAGAGCAAGAAGTCGACCGACTGCGGCACGGGCATGTTGTCGTGCACCACGACGCGCGTGGAGCCGCCGTAGGTGTAGACGGGCTTGCCGCGGACGTCGTCGAGGTCGAACTTGCCCTGCTGGAAGTAGCCGCCGCCCACGTCGAAGCGGAAGTTCTTCACGGGGTCGACGCCGAAGCCGCCGAGGAAGCCGTAGTTGGTCTCGCCGACGCGCACCGTCTCAGTGTTGGTCAGCGTGCCGACGCTCTGGATGACCGTCTCCGGCTGGACGATCGTCGCCGTCTTGAAGCCGAGGAAGCCGTAGAACTTGTCGGCGAAGTCGTACTGGACCTTCATGCCGGGCGAGCTGCCCTGGATGCGCGGGAAGATCGACTGGTTGATCGACTGCGCGGTGCCGCCCCACGTG
>JANXLV010000169.1 GCA_025355005.1 Myxococcales bacterium | reverse complement strand
CGCGAGCTGCCGCGCCTGCTCCTTCTGGAAATCGATGTCGGCCATGTACGCCTTGTCCGCGTCAAGGAGCGCCTGCACGTCTATCGCGATCTTGTTCTTCATCGCTTCGAGTCGGGCGCTCGCTGCTGCCACCGCGGTCTTGGCCTTTTGAATCTCGAAGTCCTGCGCCCCGATGTCGCCGGCGTTCGCCTTGCCGCAAGCCGACCAGTCCGAGTCCGTCTTGATGTTCTCGGGCTTGAAGTCGGCGCCGCACATCTGCGTGAGCTTCGCCTGAAGCCCCGTGCGGAGCGTGCTCAGCTCGTTCTGCAGGCTCTGCTTCGACTGCTCGTACATGCGCTTGTTGGCGATGAACGGCCCTTCGACGGCCGCCTCGGCGGTCACGCTTTGCTGCGCGATGCTCATCATCTGCTCGAAGTTGGTCGCGCCCTTGCCCAGGTCCTCCGCCCGGTAGACGAACGGTACAAAGCCAGCCGGCACACCGAACACCGTCGCTCCCTGGCGTGCGGCCGTGAATCCGCGATCGTGGGCCGAGAGCGTGCCGGCGAACACCGACGCGATTGTCGGCGGAGCGGTCTTCCACTGCGTGAGGATCTCGTTCAGGGTCACCAGCTCCATGTACGCGACCACAGCGCGTGCCTGCTCGTCCGCCGCTGACATCGTCGCGCCCGTGAGCGCTGCGCTGACCCGCGTGTTCTCTTCGTCGATCAGGGCGAGCGTCGAGAGCACATCGGCAATCGTCCTGCCCGCGGGATACTGATCGTTCTGCGTGCCCGTATCCGATGGCTTTGCGCCCGCCGCGTCGGCCGGATCGATGGTGCGAAAGAACTCGATCGTGGCGGGCTCGAGGAGGTAGGTGGCAACCGGGTTGAGCGCGAGCGCCGCGTTCTGCAGGTGCGTCTGCTCTGCAACGAGGCCCTTCGCAAAGGAGTCGGACGTCGCCGCGACGAGCTCGTCCTTCGCGACAAGCAACGCCGGAGCGGCCATGTCACGCGTCAGAATGCCCGTGAGCTTGGCGCTCGCCGAGTTGCTGATGGGCGAGGTCGTACCGAGCAAGACACCGCACGCAAGCGGGGCGGGGGCATTGCACCCTGTGGCCGGCGCGCCTGCGTGCTCCGCGAGCGACTTGAACATCATCTCCTTGCGGCACCCATCGGCGACGTTGCTGATCGGTGACGCGCTCACGAGGTGATTGTTCATGCTCACGCCGAGCGCCGCACCGTAGTTCGTGTCGAACTGCTGCATGAGGTTCACGCAGTCAGTGGCCGACGTGCAGCCCGCGTGCGAATCGCACGTGCCGATCGTCCACCCGAACAAGGGCAACGGATCCACCGTGGCGAGCTTGTCTGGGCTGGGCGGCATCGTCAGGTCAGCGCCAATAGAGAAGCTCGGGGCGGGGCCTGCCACGTAGCTCAGCGCGACCGAGCCCGTCATGGTCACCGGCTCCGCGAAGAGGCCATAGATCTGGTCGGAGAAGGTACCCGTGAGATGGCCACCTGACTGCGGCTTCAACTTGAAGCGGACCTTGTGTCCGAGGGGTCGACCGAAGTGGTTTCGGGCGCCACCGAGCTTCGCGTCCACGAGCTGCGCGACGGTCACGTCGATGCCATCGCTCGCATTGAATGTGCCAAAGCCGGTCGTGTCCGTCATGCCAATCGACGGAAAGAGCAGCGACCGCCCCGAGTCGAGTCGCACGGTCACATCACCGTGCTGCTCGATCACGTCGAGCGCGACGCTCGCCTGCCCGAACGACACGGGCCCGCCGTCGAAGTACAGGTTGCCCTTGTACGAGCCCGTGAGCCCAACGTGGATCGGAGCAGCGACCACGGCATCGCCGAGCTCCGTGAAGATCTTGACCGAGCCGCCGACGTCTAGCGCACCGCCGGCCTTCGAGGCATCCACCTGAATCGTGATCTTCCCCGAGCCCGTGAACTGATCATGGTCCTTCACGACCGAGAGGTGCGGTCCGCTCAGCGCGACGCGATAGCGCACGGGGTTGGGCGAGCTCGCGGAGAGTGTGACGTCGAATGACTTCTGGTCCGACGTCAACGCGATGCTCGCCGGGGCCACCGTGAGGGCTCCCTTCTTGTCCTTGCTGGGCGCGGGATCGTCGTCCGGGGTGCCTGCCGTGACGCAGCGTGCGCGCGGCGTGCACGTCAGCTCGCCCGTGCAGGGATCGGTCGTGTTGCAGTCCTGGATGCACTGCTCCAGATCGCAGTGCTGGCCCGCTGGGCAATCCGCGCTGATGATGCACGCGGGCGCACCCGTCACGGGAGGTGGCGGGCCAGCGTTGTTTCCGCCGCCGCCACCACTGGATGAGGAAGAGCACGCAACAAGCGAAGGCCCGAGTAGACCCATGGCAGCCGCGAGGATGAGTGAATCGCGAAAGCGGTTCATCACTTGCCCCCGTCCGTCGCAGAGGCCGTGGTGGAGAGCTTGTCCTGAGCGAGACCATCGGCACCATCTACGGCGCCGCCCGCTCCTCCAACGCCTTTGCCACCCTTGCCGCCCGCGCCGATGTTGGTCGTCACGCCTTTCGTCGTCGGTGCTGTTCCGACGGACAGGATGCCCACGGAGGGACCACCACCGCCTGCACCACCAGAACCACCGGGCCCGCCTTGCCCACCCGCCCCGCCATTGCCAGCAGGGATCGCCGTCGCCGGCTTGCCGCAGCACGCGTCCGTCGTCGATCCGCCGAGGCCGCCCGTTTGGCCGGGCTGTCCGGCTGCTCCGGGAACAGAGTCACCTCCGTGGCCGCCCGCCGCTGACGTCAGCTCCGCTTGCTCCAGAGCCACTGTGGAGCCCAGAGTTACAAGCGCGATCGATCCGCCCCCAGCAGTGGACCCCTTGGCCGGCGCGCCTCCCGCGCCACCCTGGCCCCCAGCGCCGCCGCCGGCACCGAAATAGTTGTAGTTGCCGACGCCGTTGCACGCGCCCTGTTGCGCGTCGATCTCCGCGCCACCACCACCGCCACCGCCCACGCCACCCACTGCACCATCGCCACCAGCGTTGCTCGCCACGTAGCCGTTCGCAGTGACCGAGCCGACGCCCATTGTCGACGACGCTCCTGGCGTACCCGCGGGACCTGTGCCGCCGGGTTGTCCGTTCACGCTGTTGTTCGTGCCCGCTACGCCGCCGAGCCCAGCTGGCAGTCCATTCGTTGGCGCCGTCGGAGCGCGACCCGCCTGGTTTCCAGAGTCGCCACCGAGGCCACCATTGGTGCCGCTCAGGAAGTGCCCGGCTGCTGCGCCGAGCTTGCAGTTGAAGTTCGATGACACGTCGCCGCAAGAGCAGCCTGCGCTGCAGAAGCAAACGTTGCCGTTGTTGGAAGCGCCGCCTGCACCGTCGACGAGGGACGTCGGTGGCGTTGTCACGGCGACGGGCGCCACAGGCTTTTCGCCATCGGCACCCTTGCCCGCAGAAAGCGAGACGTGGCGAAGCGTGACGCCCGTGGAGCTCGCAATGAATCCCGCGACGGAGCTCTCTCCCGGCTTCACGCCATCCGACGCGTGGAAGGCGAGATGATCGAGGACCATCGCTGATGCGCCGCGAACGGCGACCGGCAGGCCTGCGCTCGGAGCGATGGTCGCGCGATCGTTCGTGCGCTGCCAGTCCTGCACCGCGTAGCCGCCGTAGATACTCACGGACTGAGAGTCGATCATGAGGTTCTCGGCGTACGTCGCGTTCGCGACGAGCACGTACTTCTTCGCGGCTTGTGCCAGAGCGACGCCCTTCGCGAGCGTCTTCACAGGATGCTGGATGGTGCCTTCAGCGCTGTCGTCGCCCTTCACGGAGACGAAGATGGCCGCCTTCACATCGCCATCGATGCCGTCGCAGTTGGAGTCGTCGAAGCTGTCGTCCGGCAGATCGTCCCCCGGTTTCGCGACGCAGCCGGCAGCGGGCGTGGGTTGCGTGCCGCCACCACCGACTCCGCCGCCACCGCTACCGCTACCGCCGTCACCACCCGTACTGTCTGCGCTGCTTCCGCCGCCACATCCGTACCCAACGACACCCGCAGTGATGAGAGTCCCGAGCATCCCGCGCCACGCCCAACGACCGAAGCTAGTCATGTTGTTCTCCTGCAAAAGTCTGCCGACGGCAGTTGAGTTTAGGCCAAAATTCTGAGCGATAACATCACCCTCCAGGGGTGACATTGCCGTCCAACCAGGCCGTTATGGGCCACATCCGGCCGCCGACCAGCCCACTACGAGCTACTCGCGCTGCCTTGCCTTCCCCATCGGCCGCCCGCGGGCAGGGTTGCGTGACTTTCGAAAAAGTTCTCCCTGCCGCAACTCTCTTCGAAAGCGGTCGATGGGAGAGCATGCGCGTACGATCCACTCACGATCCGATCCTGATGCTCGCTCTCCTTCATCGACGGAGGCGCACGCAGCGTGGGTGTCCTCGCGCCCTTCCGAACCGCATGATGACGAAGCTTGTCTTGCGGTTGTCACGACCCCCAAAAAGAAGGGGGATTTGCTGAAAACAGTGGCCCTCCGAAGCCGAAGGTCAGAGGTTCGAATCCTCTGTGGCGCGCTGCACTTAGCTCCGATCGTTTTTTCGAAGTGCGCCCACGCCAATCGGTGCCGGCGCGGCGATGACGCAGCTCGGTATGCGGTGGTCGGGCTTCAACATGCCGACCCACCTGGTCCGGTGCCGCGCACCAACTCCTCGACTGTGCTGCGCAGAATGCCGTAGTCGAAGTTCCCGTAGAGCATGGCGCGGCCGCCGTCGAACACGTAGGTGGGGGAGCCCTGGAGGCCCAGGCGCTCCTTCTCGGCGTGGTCCTCGCAGACGGCCGCGAGTGCGCTGCCGTCGTCCAGGCGTCGTTCGATGGCCTCTCGCGCGAGCCCGAGTTCTTCTGCGACCTCGAGCTGCACGCTGCGTAGCGAGATGTTCGACTCACCCACGAAGAATCGCTCGCGAAGGGCGCACTGGTAGGTCGGCCCGACATCTTCGCGGTGTCCGTCGTCGGACGCGAACACGGCCTTGATGGCCGCCGCGGGCGCCCACGAGGACGCCGGCATCGCCCGTCGCCAACACTCGCCACTCACGTCCATGCGTCCGGCTTGCTCCGCAATCTTCCGCGTGGTGAGCACCCTGCCATCCACGCCGTCCTTTGCCCACGGTCCCTGGGCGAAGCGCCACGGCACGCTGCCGAAGACGGGAACGATCCGGTAGTCGACGCGAACACGTGCGCCGAGATCGGCCAGGACGCGGTCCAGCTTCTGCTGTGCAACGAGCGCCCAGATGCAGAGCGGGTCGGACCAATAGCTGAACTTCAGGCGCGCGGGCATGGCCGACCTCTACCGGTCAGAGACCGAAAACTCGACGGAGGATCGATGGCGCGGGGGCTCCCTCCTTCTTCGGCTTTTCACGGCACGAGCACCGCTCCTCACGCGGAACATCGCCAAGGACTTGCTCGACGTGCATGCCGCAGCCGGCATACGAAGGCTTCTTGCATTCGGCGCATTCGATTCTTCGGCACATGGTCAGACTCCTCCGGAGGGCTCGATCGTCGGAGCCAACGACAAGGAAAAAGGGTTCACCCGAGCGCCGACCGGCGGTCCAATGGGTTCAGGGGCTCGAGCTAGAGTGAAGTCTGCGCCGCCCAGGCGCGCACCGCGGCTTTGACGCGCGCCTGGATGTCCGGCGGGACCTCTTCCGTACGCACGCGCTGGCACGCCAAGAGTGCACGCTTCAGCGCATCGCACGCGGCTCCGCAAGCGGGGCAGGTGGCGAGGTGTTTCTCCATCGCGGAGCAGTCGCCCTGGCTCAGATCTCCCTCGAGCTTCTTCGACCAGAGCAGGGCGACATCCGGGCAGCCCGACGGCGGCTGCTCCGACGCGGGCTCGAGCAGCGGGCGCAGGGCCCCGCGGAGCGCCTCGCGCGCCCGATGAAGCCGGCTCTTCAGGGCATCGACAGAGATCCCGAGCGACGAAGCCGCCTCGGGCGCCGACAGACCTTCGATGTCACGGAGCAGGATAACCTCTCGGTAGTCGTCGGAGAGTCCGTCGAGCGCGCGCGAGAGGGCTGACGCGAGCTCGTGATCCGCAGCGCGCGCCTCCGGATTAGGGGCGTGATCGGGTGTCTCTGCGACGCTCTCGTCACTGACGGGCGGCTGGTTCTTGAGCCCGCGGCGCTTTCGCGTGCACGCGCTCCGGGTCAGCGCGAAGACCCAGCTCGAGACAGAGGAACGCCCCTCGAATTCGCCGAGGTGGTTCGCGATGTTGATCAGGGTGTCCTGCAGCACGTCCTCCGCGTCGTGGACGTTCTTGCACATGCGGAGACCGAAGCGACGGACCGAGGGCGCGATCGTCGCGAGGACCGCTTCGAGCGCTTCGCGATCCCCCTGGCGGGCGCGCGCCACCAACTCGCCGAGGTCGATTTGAAGAGTGAACTCGCCGGCCTGATCCATACCCGCCGAGGTGCACGGACCGCGCCACACGTGCGCGGCTCGGCATCACGATAGGTGCCCGCCTGCTGCGCAATGCGTGCACGGGGACGCATCGGATGCGTCGACCGAACCCATTTCGAGCTCCGGCGGCTCCCAGGCAGGTGAAGACGCGCACGTCGCGACGACGAGCTTGCGCGAGCAGTACATCGTCGTGGGAGCTCGGCCATGGCGTCGGCCGGATTTCTTTTCCGCGCGGTGTAACCGGGAAGCACCGAAAGCCGTCAGCTATGGTGAAGCGAGGTGATCTCATGAACGATACAAAAGCTTGTTCCTGCAAGAACTGCGGTTCCTCCTGCAAGTGTGGCACGCAGGCGCCGAAGGCTGGCGAATGCTGCTGCGGGCCAACCTGCACGTGTGGCCCCAGTTGCCAGTGTCCCGCGGCCTGCGGGTGTGCGAACGCGAAGAAGGCGAACCCGTGAAGACGGCTCGCGCGAGCGCGCCTGTGGTGCCGGACGCCCACGGTTCGGCTTCGCGGTCGCTCGCGCGCGAGCTCCTCGTCATGCTCGCTGAGCAGCGGTCCGCGTTCCTGGCATTCGTCAGGAAGCGGGTCCGCTCGGGCGCGGACGCGGAAGACCTTCTGCAACAGGCCCTCTTGAAGGCAGCGGAGAAGCTCGAGACCGTCCGCGACGGGGAGCGCCTCGATGCGTGGTTCTACCGCGTGCTTCGCAACACGATCGCGGACCACCATGCCGAGTGGGCTCGCCGGGAATCTCGCCTCGAGCTCCTGGCGCTCGAGGCGAGTGAAGCCACGCCGGAGGACGCCGCAGTCTGCGGCTGCAGCCTCGGTGTACTCGATACGCTTCATGCCGAGTACGCGCAGGTGCTTCGGCGCGTGGATATCGACGAGGAGTCTCTCCACGACGTCGCGCGTTCGCTCGGGATCACCCCGAACAACGCGAAGGTGCGCCTGCACCGCGCTCGCAAAGCGCTGCGCACCGCGCTCCTCTCCTACTGTGGAACGGGTTCGACTCGCGCGTGTGCAAGCTGCGCCTGCTGAGCACTCGTGACCAAGCTAAGCGCCCGCCTTCGCAGCGCGCGGGCCGTCGCTTCTTCGGCACCGGCTTCGGCGGCACATACGGCGGGGGCGACGAGGGCTGCGGATCGGTCGGGCGTAACCGCTATCGTATGGCGCGCCACTCGAACTTCCCACCCGCAGGCAGCTCGCGGCAGGCGCCGCGGCCGGGGTAGACGCGTTTGTTCGCGCCGGGGGCTGCGTAGCCGTTGATGAGCACGCGGCGCGGCTTCGACGAACCGTTGGCGTGGCTGCCGTGCACGGCGTAGGGCCCGAAGAGCAGCACGTCGCCGGCCTTTCCAGTCACGGGCACGGCGCGAGACGCGTCCACGTGCTCGTCCTTCCCGAGCCGCCCGCCGGCTTGCAGTCGCGCGGCGCTCATCGGCAAGAACTCGAGCGGCCCGTTCTCTTCAGTCATCGGATCGACAAGGAGGATGCTCTGCACATACGAGCCACGCCCCGTGACGTCGCGCCACGTATCGCCGCCCTTGTCGCGGTGCTGGATGTCCTGGTGCCAGTCGAAGGCAACGCCGTCGTTCGGCATCTTGAAGTGGGCCTGGGAGAGGAGCTGCTCGCAATGGGACGTTCCCAAAAGCTCGAGCGCTGGCGACACGAGCCGCGGATCCTCGCTCAGCCGGAGCAGCTCGGGCTCGGCCCCGCCGGCCCACACGACGCGCTGGACGACCACCTCGCCTGCGGGGGGCGCCGAGAGCACGAAGAACGCGCCGTCGTGATCGCCAGTCGCGCGCAGCGTCTGCGCCGTCGCGTAGAGGCGCTCGAAGGCGGCGCGCACGGGGGCGACCTCGGCCTCGCTGAACAGCCCTCGCAGCACGATGAATCCACCCTCGTGGAAGGCTCGCTTTTCGTCATTCGAAAGCTTCATGGACACTCCGCGGCACGACACGAAGCGTAACGAGGAGCCACGAAGCGAGCGAGTTTTCCGCACGAGAACGTGTCCGGCGTCCAACGGGGCCGTGGCGCCCGCCCGTGAAATGCTCTAGCAACGAGCCATGCGCGTGACCGTACTAGGTGCAGGATACATGGGAACCGCGATGGCGACGGTCGCGCAGAAGCGCGGCCACGAGGTCACGCTGTGGGGCACGTGGCTGGACGACCCCATGCTCGACCCCGTGGAGCGCGGCGAGCCTCACCCGCGCCTCAAGCTCACGCTCTCTGGGATCACCACCGTGCACGGCCACGACGTCGCGGAGCTGGAGAAGGCGCTGCGGCCCGCGGAGCTCGTCGTGTGCGGCGTGAACTCCGACGGCATCGCCGAGGTCATGCGGCGCGCCGCGCCCTTCATGCCGAACGTGCCCATCCTCTCCGTCACCAAGGGCATCCTCGAGAACAGCGCGAAGAAGATGGAGCGGATCGATCTCGTGATCGGCGAGATCCTCGGCCGCGACCCACGCTACGTCCACGCCGCGGGTCCCGCAAAGGCGATGGAGGTCGCGCGTGACGTCCTCACCTGGATGTGTTTCGCCGGACCCGACGCGCGCTTCTGCGCGGACGCGCTGGCGGGCAAGACACTGCTCGTCACCCCGACGAACGACATCGCTGGCGCTGAGCTCTGCTCGGCGCTGAAGAACGCGTACGCCACGGGCATCGGCATGTGGGACGGGTTCGTGGGCGCGGAGTCGCACAACGCCCGAGCCGCCTCCTTCGCGCAGGCCATCGCCGAGATGCGGACGATCGTGGTCGCATCGGGTGGCAGCGCAGACACCGTGCATGGCGCAGCGGGCGTGGGCGACCTACACGTGACCGCGGCGGCAGGGCGAAACCGCGCCTTCGGTGAGCGCATCGGTCGTGGTGAGCCCGCGGAGAAGGTCGCGAGAGAGATGCTCGCAGCAGGCCTCTTGACGGAGGGCTACGCCGCGATCGCCACCGCAACGCGCTTCGCGGCGGAGCGCGGCATCACTGGTCTCCCGCTCCTCGCTGCGATCAACGAGATCGTCTGGCGCGGCGGCGACGTCGCGAAGACGCTGGGCGCGCTCACGTTCGGCTGACGAGATCGCGGACCAGGGCGTCGTAGTCGGAGAGCTGCGTCGTCAGCCAGTAGCGGTGGCTGCGCCCGCTCTTCACGTCTTCCACGCGGAGGAGCACGCGGTCGCGCACGAGGAAGCGGCGCACGCGGACGCGACTCGCCTGCCAGGCGTAGTGGTGCTCGCGACCGTACGCGCGGAAGCGAATGCCTTCTTCATCGAGCGCGACTTCACGGGGAAAATGCAGCGTCGCGACGTTGAACCCGAGCACGCACACGCCCGTGGTGCAGAGGAGCCAGAGCCATGGAGACGGCGATGCGATCCCGAGAAGCAGCGCGGGGAGCACGACGAGGAGTGCGTCCTCGGCGAGCGCACGAAGGCGCGGCGTCCGGTGCACCATGGGCGGGCTCACCCGAGGTGGCCGGCGATCTTCTCGACGTCTGCGTCGATGCCGATTCCAGTGAGGAACGAGAGCGTGCGAATGAGCGGCTTTCCTGCGGTGCCGGTGACCTCCGTGGTCGACACGATGACGTCGTAGTTCGCCGCGCGGGCCTCTACCTCGGAGGCCTTGCACTGATCGATCTTCACGTCGATGCCGCGCGCCTTGAGCATCTCTTCCAGCTTCTTCGCGACGACCGTGGACGTGGCGATGGCCGTGCCGCATGCAACCAGGATCTTCTTCATACGTGACCTCCTCCGGGGATCTTCTCCGAGACCAGCGTGACGGTACGCGCGAACGCCGGGATGGCCACGCTCAACGCAGAGACCCCAGCATCCACGAGCCGGCGCGCTCCCTCTGGATGCGCAGCGAGCTCACCGCACACTGAAATTTCACGACCGTGTGCGCGTGCGGCGGTGATCGCGCGGGTGATCGCCGCGAAGACGGCGGGCGACAGACCATCACCTGCGTCGGCGCGCGCGACGCCGAGCACGGAGGCCGTGAGGTCGTTCGTGCCGATGCTCAGGAAATCAGCCTCCTTCGCGATCTCGTCGGCGTGGTCCACGGCGTCCTTGGTCTCCAGCATGGCGCCGACCACGAGGCCCGGCGGTGCGAGCGCACGCACACGGCGAACGTCCGCGGCGCTGCGTGTGAGCGGGATGAGCACGCGCGCGTCTCCCGAATCGCGCGCGGCGGCGATGGCCGAGAGCTGCGCGCGCAGGACGGCCTCGTGCAAGAGGAGGAGGGCGGCGCCGCGCGCGTCCGGATCGGAGGAGGGCAACCACGCGAGGGGCTTGTCGCCGCCTGCGTCGAACAGCCGGATGGTGACGGAGAACCCGCGCGCGCGCGACACGATCGATCGGTACGCCGCGGCCTGCTCCTCGATGCTGGGCTCCGCGCGGTGCGCCGCAAACAAGAGCTCGGTGCGCACCAGACCGACTCCGCGCGCCTGCGTCGGGAGCGCCTCGTCCATGCGACTGACGTTCACGCGCACCGTCACGCTCACGCTCTGACCGAGCTCCTCCGCATGCGCGGCCTGCGCCGCCTCGTCCGCCGCGCGCGCATCGCGCCTCTGGATGGCCTCCGCGAGCAGCTTCTCGCTCGGCTCGATCCAGACGCGTGCCGAGCTCTCGGTCGTATCGAGGACGATGGTCTCGTCGTGCACGATCGCGTCGGTCACCTCGGTGCCGACGAACGCCAGCGCGATGCCGCGGCTCCGCGCGATGATGGCCGCGTGCGAGGTGTTGCCCGTGCCGTGCTTCGTGTCGTCGTCACTTCTGGCGCTGACGATGCCGACGATGGAGGCGGGGAGCGCCGCGACCAGGGAGGGCGGCAGCGACGGAGCAACGAGGATGGAGGGCCCGCAGTCGGGAGGCAGGTCGATGCGGAGCCTCTCACCCATGAGGCGCGCGCGCGCGTCCAGAAAGAGATCGGTCATGGTGCCGCCGGTCTCGGCGTCCACGGCTTCACGAAACGACTGGCCGCCGCCAGCGGAGTCCATCCGCGCACGCACGCGCGTCTCGAGCTCCTCCAGGATCGCGAGCTCGGGCTCGAGCAGCTCCCGCTCGGTCGGCGTGAGGAGCACGAGATCGCGCTCGAGCTCCTCGCGCACTTCCTGGAAGCGGGCAGCGACGTCCGTTACCGTGTTGCCGACGTCGGATGGCGCCAGCACGTGCGCACGCCCGACCGCGATGCCAGGTACGGACGCCGCGCCCGTCTCCGGGACCAGATCAGCCGAGAAATTCTGGGTGATCAGCGCGAGCACTGCCGCAGTCGCGGCGTCCGCGTCGTCGCCTTCGATCAGGAGGTCCACGCTGTCCCCCTTCGCGGCGCCCAGCGCGAGCACCTCCAGGATCGACTTTGCGTTCGCGCGACGCTCGCCCCTCACCACCGAGATCGTCGCGACGAAGGCGCTCGCTACGCGTACGAGGAGGCTCGCAGGCCGTGCGTGCAGCGCGTCCGGAAGCGTGACGTTCCTCGGCGGCATGGTCAGTCCTTGCCTCCGTCATCCTTCTTTGCAGGCTCGCTCTTCTTCTCTGGCTCGGCGAGGACGTCACGACGCACCCACCACCAGATGGCGACGAACCCGCCGAGCGTGACGGCGCCCACCCAGCGCATCCCCGGGCGGAACAGCTGGAGCACCATCCACGGCACCACGTGGCTGCCAAGGGCGACGCCGGACCATTGCGTGTACTTTGCAGCATCTCCCACGCCCTCGGGCCTGAAGCCGGCCGACTGCGCGAGCTCCGTGGTGAGCGGCGCGAGGTTGGTGCCGATGAGCAGGATGAACACGATGACGACGATCGCGTTGAGGAGCCCGCGCACCATGTTCCCGCGCGCCGCGGCCACGCCCCACAGGATGTAGAACGGCAGCGCAGCGAGATCACCGAAGGGCAGCATGTGATTTCCGGGCAGCACAACTGCGAGCAGCAGCGCGATCGGGACGCAGAGAAGCGCGATCGCCATGTTGGCCGGATGCCCGATGACGACGGCTGCGTCGAGGCCGATCAGAAGATCGCGACCCGGGAAGCGCTTCTGCAGATAGTCGCGTGCGCCCTCCGAGATGGGGATGAGGCCCTCCATCAAGATGGCGACGACCTTCGGCAGGACGATCAGCACCGCCGACATCGTCACGGAGAGCGTGGCGATCTCCTTGAACCACTCGCCATAGCGATGCGCCCTGAAGAGCGGGACGGCGCCGAGCACGCCGAGAAGGACGCCGAGCATGGCGCCCATGAGGAGTGGCTCGCCCAGGATGCCCAGGCGCTTGCGCACCGCCGTGGGATCCGCCTCCACGTCGCGAAGGAATGGCACGAGCCGCCACACGCGCTCGAGCGCGAACATCAGCGGCGCCCAGTTGATGGTCTCCGTGTGCGGGAGCGAGATGCCCGGAAGCCCGAAATGCTTCTCCACCATGGGCGCGGTCCAGTCCGCGAGCTTGAAGATGATGAACGCCGTGATGCACGCGCCCAGCACGCCCTGCAGCATGCTGCCCGTGGCCGCGTGGATCAGCGCGCCGGTGTAGATGAAGTGCCAGTAGTTCCAGATGTCGACGTCGATCGTGCGCGTCTGCTTCGTGAGCACGAGCACGACGTTCAGCGCGAGGATGATCGGGATGAGCGCGGCGGCGATGGGCGAAGCGAAGGACACCGCGGCTCCCATGGGCCAGCCCACGTCCAGAATGTCCAGCTTGAGGCCGAGCACGTCCGCGAACGCCATGGCCTTGGGGCCCACGACCTTCACGAGCAGACCGACCACGAGCCCGATCGCGATGAAGCCCGCGCCCACGGTGAGACCCGCGCGCACGCTCTTGGCGATGCCCTGACGGAAGAGGAGCCCGAGCAGCGTGATGAAGATGGGCATCATCACGGGCGCACCGAGCGAGAGCACGTAGTGGACTAGTCCGTCGAGGCTCATGCGAGCGCGCTCCGCATCTCGTCCGCGGTGGTCGCGTTCGCGAGCGCGGCGCGGATGGTTGCATCCTGCAACAATGTGATGATGCCGGACAGCGTGGCTGCGGCCTGCTCCTTGGCCGTGAGCGCAGGCATCACCACGAGCGACACCTCCACGATGGTGCGCGGCGAGCCCATCTGTCGGAAGCGGACTGGCTTTTCCAGAGACGCGAGCACGATCGCCGGCGTCTTCACGTGCTCCGGCTCGCCGTGCGGGATCGCCACGCCGACGTCGCCAAACGGCAACCCGGTGGGCGAGCGCTTCTCGCGCGCGCACGCGGCCTCCGCGAACGTGGCGTGGACGTGGTCACCGAGCTCCTTCGCGAGCAACATGATCACGTCGCGATCCGTCGCTGCCGCGAGCCGCGCAACGAAGAACTGGCTTGGGATGTCCGTCAGGGCGCTCATGCGTGTCCGGAAGGCTACCCGGAAATCACACAAAGAGCAGTTCGTAACCCACGGTCGAGCGCGGCTCGACACCGCCCTCGACGCTGCGTTTGCTCACAGCGTGAGAACGGCGGCGCCCCAGGTGTAGCCGCTTCCGAACGCAGCGAAGAGCACCGTGTCACCGGGCTTCACGCGGCCTTCGATCATCGCCTCGGAGAGGCCTAGCGGGATCGTCGCGGCCGTGGTGTTGCCGTATTTCTCGATGTTGGCGACGGTCTTCGACTCCGGGATGCCGAGCTTCTGTCCGACGAACTGGTTGATGCGAAGGTTCGCCTGGTGCGGCACGAAGAGATCGATGTCGGCGGCGGTGACGCCCGCCTTGCTCATGGCGGAGAGCGCGGCCTCTTGCATCTTCTCCGTGGCCCAACGGAAGACCTGCTTGCCATTCATCTTCGGGAAGTGGCGGCCCTCCTCCACGATCTCCTTCGTGATGCGGCTCGCGGGCGCCTCCATCCAGAGGTCCGTCGCGCCCGTTCCGTCCGAATGCACCTCCAGGCTCAGGAGCCCTTGCCCCGGCTCCGTTGCCGCGCCGATGACGACGGCGCCCGCGCCATCACCGAAGAGCACCGCCACGTCGCGCCCGCGGTCCGTGAACTCCAGACCGCCGGAGTGGACCTCCGCGCCCACGAGCAGCACGCGCTTGTACACGCCTGCGCGCACCCACGCATCCGCGACGGAGAGACCGTACAGGAAGCCCGCGCACTGATTGCGCACGTCCAGCGCCGCGATTCCGGGCAGCCCGAGCTTCTTTCCGAGGAAGCACCCCGACCCAGGAAAATGCGCGTCCGGAGAGAGCGTCGCGAAGATGATCGCGTCGAGGTCCTTCTCCGTGAGCCCTGCATTCGCGAGGGCCATCTTCGCGGCGGGGAGCGCGAGGTCGCTCGCCATGACGCCCTCGTTCTCCACGTATCGACGCTCCTTGATGCCAGTGCGCTGGACGATCCACTCGTCCGACGTGGTCATGAGCTTCGCGAGGTCAGCGTTGGTGACGACACGCGACGGGACGTAGTGACCGACACCGAGGATTCGAGACGCAGCGACGGATTGCATGGCGAGAATTGTTGTCGCCGCGATCGAGACGAGCAAGCTAAATGCGCTCGACGGAGCGCGAACGCTC